>NZ_NWFK02000001.1:948299-1264398 GCF_002313155.2 Psychrobacter sp. FDAARGOS_221
ATCAATGATCAGTGGGTTGTACTCAATGTCACCGAAGACAACTTAAATCACTTTAGTATTGGCTCACAATTTGAGGCAACAATTCCTGCCTTATCAAAAACCGACGCGCCCTATCAAATGACGTTTAAAGTATTTAATACGGCAGCCATGCCTGATTTTGCGGTTTGGCGTGCGACCAATAGCGAAGATAACTTTGATGTTCGCACCTTTGAAGTCAAAGCCCGTCCCCTAAAGGCAGATCCAAAAGTACGTTCTGGCATGAGTGTGTTGGTACAACTTGATCCACAAGACAGTGCTTCAGAGACTAGCGCAACGAAGCGTCGCTAATATTGATTGCTACGGTAAGGCTTGATTATGTCCCAGTCCCAAGGTAGTCACAACCCAACGTCATCTCGCCAAAAGCCCTCTATTGTGTTTGGCGATAAAGACAACAGGCAGTCATCGCTGATTTCAGTCTTCTTGCGTAGTGCACGCTATGAGGGTCGATTTTTGCTGCACAACTCTTGGGACTATGTGATGCTACTGTGGCTGCCGCTACTCACCATTTTAGGTACCTGGTGGATATTCTCCAAGCCCTATATAGTCGATGTGCCGATTGGGGTCATTGATGACAGTAAGAGCAGTTACTCCCGAACACTGACTCGATTTTTGGACACCAGTCCCGATTTAAAAGTTGAGCAAATATTCCAAAACAGTGCTGATGCACAGGCTGCCATCTTAGATCAGCAAGTCTATGCGGTGGTGATTATTCCACATGACTTTTCGGAACAGCTGAACAAAGGTAAACCTGCGCCTGTGGTGCTAAAAGTCAATGCTCAGTATGGTACGCATTCAGGTATTGTGCAAAAAGGAGTACAGACGGTAGTGGGTACCTTGTCTGCCGGCGCTGAAATGAAACGTTTGGTAAAGCAAGGCGCCCACAGCGAGCAGGCAAAAGTCAGCTACTCACCTATTGGTATTGAGCGTATCAGTTTGTTTAATATCGGCGCTAACTATCAGCAATTTTTGGCATCCACCGTCATACCAGCTTTACTACACATATTGGCAATGGTCATTGGCGCCACTACCATTGGGCGTGAAATTAGAGATAAAACGTTTTCGATCTGGTATCACACCATGATTTATCCTGACATGCCCTACCCTGATTTTAAGACGCTCAAACACGTTCCACCAGAACAAAAGCTGGCAGCCCTGCATGCTAATTTGCATCCGAGCTGGCAAATGCCGGTGGATTACCAGTCGTTAAAACAACAAACCTATCGCAAAGATAATCAACTAACCACCACTGCCTTTAGCTTAAAAGATGCAAACTACCGCTACCGGTTAAATCTTAACAAAAGCGCCAAACCGCGCATGCCGACTAAAGTGTCTATTTTGGCGTTAGTGGTCGGATTAAATGGCAAGCTAATTTGGGCGTTGTTATTTTATATGTTGTGGGGCGGATTAATGGTGATGCTAGCGGTAACTGTTCATCCTGCCTCATTGACTGCCATGCTGATGGTATTTGTGGCTTTTGTGGCATTAATGATGGTCTCATTGTGGCTTGGCGCTATCTTTACCCTCACCAGTTACTCATTACGTATGGGATTGTCCTCTACAGGCTTTGTATCTGCACCATCCTTTGCGTTTGCCGGTGTGACATTCCCATTGATGGCGATGAGTGAGGGCGCACAGCGCTGGGCCAATGCACTGCCATTGACTCATTATTTAAAAGTGCATTTATCGCAATTGCAAATGCTCGCGCCAACATCAGTGGCCCTGCCCACTCTAATTGGTTTAATCATTGCTGTCGCAGTTACCTTAGTCATTGCTGCATTATTGTGTCTGCGCGCCTTTAAAAATCCACAGCGTTGGGGGGCTCGATAATGTCTGATTTACCTAACAAGGATAAAAAATACAGCAACGACCCACATCCGTCGTCAAAATCTAATATAACCCATGCCCGATTTTTTGATGGTTTTTTAGGCACGCTTGCCTCTATTTTCAAAGACAAAGGCGTGCTGTTAATGTTGGTGATTGCACCCATTATCTATGGCTTCTTCTACCCTTGGCCATATCGCAGTGAAGTGGTGAAAGAGATTCCAGTGGGCGTAGTGGATTATGATCGCAGTGAGCTCTCAAAGACCATCACCCGCTACAGTGACGCCAGCCCCAACTTAAGCGTGCAGCCTTACGCTAGCGAGCAGCAAGCGTTAAATGCTATGTATCAAGATGAGATTGCTGGTTATTTAATCATTCCAAGCCATCTTGAAAGCGATGTGTATGCTAATAAACCTGCGCATGTCTCAGTACTGGGAAACAACAGTTATTTTCTATTAAACAAACAAATCCAAATGGGATTCACGACAGCGATAGGCACCGTATCAGCGGGCGTCGAGATTAAGCGCGATGTGGCAAAAGGGGCGTATTTCAATAATGCTGAGGCGGGCACTCAATCAGTGCCTTTACGCATTGATCCTTTGTTTAACCGTTCTGAAGGCTATGGTGCTTATGTGGTGCCCGCTGTTGCTATTTTAATTTTGCAGCAGACTTTATTGATGGGTACCGCTTTATTGATTGGTACTTGGTATGAAAAGAAGCAACAAAATGCCACCATATTAGGCTGGTTAGGTCGTATATTGGCTTTAGGGACAGTGACCTTTGGCATGGCCTGTTTTTATTATGGCTGGGTATTTTCATTCCAAAACTATCCGCGTGGTCACAACATGCTCGGAAGCTTGCTGTTTATGGCCCTGTATACACCAACCGTTGCCACTCTGGGCTGTTTTTTGGGTATGTGGTTTAAAGAACGTGAGCGCAGTATGCAGATTTTAATTTTTAGCTCGCTACCTATGTTCTTTTTAAGCGGTTACCCTTGGCCAGTAACCCAGCTACCTGAGCCTTTACAATACGTACGTTGGATTTTCCCTTCTACTTCTGGCATGAACGCCTCAGTGCAATTAAACCAGATGGGCGCATCGCTAACCAATGTCAGCAGTTATATTATTCACATATTAGCATTATGGGCGATTGCCTTTATCCTACTCAACTGGATTCAATATCGACAAATCAAAAGACAGTACCATGGACGGTAACCCCTCTTAAATGACTTAGACTTAAAGGTGTTTTAATAAGATGGAAACCCTAAATATTGTGTATTTAGTCGGCTCAATACTGATTTTTTCCAGTATTTTGGCCAGCACCTTATCCGCACGTTTGGGTATCCCCTTACTATTACTATTTTTAGCGGTGGGCATGCTTGCCGGTGAAGAAGGTATCTTGGGTATTGAGTTTTCACAATACGGTTTGGCCAACTTTTTAGGTCAAGCTGCGCTCGCCTGTATCCTACTTGATGGTGGTTTACGCACCTCATTTCAGTCATTTAGAGTGGGTCTGAAGCCTGCCATTACCCTTGCCACTTGGGGGGTGTTTGCAACCGTCTTAGTACTGGGTCTATTCGTCACTTGGCTGCTGGATGTTGACTGGCGTATTGGGTTGCTAATGGCTGCCATTGTCGGTTCAACAGATGCGGCCGCCGTATTTTCATTGCTGCGTAATGGCGGCGTTAAGCTCAATGATAGGGTGCAAGCCACGCTAGAGCTTGAATCCGGTGCCAACGACCCAGCTGCAATCTTACTAGTGACCGGCTTGATTGCTTTAAATGTCGATCCTGAAGGTCAAACAGTTTGGGGCTTTGTCGGTTTGTTACTTGAGCAGCTTGGCTTTGGTATGGTAATGGGGCTGCTGGCAGGATATTTATTATCTAAGTTACTACCCAAAGTTCACCTTGCTGAAGGCATGTATGCCATTTTAATTTTGACCGCAGGTCTAAGCGTATTTGCTGCCACTAACTTAATGGATGGTAGTGGATTTTTGGCGGTTTATTTGGCGGGTATTATCATTGGCAACAACCGTGTTCGAGCGACCGAACATGTCCTACGCGTGATGGACAGCTTTGCATGGCTATCACAAGCGGTGCTATTCGTCGTATTGGGGCTACTGGTAACCCCTTCTAACGTGATTAACGTTTGGCACTATTCTGTGGCAATTACTGCGTTTATGGTGTTTGTTGCTCGTCCGATTGCGGTGTTTACTGGTATCAAGCCATTTGGCTTTAAATATCGAGAAATTGGTTTTATTTCTTGGGTTGGCCTGCGTGGCGCGGTCCCTATTACCCTAGCCATTTTACCTATTATTGCTGATGTAGAGGATGCATTTTTACTATTTGATATTGCCTTCGGTGTGGTTATTTTATCGTTGGTAATACAAGGCAGCAGCATTCCGTTTATGTCAAACTTATTCAAAGTTCGTATCCCTAAAATTGCTGAGCCTGAAGAGGAGCTCGAAATTTGGGTATCTGACAAAGCAAGCATTACCTTATATGAGTTTGAAGTAAAAGTCGGTGCCTTTGCCAAGGGCCGTCACCCTAAGGCAATATCTTCAACCATAAATACCGATGAAATCGCAGTATTTGCGTTAATTCGAGGCGATGAAATTGTCATTGTCGATAGGGACACGCGCTTACAGTTTGGCGATAGGGTTTGGTATGGCTTACGAGGTGATCATGCAGCCAAAATCGCACGTATCTTTAATGACTTTAAGTTAGACAGACGAGAGTCTGAAAACTTCTATGGCGACTGGATGATTTCGCCTAATGTCAAACTAGGTGACCTGCCTTTCTTTAAAGATTATCAGCTTGAGGCCGCAACCTTGACCAATGGCTCATCTACAACTGACAACACTAATCAGTTTGATAATAAATCCGTTAACATGTGGCAGCAGACCGTAGCAGAATATATCAAAGACAACCTAGAAACAGCACCGGTTGCAGGTGACACGGTAAAAGTTGATGATGAGTGGTCATTGATTGTCAAAGATGTCGATAAACAGGGTCAGTTAAGAACCATCGGCTTAAAGCACTATTAAATGAATACTATCTAAAAAAGTTCTTATAAAGACTATGCTGAGTTAACTTAATAAAAAAACGCGATAAGACTCTTATCGCGTTTTTTATATTTAATAGGACAAATAGATTTAAAGTTATCCATTATTCGACTAGCTGTTACGAAATACTAGTTTTTGATAAATACCAATATCTCGTTATTCGCTGGCATCTTATATTGCTGACTCAAAATCAACTGATGTTGCTTGGCTAAAGCGACTAGATCGTTCTTATCACGAATGCCACTATTAGGATCACGCTGACGTAGATGACTATCAAACTGACGGTTGCTATCACTGCTATATTGACCATTCTCATTAAACGGCCCATAGACAATAAACTTACCCTTAGCAGGTAAAGCCTCTCCTACCAATTCAAATAATCGCTCCACTAAAAGCCAACCGATAATATGTAAAGTATTGGCAGTAAACACCGCGTCATAGGGAGAGTTAGTCTCTGAATCGGCTTTTGCGCTCACTGGCAAAGGAATATCATCACTGTTCAAATCAAAAGTCAATGGCGCATGTAAATTCGGCGCAGGATGTCTATCCTGCCATACCTCTATAACTCGATGGTTATTAACCACATCGCTGGTTTGCCACTGTAAATGAGGCAATCTGGGTGCAAAATAGACACTGTGTTGTCCTGTACCAGAACCTACCTCAAGCACATGGCTGTAACCCCGAAGCTCTTGCTGTAATACTTGAAGGATGGGATCTTTATTATTTTCACAGGCCTGTGAGAACGGTAGTCTACTGGTATGGTTAACGTCTGTATTACCAAGACTTTCTTTGTTCATAATACCTCTACACTCCCTCTTTAAGCTTAGGACTTACAATAAGAAGAAACACTGCGCAACAAAAATCGATCACTGCCCAAGTCTCTTTAGCTAAATAAACCTTTATCACCGGATTAAATAGTAAAGCCAAAACTATAAAAATCCAAGGAAGCAGTGCTTCTTGCTTTTCAAAGGTGACATACGCAGCCCAAGCAAACACAGCACAGCTAATAAGCCTTAATAGTGTGTAATAGCCATAAGGTAAAGGCAGTATGCCGAAGAATAAGAACCCGGCTGCTAGAAATATTACTTGCTTGGGCATATTCAAAATCCTATGACAGATAATAAATAGTTATTCCTACTAGAAATTAATGTATCAATTTCAAGCATATCTTCAGGCAGAGTTTCATGAAGAGACTGCAAGATTACTGTTACATCAAGATCAAAGTAATTAGCATAATCTAAATCAGATAGATCTAATCTTAAGTATAGCCTAGTTGCTATTCAGTCTGTAGGTGAAAAGGCTTTTCCCTTCCCATGATTATCAGTTAGCGCATCGGTAATGATTTGGTTGTAGATGTTAGGCTTACGTGCGTAAGTTGCATTGTATTGGACTATTGATGTGCGTATAGGTTTCTTCCTAAGCCAAAATTCACAAATATACAATCCACTATGAGGTTCAAATAGTGGTTTTATCATGAATCACCAAACTATATTATCAGTATAAGGTAAGTTTTTATACTTCATAAAATCTGAAATTTTAAATAAGGACCTATTAGAAACTATTAATTCCCATATAGCACTATATTGAAACCATGGATCTAATAGTATTTGAATAGTATCTTCATTGATTAACCTTAGTCTTTCTATCCAACAAAACTCTTCTGTTTCAAATTTTGTGAGCTTAGCATTAACCTCATAGCAATCCCAAAGAGTTAAATGCTTACCAGCTACAATTGCATATTTGTTATTTGGATCAATTAAAGCACAAGATGGACCACCGTAAAAACTATCAGTAAATATGATATCGCTGCTTTTTTTATCGATGATAATATACATCGTCACAGCTGCCATATAAATACAATTTTTCCGTTTCCGCAAATATCATCAGGCTATCTCAATAAACTTTAAGTTAACTATCTATAGTTATAAATTATTATCAATAAATAAGCCAATGAAAAGCTCTCTTTCGAGTGAGCGAAGGGGTGTTAGGTATAGGACGCTGACGATGACCTGAACAAAAAGGGAGTTAAGGCACTGCTTTAACCCGAGCGCAAGATAAAATCTCTTAAATGAAATTTTTATGCAAGTTAGATAAATCTTACACAAAGAAAAAGCCCCCGCTCGTTCTGAGCGGGGGCTTTTAGGTATAGGGAGCTGACGATGACCTACTCTCACATGGGCGAACCACACTACCATTGGCGCTACGATGTTTCACTTCTGAGTTCGGGAAGGGATCAGGTGGTTCCATCGTGCTATTGTCGTCAGCAAAGGGGGTATAGATATGAGTTGGTTAAGTTATTTACTTAACTTTGTATTGACTAGTATATCAAGAACCTGAATCAAGTTAATCATCAGGATGATATCGAAATAATTGGCGACATACTAAAACCACTTGGGTGTTGTATGGTCAAGCCAAACGAGCAATTAGTACAGGTTAGCTACACGCATCACTGCGCTTCCACACCCTGCCTATCAACGTCCTAGTCTTGAACGGCTCTTAAGGGAAATCTAATCTTGAGGTTGGCTTCCCGCTTAGATGCTTTCAGCGGTTATCCAATCCGAACGTAGCTACCGGGCAATGCCATTGGCATGACAACCCGAACACCAGCGGTTCGTCCACTCTGGTCCTCTCGTACTAGGAGCAGATCCTCTCAAATTTCCAACGCCCACGGTAGATAGGGACCGAACTGTCTCACGACGTTCTAAACCCAGCTCGCGTACCTCTTTAAATGGCGAACAGCCATACCCTTAGGACCTGCTTCAGCCCTAGGATGAGATGAGCCGACATCGAGGTGCCAAACACCGCCGTCGATATGAACTCTTGGGCGGTATCAGCCTGTTATCCCCAGAGTACCTTTTATCCGTTGAGCGATGGCCCTTCCATACAGAACCACCGGATCACTAAGACCTACTTTCGTACCTGCTCGACTTGTGGGTCTCGCAGTTAAGCGCGCTTTTGCCTTTATACTCTTTGAACGATTTCCGACCGTTCTGAGCGCACCTTCGTACTCCTCCGTTACTCTTTAGGAGGAGACCGCCCCAGTCAAACTACCCACCATACATTGTCCTCGGTATTGTTATACCTGAGTTAGAACCCCAACATGACCAGGGTGGTATTTCAAGGTTGGCTCCACAAATACTGGCGTATCTGCTTCAAAGCCTCCCACCTATCCTGCACAAGTCAGGTCAAAGTTCAATGTAAAGCTGTAGTAAAGGTTCACGGGGTCTTTCCGTCTAGCCGCGGGTACACAGCATCTTCACTGCGATTTCGATTTCACTGAGTCTCTGCTGGAGACAGCGCTGCCATCATTATGCCATTCGTGCAGGTCGGAACTTACCCGACAAGGAATTTCGCTACCTTAGGACCGTTATAGTTACGGCCGCCGTTTACTGGGGCTTCGATCAAGACCTTCGCATACGCTAAGCCCATCAATTAACCTTCCAGCACCGGGCAGGCATCACACCCTATACGTCCACTTTCGTGTTTGCAGAGTGCTGTGTTTTTAATAAACAGTTGCAGCAGCCTGGTATCTGCGACTGTCAATAGCTTACGGAGCAAGTCCTTCACCATCGACAGCGTACCTTCTCCCGAAGTTACGGTACCATTTTGCCTAGTTCCTTCAGCAGAGTTCTCTCAAGCGCCTTGGTATTCTCTACCTGATCACCTGTGTCGGTTTAGGGTACGATTCGTTTATGACTATAGTTTAGAAGCTTTTCCTGGAAGCATGGTATTTGCCACTTCGCTAGTAAACTAGCTTGCTATCAGATCTCAGTATTAACAGCCCGGATTTACCTAAGCCGTCTACCTACATCCTTCCACCTGGACAACCATCGCCAGGCTGGCATAACCTTCTCCGTCCCTCCATCACATCATAAACAAGTATCGGAATATTAACCGATTTCCCATCGACTACGCCTTTCGGCCTCGCCTTAGGGGTCGACTCACCCAGCCCCGATTAACGTTGGACTGGAACCCTTGATCTTCCGGCGTGCGAGCTTTTCACTCGCATTATCGTTACTCACGTCAGCATTCGCTCTTGTGATACCTCCAGCATACCTTACGATACACCTTCACAGGCTTACACAACGCTCCCCTACCACTTGAAACATGTTCAAATCCGCAGCTTCGGCTCCTAGTTTGAGCCCCGTTACATCTTCCGCGCGGGCCGACTCGACTAGTGAGCTATTACGCTTTCTTTAAAGGATGGCTGCTTCTAAGCCAACCTCCTAGCTGTCTATGCCTTCCCACTTCGTTTCCCACTTAACTAGGAATTTGGGGCCTTAGCTGGCGGTCTGGGTTGTTTCCCTCTCCACGACGGACGTTAGCACCCGCCGTGTGTCTCCCGGATATCACTCATCGGTATTCGGAGTTTGCATCGGTTTGGTAAGTCGGTATGACCCCCTAGCCGAAACAGTGCTCTACCCCCAATGGTGTTCGTCCGAGGCGCTACCTAAATAGCTTTCGGGGAGAACCAGCTATCACCGAGTTTGATTAGCCTTTCACCCCTATCCACAAGTCATCCCCTGGCTTTTCAACGACAGTGGGTTCGGTCCTCCGGTGCCTGTTACGGCACTTTCAACCTGCTCATGGATAGATCACTCGGTTTCGGGTCTATACCCTGCAACTAAACGCCCTATTAAGACTCGGTTTCCCTACGGCTCCCCTAATGGTTAACCTTGCTACAGAATATAAGTCGCTGACCCATTATACAAAAGGTACGCGGTCACACTGCAAGAGTGCTCCCACTGCTTGTACGCACACGGTTTCAGGTTCTATTTCACTCCCCTCACAGGGGTTCTTTTCGCCTTTCCCTCACGGTACTGGTTCACTATCGGTCAGTCAGGAGTATTTAGCCTTGGAGGATGGTCCCCCCATCTTCATACAGAATTTCTCGTGTTCCGCACTACTTAATATGCTTCATTATATGTTTCGAATACGGGGCTATCACCCACTATGGCCAGTTTTCCCACACTGTTCTTCTACATATAAATCCGTCGGCTCCTCCCCGTTCGCTCGCCGCTACTAGGGGAATCTCATTTGATGTCTTTTCCTAAGGGTACTGAGATGTTTCACTTCCCCTCGTTCGCTTCCTAATAAATTAGGATACCCAGCTTACACTGGGTGGGTTTCCCCATTCAGAAATCTCCGGATCACAGGATATTGCCGCCTCCCCGAAGCTTATCGCAGGCTGTCACGTCTTTCATCGCCTCTGACTGCCAAGGCATCCACCATGTGCGCTTAATTACTTGACCATACAACCCCAAAGGGTCTTATGTTCAGCAATTATAACGATATCACCTTGATAATTTACGCTTGATTCAGTTCTCTTTACTTTGTAACCAACCCCTTGGGATAACAACTGATGTCATTAAAAGGTTGGTTACTGGTTAAACAATGGCTCAGTGAATGATTCATCGTTTAACCGTATTACAACTCATATCTATGTTTTTAAATAGTAATAACGTCTTCATCAGATCGTCATATATTCTCTGTATAAAACAGAAGTAAGTAATTTATTATTTAACAACTAAATAATCACTTAATTCTACTTTATCCACTCTGATTATCTGCACCTATTATGGTGGAGCCAAGGAGAGTCGAACTCCTGACCTCCTGCGTGCAAGGCAGGCGCTCTACCAACTGAGCTATGGCCCCGTATAGGATAATGGTGGGTCTGATAAGACTTGAACTTATGACCCCCGCGTTATCAACACGGTGCTCTAACCAGCTGAGCTACAGACCCTTCAGAGCTTGCTAAATCAAAGAACAACTTGTTGTGAATTCTTGCTAACCGAATGCTTTTGTTAAGGAGGTGATCCAGCCGCAGGTTCCCCTACGGCTACCTTGTTACGACTTCACCCCAGTCATCGACCACACCGTGGTGAGCGCCCTCTAAAAGTTAGGCTACCCACTTCTGGTGCAATCAACTCCCATGGTGTGACGGGCGGTGTGTACAAGGCCCGGGAACGTATTCACCGCGGCATTCTGATCCGCGATTACTAGCGATTCCGACTTCATGGAGTCGAGTTGCAGACTCCAATCCGGACTACGATAGGCTTTTTGAGATTCGCATCACATCGCTGTGTAGCTGCCCTCTGTACCTACCATTGTAGCACGTGTGTAGCCCTGGTCGTAAGGGCCATGATGACTTGACGTCGTCCCCGCCTTCCTCCAGTTTGTCACTGGCAGTATCCTTAGAGTCCCCGGCCAAACCGCTGGTAACTAAGGAAAAGGGTTGCGCTCGTTGCGGGACTTAACCCAACATCTCACGACACGAGCTGACGACAGCCATGCAGCACCTGTATTCTAATTCCCGAAGGCACTCCCGCATCTCTGCAGGATTCTAGATATGTCAAGACCAGGTAAGGTTCTTCGCGTTGCATCGAATTAAACCACATGCTCCACCGCTTGTGCGGGCCCCCGTCAATTCATTTGAGTTTTAACCTTGCGGCCGTACTCCCCAGGCGGTCTACTTATTGCGTTAGCTGCGTCACTAAGGGATCAAGTCCCCCAACGACTAGTAGACATCGTTTACGGCGTGGACTACCAGGGTATCTAATCCTGTTTGCTACCCACGCTTTCGAACCTCAGTGTCAGTATGATGCCAGGAGGCTGCCTTCGCCATCGGTATTCCTTCAGATCTCTACGCATTTCACCGCTACACCTGAAATTCTACCTCCCTCTCACCTACTCTAGCCTGACAGTATCAGATGCAGTTCCCAGGTTAAGCCCGGGGATTTCACATCTGACTTATCAAACCACCTACGCTCGCTTTACGCCCAGTAATTCCGATTAACGCTTGCACCCTCTGTATTACCGCGGCTGCTGGCACAGAGTTAGCCGGTGCTTATTCTGCAGCTAATGTCATCGCTAATGGGTATTAACCACTAGGTCTTCTTCACTGCTTAAAGTGCTTTACAACCAAAAGGCCTTCTTCACACACGCGGCATGGCTGGATCAGGGTTTCCCCCATTGTCCAATATTCCCCACTGCTGCCTCCCGTAGGAGTCCGGGCCGTGTCTCAGTCCCGGTGTGGCTGATCATCCTCTCAGACCAGCTACAGATCGTCGCCTTGGTAGGCCTTTACCCCACCAACTAGCTAATCCGACTTAGGCTCATCCAATAGCGAGAGCGCAAGCGCCCCCTTTTCCCCGTAGGGTGTATGCGGTATTAATTCGAGTTTCCCCGAGCTATCCCCCACTACTGGGCAGATTCCTAAGTATTACTCACCCGTCCGCCGCTCGACGCCTGGGAGCAAGCTCCCATCGTTTCCGCTCGACTTGCATGTGTTAAGCCTGCCGCCAGCGTTCAATCTGAGCCATGATCAAACTCTTCAGTTTAATCTTGCTATGAAGCTCTTTAAAGAAGCTTCTAAACTTGGCTCATTCGTTACTAGCAAATTTGCTTTCCGTATGTTTCATATAATGAATTAACTTCGAGTTTTTCTACTAATAATGAATGATAATTTCTTATCGCATTCTGTATTAGCAAAAATCCACACAAGTTGTTCTTTGATTTTAGCTTTTAAATAGTTGACTTATCTTGTCGTCCAAGGTAAGTTGTGCATGTAATCAAAAACTCATTCTTAATTTAAGATGGTTAGTGTTACTTGCGAGCCATCCAGTATATCATCACTTTAATATCTGTCAAGCTTTTTTATTCGGTAAGATTTAAATATTTTAAAATCTAAATCTTTATCATTTCACCAAAACACCAGACCAACCCAAAGGTCGCTTCCGTTGTCCCGATAAGGTGCGTATTATAGACGCTTTATTTTTCTTGTCAAGACTTTTTGCTAAGTTTTTTATCACCTAACCACTCCACTCTCGCTTCGCTTTGTCTTGATTAGGTCGTGTATTATAGCGACTTTATCTCAACCGTCAAGGGTTTATTTGGATTTATTTTAGATTGGTATTAATTAGCCTGTGAGACTACATCTAAATCGCGTTATTTCTAATTTTTCATATAGTAAGCCAGCTTGTTTACCTGAATCACTACTATTATTACCTATGTTTGTTAGTTAGTTATTAGCTATATTAGGTTGGCTATTATTCATGACTAATTATTAACTGTCACCAAAAGGTGATAGATAACGGTTTATATTAGATGACTCATAATCATACCTAGTGCAAATAATAGGTTAATGATCAGCGTTATCATCACAATGGCTTTAAGCTGTTTGCCAATCAAGACGGTATCAACACGCATCGTTTGATTATTATCTGATAGGTTTTTGAGCCGAATACGGTGGATAGTATGGATATGCTTATACGCTAAGGGATAGACCAACAATACAGACAGCGTATACCAATTAAAATTAATGGCATATAGTAGATAACACAGATAAGACGCCATAAACAAAAGACCGTAAGCCGATTGCATACGGCTGTCACCTAACAAAACCGCCAGTGTGATTTTGCCTGCTTGTTTGTCACTATAGATATCGCGCATATTATTTACGAATAATACGCAGGCCGCTAACCCGCCACAGCCAGTGGCAACAATCAGATGAGCGATATTGAATTGTTGAGTTTGCAAATAGGCACTACCCAACACCGCTAACCAACCAAAAAACAGTAGGACCGCCACCTCCCCCATCGCACGATATCCATAAGGACGTTTTCCCATGGTATATGCCATGGCTGCTAAAATAGCGATAATACCAAAGGCTAAAAACAATAGAAAATCACTTAAATTATCAAAGCCAAGTGCAATTAACAGTACGCCAGAGAAAAAAGTAAGTGCTGCCCATCCGATAATGATTTTTTTAAACTGTTCAGGCTGCAGTTGCCCGCCTGCTAACATACGCTGTGGACTCGACGCATCACGCAAGTCATCAGTGCCTTTGACCCCGTCACCATAATCATTAGCCAGGTTTGATAAAATCTGTAATGCCAAAGCCACCCAAAAAGTGAGTATCAGCACCAGCCAGTTATGCCATCCGATCGAATCATAAGTGACTAATTGAGATAAGCCCAAACTGCTGCCACAAACAATACTGGCAATCGCTAATGGGAAAGTACGTGGTCGCGTGGCTTGCAAAAATGCTTTTACTAATACAGAGGATGAGTTAGAAACTTGAGAGGAATGCGTCATTACTGATATGCCTGCTCTTGGATGTGCTTACAAACAAATTGTGGTGCAATATGCACCACAATTTACCATTGATTCTAATACGCGAAGAATTTAATGAGTCATCTTAGCTTTAAGGGTCGATAAAATACCTGACAGTGCATAGATAATACCGATGGCTAAGATACCCACTGGGATATCATATAAAACCACGCCCATCACCAGCACAGCAAAGATTAAGGCTACAAAAGGCACTTTCTTTTTATCAAACTCTTTGAAGCTGTAATATTTTAAATTACTGACCATTAATAAACCGCAAATCACGACCCAAATAGCGCTAAGCACCATCACTTGAGTGTCGTACACACCTATCCATTGATTGTGATCGATGGATACCATCACTGAGCTGGTCACTAAGATAGCGGCTAATGGACTGGCCAATCCAACGAAGAATCTTTTATCAACCTCACCAATTTGTACGTTAAATCGAGCCAGACGGAATGCCGCACAAGCAGTGAATACAAAAGCACAAGCAATACCAATACGCCCAAGTGGTTGCAGCGCAAAACTATAGATTAAAATCGCAGGTGCCACCCCAAACGCAAGCATATCTGCCAATGAGTCATACTGCTCACCAAACGGACTTTGCGCATTAAGCATACGTGCCACACGTCCATCAGCGCCATCTAAAATTGCGGATAAAAAGATAGCGAGTGCTGCCTTGTAATAATTACCCTGCATACTCGAAAGGATAGAGAAAAATCCAGACAGTAATGACAAAGTGGTAATTAAGTTAGGCGCCAGATAAACACCGCGACTGACAACAGGCTGGCCATCTGCAACTTCTTGCTCAATAACTTCAAAGGTTAGACTGTCTAAGCCTTCTATGCCCGATTCAGTAGGACGAACATTAAGATGATCTAATGGCGCATCATCTGGTTGTGAAGAAGGTGGCGTTGTCATAGTTAATCCCTACGTATTCCCTATATCAAATTTTTTATGGGTTATTTGGCTTAATTTTTAATCGCTAAAATTTTTGACGACTAGTATGCTTTAACTTTTAGCCTATCACGTGCTCTATAGCGTTAATAATTTGCTGGTCCAGCTATTCGCCGACCAACCAACGGACACCGACTGCTTGGCTTTGTGGCATTTGTGGGGCGTCTTCTGGGCGTAATAACGGTTGTAAGAAGTTTAAAATCTCACGTGCGTGACGATCAAACTGCCAAGGCGGATTGATAATCAACATACCGGTACCATTTAAACCCACTGCTACGTCATTTGGATAGACATTAAGTTCACACAGCAGTTGCTTACGAATTTCAGTGCGCTTCATTTTTTTATAAAACAGTTCAACCGCTTCGATATTCTTAATCGGGAACCATAGTGCATAAACACCTTGTGGCCACTTCTCGACACTCGCTACCAACAAATCAACCAGACTTGAAAAGTCCTTGTGCTCTTGCTCATACGGTGGATCAATCAAAATCACACCACGACGCTCCACTGGTGGAATAACCGCAGGAATGCCTTCAAATGCATTGCGGTTATGGATACCAATGGGCAGCTTATATAGCTGGTAATTTAGCGCGTCATATTCACTGTTTTTAAACTCGAAAGCTTCTGCACGAACTTGTATATCTGGATTTTTTTCGACATGATTTGCAATCCACCATGGCGAGCCCGGATACACATGCTTATCATACGTTTGCTTTGCTTGTGCAATGTCATCAACATATTGACGTACCGCATCTGGCGCTTGATCTAAATCTGCATCCAAAATCTTTTGTACACCGGCCTGCGCTTCTTTGGTTTTGCGCGACTCTTCACTGCTTAAAGAGTATAAGCCACGGCCGCCATAGGCATCTAAGGCATAAAAGGGCTTACCCTTACTGCTCATTTGATTTAATAGTTGTATTAATAAAATATGTTTGACGACGTCGGCAAAATTACCGGCGTGATAAGCGTGTTTGTAATTCATAAGTTAACTTGTATTATGGTAAAGTGTTTGGTTATTGAAACTGTCTTCTATGGTAGCATAAGCAGGTTTAAAATAAGTATATTAATAGTTAACACCTCTATTAAATTCATTAAAATTTACGCCAACGTGCCATTTAGCGACACTAAATCGAGACTCCCTAGATGAACCAAGACGTTACATCGACGATCAACAGTAATTTATCAATCACAGACAGCTCATTACAAGACCCCATCACCGTTGCCATACCACCGCCATTAACCCCTGAGCAGGTACCTGAAGTTAAGCAGCTGGCTGAGCAACTCCAACATCAACAGCTATTAGATATACTGCCAACAACCGATGACAAGCCGTTACCGCTTAAACAGCTGCCTGAATCATTATCAGCGCTAGCGTTAGATGGTGATACCATTGAGGCGTTAGGACTAGAATTAGACACACTCGCCATTGAGGACATCACCACTCAGCAGAGCTTGACGGAGCAAGACTTCGATGTTGACTGGGGGCAGAGCATTGATGATGCTTGCTTGGAGCAATTTATCAACCAAGGCTTTGTCGTATTAGATAATGTCTACCAGCCCAAAGCGTTATTGGCATTACAAGCCGAAAGTGGCTTTATTGATTACCGAGATGCTAAGCTTACTGAAGGTGTGCGCTTGTCTAATATCCGCGGCGACCGTATCCGCTGGATTACCAAACACTTTTTTGCAGGCTACTACTATTTACAAAGCATTAATGAATTAGCGCATCTGTTTAATCGACTGTTTTTCGCCGGTATCCGCCATAGCGAAGCACACTATGCCTGCTATCCACCAGGGTTTGGTTATAAATGGCATTCTGATAATCCCGTTGGCCGTGATGAGCGGGTTATCTCTGCGGTATTTTATTTAAATGACGAATGGACAATTGAGGACGGCGGCGCCTTATCGCTGATTGATATGCAAAATGAGCAACATCAATTACTACCCAAAGCCAATCGCTTGGTTATCTTTGATAGCAATCTACAGCATCAGGTCGAGATTGCCCATCGTCAGCGTTATTCTATTGCTACTTGGCTACGCCGTGACGATGCGGTCTTTATCCCTGAGCCTTAATAGCTGTTATGCTTATAAACATTGAAGTTATAACAACACAACGAAGTTATTATTCACCTTTATTAACTATTTTAGCCGTTTATTAACGGTTATTTATTTTCTATACATTATTTTGAGGTACCTATGAGCGCTAACAACCAATCTGATAACACCACCCAGCATCAACAAGCCACGTTAGAGTTAAGCATTGATTTAATGCGCCGTGACTCTGTGACCCCTCACGACAAAGGAGCGCAGGATGTATTGGTTGAGCGATTAAGCCCGCTTGGATTTGATAGTGAGTTTATGTACTTTGGAGACAAACAAGCAACCGGTCTCAATGCTGAAGTCAAAAACTTATGGCTTAGACGTGGCACTAAAGAACCCGTTATCTGTTTTGCCGGTCATACCGATGTCGTACCAACGGGTAATCCTGATAACTGGAAAGTCCCGCCTTTCGAGCCGACAGTAAAAGATGGCTATCTTTGGGGACGCGGTGCTGCCGATATGAAAACAGGTATCGCAGCCTTCACCGTTGCTGCTGAAAGCTTTGTTAAAAAGCACCCTGACCATAACGGCTCGATTGCGATGTTGATCACCTCAGATGAGGAAGGTCCGTCTATCAATGGCACTGTCAAAGTTATCGAAGCTTTAGAGGCACGCAATGAGAAAATCACTTATTGCTTGGTCGGTGAGCCATCAAGTACCGACACACTTGGTGATATCATCAAAAATGGTCGCCGTGGCTCACTAGGCGGTATTTTGACCGTGACTGGCAAACAAGGTCACGTCGCTTATCCGCATTTGGCAGTCAACCCGATTCATGCCCTCTTGCCAGCCTTAACCGAATTTGAAAGCGCGGTTTGGGATGAAGGCAATGACCACTTCCCTGCCACCACCATGCAAATCTCTAATATTAATGGCGGTACAGGCGCTAACAATGTGATTCCTGAATCGGTAGAAGTGGTGTTTAATTTTAGATTCTCTACTGAAACTACCGAAGAAGAATTACGTGCTAAAACGCATGAGATATTAGATAAGTACTTTGATAATAGTGCTGCCACTTATGACATTCAGTGGAAGCTATCGGGCAATCCGTTTTTAACCGCTGAAGGTAAACTGGTTGATGCGTGCAAGATAGCGGTTAAAGAAGTGACTGACATTGATACTCAGTTATCAACCTCAGGCGGTACCTCTGACGGTCGTTTTATTGCGCCAACTGGTGCGCAAGTGGTTGAGCTCGGTGTACGTAATGCGACCATTCACCAAGTCGATGAAAAAGTAGAAGTAGACGACTTAGGTAAACTGGCGCAGATATATGAGCGTATGCTTGAAGAATTGTTGTTAGACTAATAACCCATGTCATATAGGAAGGTTTATCTGATGAATCGTTTCTCTAAAACACTGTCTTATTTATTCATTAGCAGTGCCATTATATTATCCGGCTGTCAGTCTATGGCAGAGCCTACTAATATGTCATCAGATAATTATGGCAACCAGCAGGACTCAAAAAATACCGCACAGCATGACTTGGAGATAATGGCGCCTATTATCAAGAAATATCGCGGTGAAATTGTCGGCCTATCTAATGATTTTAAGACCAATAGACTTGATGTCGACGTGTGTTTTTATAAACAAGTATCGGCTGATTTGAAAAGTGACATTGAGCAGGAGTTAACTGAGGCAATAGGTAAAAGCGTTGTGGTAACCCCTTCTTCACATCTCACTCTGCCTATCGGCGGTTTAGATGAGTCTACTTATCAGCACGATCCCTGCGTTTATTAGCTAGGCATATTTGATATTTAAACATCGTAATTTTATTAATTAAAAAAAGCCCGACGCATATTAAGCATCGGGCTTTTTTATAGTCAAATTTTAATAACTAGATTAATCTGCTTCATCAATCCAGTTCATTTGAATGGCCTCTAAGATGCCTTCATTCGACTTTTGTGGATCGTCATCAAAGTTCTCAAGCTCGGTTACCCAGCGGTGCAAATCAGTAAAGCGAATGTACTGTGGGTCGGTATCTGGAAACTTCTCATAAAGCTCAATAGCGATATCTAGGCTGTCTGTCCATTTAAGTTTCTGATTCATGAGGTATTCCTTTTAAAGATTAAAGTTTAGTTAAGACGTGTAGGCTGAGACTTAAACCCAGCTATTAATTTTTATAAGGGTGATTCTAGCATAATTTAATTAACACCATTTCGCCCCTCTCCTTAACTAGCAGGCGGCAGAATAGCGTATTTATTTTTATAAAACGTATAGCCAATCAAAGCAATAAAAACAGCAATGCCAAACATGAGCACTATTTGAATGGTAGATGCCATTGACGGGGTATGAGTGCCATTGCTATAGGCACTATAAATACCAAAAAATGCCCAAGCGGGTGCTAATGCAAACAATGCATTTCGATAACGCAGGACATAGCCTGTGATAAAAGCTATCGCCATTAATAATACAATGATTGTCCACACCGAACCTGAAATACCAAAACCGCCCCAACCCTGTTGAACCGCGACAATGGCACTGTTTAGAATCGTTGCGATAAATACCCATGAGGCATATAGCGTAAAAGCGGTGACTGCTAAAGTCGATGGCACCTGTGTTTGATGGGTGTAAATTCTGTGAATAATAGCCATCAACGACAATAAGATGCCGATAATAAATAGCGTGGATAATCCGACTAGCTCGTAAGAAAAAGCAACAATCCAGCCCATATTAAATAGACTACTTAGGATAAATAATCCAGAGATAAGCTCAGTAAGCTTGACAACCCTTGGGTCTTTTCTTTTAATGAATAAGTAAACGAGCGTGGCAAGTACTAGGATATAGATGACACTCCAAATTGAAAATGCAAAACCACTGGGCGTAATTAGGGTGCGATATTTACTCGAAATATCTGACTGATCCATGCCATTAAAAAAACCCGTTGCACCCAAATAGTTAACGCCTAATGTCGTAAAATACACCACGAGATTGGCAATCGTCCACTTCGTCATTGCCTTAGAGTGTTTGGGTTCACTTCTATTCATTTTGTATTCCTTCTTATTATATTTAGCTAGATGTTTATCTGGCAGCATAATAACCCTCTAAAAAGGGAACAACAATTAAGAATAGAAAATCGCTACGAAACACTATCGTGATGTAACCGTTTGGCTTAGAAAAGATACAAGCGGTCGTGGTGACTGTCCTTATTGTGATTTAATGGCTGTCTGGTTAGCATTCCAAGTGCTAATTACCTCAGTCAACTGCTCACCTTGTAAGCCTAATACTTCTGGGCTTTGCTTGCCTTTTTTATTAACTAAAATAAATTTGGTTAGGCCTATCGCCATTAATTTATTTTTGACATAAAAGTGATGTTGAAAATACAAATATTTGTCATCCCAACCTTCTAAGGTACTGGTCACGGTCAGTTTGTCCAAAAACTTAACTTCTTTGAGATACACCATCTCTTGCATCGAGATGATCCAGTTAAGACTCAGTCCGCCCTTACCTTGCTGTTTTAATATTTGATATAGCCAACCGGTGACATTGAGCTCAATAAATGACAAATAACGATAATTGGGAACATGATTACGAAAGCCCATGTCGTGCGGTAATACTCGGTAGCGACGGCTAAAAGGTGCTTTTAAACGCTCAAGATCGATAGAGTCGTTTTTGGCTTGTTCTTGTCTGAGTAAATTGAGCAAGATGGCAAAACGGATGAGCATGTTCATGGTGTTTTATCCTCTAGTTGTGTTTTAAAGGTCCGATTGTCTTTGAATACCCTTAAACTTGGGCGCCTGCAAACTCTAATTTTTGTTGTCAAATGGCTAATATTGGCCTGAGTTTGATAATGGTTACATAAAGCAATCAATTTAGGCAAGCCTAATGTATCTCTAGCTGTCATTGTTGTCATCTGAGTAACTAAAAAAAATTTCACCCAGTTGAACTTGAAACTTTCATCAAGAAACCCCACTTTCAATACAACCCCATAGCTCAATAACAATACTTTAATGAGTGATATGGGTACCCTTTTAAATTTATCTTTTAACTTATTTATTTTAATGGAGTGAACAATGAATATTCGCCCTTTACATGACCGCATCGTTGTCCGCCGTGTGGAAGAAGAACAAAAAACTGCCGGTGGCATCTTGTTGCCAGGTTCAGCTCAAGAAAAACCATCTCAAGGCGAAATTCTAGCTGTTGGTAATGGTCAAGTCCGTGAAAACGGTGAAATTCGTGCGCTTGACGTAAAAGTTGGCGACACCATCTTATTTGGTCAGTATGCTGGTCAAACAGTAAAAGTTGACGGCGAAGAGTTGTTGATTATGAAAGAATCTGACGTATTGGGTGTTTTAGAAGGTAAATAACCTAGATTAAGCTGTCATTGGCATCAATAATTAAAACAGGGTCAATGATCATTTAATCACCGAGCTCAAAACGTTAAACAATTAAAATAATAGATACTTATCAATTATTAACACCATTCATTAACAAAAAATTGGAGAGTTAATCTCATGGCAAAAGAAGTAAAATTTGGCATTGATGCCCGCAAACAAATGATGGACGGCGTAAACGTTCTAGCAAACGCTGTTAAAGTAACCCTAGGTCCTAAAGGCCGTAACGTAGTAATCGACAAGTCTTTCGGCGCACCTGCAATCACTAAAGATGGTGTTTCAGTTGCTAAAGAAATCGAACTTGAAAACAAATTTGAAAATATGGGCGCTCAGCTTGTACGTGAAGTCGCGAGCAAAACCAACGACGTAGCTGGTGATGGTACTACTACAGCAACTGTATTGGCTCAAGCTATCTTAGTTGAAGGCATGAAGTCTGTTGCTGCCGGCATGAACCCAATGGATCTTAAGCGTGGTATCGACAAAGCGGTAACTGCTGCTGTTGAAGAGATTCACAACATCTCTACCCCAGCTGACGACTCTAAAGCGATCGCTCAAGTAGGCTCTATCTCTGCTAACTCTGACACCAAAATTGGTGAGCTTATCTCTGAAGCAATGGAGAAAGTTGGCAAAAAAGGTGTTATCACTGTTGAAGAAGGCTCAGGCTTTGAAGATTCTTTAGAAGTGGTAGAAGGTATGCAGTTTGACCGTGGCTATATCAGCCCATACTTTGCGAACAAGCAAGACAGCCTAACTGCTGAATTTGAAAACCCATACATCCTTCTTGTTGACAAAAAAATCAGCAACATCCGTGAAATCGTGCCATTACTTGAGCAAGTAATGCAGCAAAGCAAGCCACTATTAATCATTGCTGAAGACGTTGAAAACGAAGCACTAGCAACGCTAGTTGTGAACAACATGCGTGGCGGCTTAAAAACGTGTGCGGTTAAAGCACCAGGTTTCGGCGATCGCCGTAAAGCAATGCTACATGACATCGCTATCTTGACTGGCGGTACAGTAATCTCTGAAGAAGTAGGCTTAAGCTTAGAAACTGCTACTCTAGAGCACCTAGGTACTGCTAAGAAAGTAACCGTTGGTAAAGAAAACACCGTTATCGTTGATGGCGCTGGCTCTAAAGCTGACATCGAAGCACGCATTGACTCAATCAACCGTCAGATCGAAGAATCTACTTCTGACTACGATAAAGAAAAACTACAAGAGCGTGTTGCTAAGCTTTCAGGCGGTGTTGCGGTTATCAAAGTAGGTGCAGCAACTGAAACTGCTATGAAAGAGAAGAAAGACCGTGTTGACGATGCGCTACACGCAACTCGCGCAGCAGTAGAAGAAGGTGTGGTACCTGGTGGTGGTGTTGCGCTTGTACGTGCGCTAAATGCACTTGCTGACCTAAAAGGCGACAACGAAGACCAAAATGCAGGTATTAACATCCTACGCCGTGCGATGGAAGCACCACTACGTCAAATCGTAACTAACGCTGGTGATGAAGCGTCTGTTGTGGTTAACGAAGTGAAAGCAGGTTCTGGTAACTATGGTTACAACGCTGCTTCTGGCGAATATGGCGATATGCTAGAAATGGGTATCCTAGACCCTGCTAAAGTATCTCGCTCAGCACTAGAGCACGCTGCATCAGTAGCGGGTCTAATGCTAACTACTGAAGCGATGATCACTGACAAAGCTGACGGTGATGATCCAATGGCCGCTATGGGCGGTGCTGGTGGTATGGGCGGCATGGGCGGCATGATGTAATAGTCTAGTCTGCGTAGAACTGAACTGTGACCGCGTTAACCTCGCTTAGCCTACTTGATGTAGTGCTCACGCTCGGTTGCCTCGTCACATTCCAGTCTACTTGACTTGACACTTATGTGCAGATGACGTGGTTTAACGTTATCAACCCATAATGTTAAAAGCCAGAAAATAGCAAATAAAAGCCCCGTTAGGCAATCGCTTATCGGGGTTTTTTTCATGCTAAAAATTTAATGCTGTAGACAGGGTTATTATTGATTATAACGACTAAATAGTTTGGCTGATGAGAGTCACGCTACTTACTAGCAATTACCGATAGCTTACCTTCAGATTGATTAATTTGTCTTAAACTGCGGTTGACTACTGAGCGTCACTGGTTTATAAAAAGCTCTCTTTTGAAAATGTGAGTTGTATTCAGCATATTTTCAAATCTTAAACCTTATTTAACTTGTTCATCAGGAGAGATATGGCTTTATTAAAAACTGAAGTAGATACATTAGTTATTGGCGGCGGACAGTCAGGTATTGCGATGAGTGAACACTTAAGCAAACATGATATTGATCATTTGGTTGTCGAAAAAAATAGAATTGCAGAGGCTTGGCGCAGTCAACGTTGGGATTCATTGGTCACCAATGGGCCTCGCTGGAATGATAGATTCCCCAGTTTAAAAATGTCAGGTGAACCAGATGGCTTCGTGCACCATGATGATTTGGCGGATTACTTTGAAGCCTATGCCGATAAAATCAATGCACCGATTCAAACCAATGTCGAAGTCACCCATGTCTCAGAGGTGGAGGGTGATGCAAGATATCAAGTCAAAACAAGCAAAGGTCAAGTGTTGGCCAAAAGTATCGTTGTTGCAACTGGCCCCTTTCAACATCCTGTCATTCCGCCAGTTATCCCGACAACAGCGGATGTTAAACAGCTGCATTCACAGCAATACAAAAATCCAAATCAATTGCCAGATGGTGCAGTATTGGTGATTGGCAGTGGTGCTTCTGGTGTGCAAATCGCAAAAGAACTCAATGAAAATGGCCGCTCAGTGTACTTATCTGTCGGACCACATGTACGTCCGCCTAGACGCTATAGAGGTAAAGACATTATATGGTGGATGGGGGTTTTAGGTATTTGGAATGACACAGAGCCGACAGAAGAAGTAGTCAAAGGTTTTGCGGTAAGTGGCACTGGCACAGTCGACTTTAGACAACTGGCTCATGATGGCATTACCTTACTGGGTATGACTGACAACTATCAAAATGGTACGTTGCACTTCTCTGATGATTTAGCGGCGACAATTGATGACGGTGAGCAAGATTATTACAAACTGCTGGATGCTGCCGATAAATTTATTGAAGACAATGGGCTCGACTTCCCTGAAGAGCCTGAGGCGCGAAACCTGCCTGATATGCCTGAATGTGTGACCAATCCACTGACCGCACTGCATCTTAAAGAGGCCAATATAACCAGCATTATCTGGGCCACAGGATTCAAAAACGATTATAGTTGGTTGGATTTAGATATCTTTGATGAAAATGGCAAACCCAAACACTATCAAGGGGTGACCGATGCCCGCGGTGTGTACTTTTTAGGTCTGCCTTTCTTAACCTGTCGCGGTTCTTCATTTATTTGGGGTGTTTGGCATGATGCCAGCCATATTGCTCATAAAATCAAAGTGCAAAACCATTACGATACATATGATGGTTAACCAGATAGCACTTTTGAATAATTGATATAAGCAATACGGCTAAAAATTACGACTCAAAGGATGCTTAGCAATGACTAAGCATCTTTTTCATCCCGCCTAAATGTCCATGTCTTATCATCCGATAACTCATCAACATAGTAATAGCCTGCCAAATCAAACTGCTTTAAATCGTCTGCTTTGGTGATTTTATTATCTGCGGCATATTTCACCATCAGCCCACGCGCTTTTTTGGCATAAAAACTGATTACTTTGTATTTGCCATTTTTTTCATCTTCAAAGCGAGGGGTGATTAAAGTCGCATCCAATTGTTTTTTGTTGACTGACTTAAAGTACTCATTAGACGCCAAGTTAATTAGCACATTATCCTCGCCTTGCTCGCTACTCTCCGCCATGCGCTGATTGATAACGTCAGTGATAGCATCTCCCCAGAACTGATATAAGTTATCACCATTATCATTTTTGAGCTTAGTGCCCATCTCTAAACGATAAGGCTGAATCAGATCCAATGGTTTTAATACGCCATATAATCCTGACAAAATACCCAGATGCTCATTGAGATAAATCACTGTGTCTTTATCTAAGTTATACATATCAAGACCGGTATACACATCGCCATCAAACAAATAACCGGCCGGCTTGGCATTGTCATCGGCAAACGGCTTATCTTCACTCCACGCCCAATCCTGATTACGCTGAGCATTCAGCTGTGCTAAGTCATCTGAAATACTCATCAGCTCTTGCAGATCAATCGGCTCTTTATTCTTTAAAATTTTCATCAGCTGTTGCGCCTGCTCGATTAGCTCAGGTTGGCTGTAGTAGTTACCGACATTAACCGGAACGGTATCACTTTCATTTAAGCTTTTTGCTGGAGACAGTAAGAAGTACATAGCGCTGTTATCCTTTTTAATTTAAATCGTATTGATGAATAGAGATGAATAAAAATTACCCGTCATCATAGCTTTAAACAAACCGTGATTTCAATTCGCTATTGTTATCTTGGCTCTATTGTTACCTAAGCGCTATAGCTATCTAGCTGCTATGATTATCTCAGCATTGTCGTTATCCCATGACTACTCAACAACCTCTTATTCAACAGCCTCCTATTGAACTAATTGCCAGTCAACAACCCCACCCTGCCCACTTTTAAGCACAGCAAACATACAAAATCGAAGCCAAAACCAATGTTGTATAGATAACCTTATGTTATCTATGAATCAACTTGTCTGCAAACCCCATAAATTAAAGTTTGTGATTAAATTTTACTGGTCGGTCATGTTTCTACGATGAAATTTTCTAATTTATGTTCTTATAATAAATCCTGATGATGGTTTTTGAATAACCATTTATTAAATTGATAACCTTTGGTAAGGACTTATAAAACCAAAGGTTTTTTAATCCCGGACCGTTTTTATATCGCTATATATATCACTATTTACACCGTTATCTTTGAAGTCACAGTCTTATATTGGCGCAGCTTTTTAGACGACAGTTAGGGTATTTAACAGCGCATAGATATTTAAAGACGTATACAGATCCAGATCCACCAACACGCTAGGAGCAAACATGATAATAGGCACAATTCAAGCCAAGCAAGAATTTGAAGGTCGCGTTGCCATTACTCCAGACTCAGTCAAAAAACTGGTCAAGCTAGGACATGAAGTCATTATTGAATCTGGTGCAGGTCAACATGCCTATTACGATGACAATGCCTACCTAAATGCTGGTGCAAAAGTTGCCAGTGAGTCTGATGTACTGCGTCAAGCACAAATCATATGTGTGGTGCAAAACCTAACTGCAGAGCAAATTGCTCAATTGGGCAATAACAGCATCGTCATCGGTATGTTAGATCTCTATCGAAACGACCAATTAGACAACTATGCCAAGCAAGGCACCACAGCCTTCGCTATGGAGCTGTTACCTCGAACCCTATCACGAGCACAGAACATGGACGTGCTGTCTTCACAAGCCAACCTAGCCGGTTATAAAGCGGTATTGATGGCGGCCAATGATTATGCCCGCCCTTTCCCCATGTTCATGACCTCAGCAGGCACCGTTAAGCCAGCTAAAGTGGTGGTGCTTGGTGTCGGCGTTGCTGGGCTACAAGCCATTGCGACCGCTAAACGTCTAGGCGCTGTGGTGGAAGCCAGTGATCTGCGTCCTTCAGTAAAAGAGCAAGTAGAATCATTGGGCGGTAAATGGCTGGATGTGCCGATGAGCGATGAAGAAAAGGAAAAAGCCAAGTCAACCGGTGGTTATGCTTGGGTGCCTTCAGAGCAGTACATGAAAGATCAAGCAGCGGTAGTCGATAAGGCAGTGTCTAATGCCGATATCGTGATTACTACTGCACAGATTCCAGGTCGCAATGCACCAAGATTGGTTCATAAAACCACGCTGGATAAGATGAAAGCTGGCTCAGTACTCATTGATATGGCAGCAAGCTCTGGCGGTAACGTTGAAGGTACTGTCGCTGGTGAAACGGTCGTAACTGATAACCAGGTTCGCATTGTCGGTGCAGCCAATATCCCAGCTACTCTAGCTGCCCAATCATCAGACCTATATGCCAATAACTTGGTGAACTTTATTACGACTTTATTCGATAAAGAAAATGACAATGCACTGCACATCAACCTTGAAGATGAAATCCAAGGCGCGTTGGCAGTGACTCATGGCGGCGAGGTGCGCCTGCAGCGTCGCTAGTCCTTCACTTACTCAATCAAAACATACGCCATTTTATTTTTAATCTGAATGATTTTGGAGCTGATTTTGATTTGGCTTAGATTGAGAAGGACAAGCAATAACAAGCAACCCAGTAATATCAAACACGGACATAACTTTTTAAGTTAAGAAAGACATTAGGAGAACACTATGCTTGCTACGCTATTAGCAACCGCACCAATGGGGGTGGCTGTCACAGGGGGCACCCCTTTTGTGGCAATCTTTACCATCTTCGTTTTGGCCATCTTCGTTGGTTACTATGTCGTCTGGGGCGTTACCCCTGCCCTGCATACCCCACTCATGGCGGTCACCAATGCCTTATCGAGTATCGTCATCGTTGGTGCCATGTTACAAACTACCCATATTGATGGCAGCGCCATTTCTTTGACCAGTGTGTTGGGCGCTTTTGCCGTATTTTTGGCCAGTATCAATATCTTCGGTGGCTTTGCGGTAACCGAACGTATGCTTGCCATGTTTAAACCCAAGGAAAAAAAGGCCAAGCCGACTGATGCCGCCAACGCACAAGGAGACGACGTATGAATGAGGTAACTGACTTAGCACAAATGAACTGGGTTGCTGCTCATGCAGATTGGTTTTATCTGGTTGGTGCCATCCTATTTATCTTAACTCTACGTGGTCTATCTAGCCCAAAAACAGCGATTCGCGGTAACCGCTTTGGTATGGCAGCAATGGCCATCGCCGTATTAACCACCTTTTTCTTAGCTGAAGGTCCAGTACTGTGGCTCATCATTGGTGCGATGATATTAGGCGCTGCCGTTGGTATGTGGAAGGCGAAAACGGTTGCGATGACGCAAATGCCTGAGACCGTAGCACTGATGCACTCTTTTGTTGGTTTGGCAGCCGTGGCTATTGCACTGGCGACCGTATTACACACCGGTCAAGAGCACAGCACCATTGCTCGCATTGAGCTGTTTATCGGTTGTTTCATTGGTGCCATTACCTTCTCTGCGTCTGTCTTCGCTTTTGGTAAATTAGCAGCAAAGAAGTGGGCAAAAACTGTCACTGGCGGTTGGGTTAAGCCATTACAGCTGATTTTATTTGTGGCCATGATTGCCTTTGGCGGCATCTACTTCATCACCGAGTCTATGCCTGCGTTCTATGCAATGACTATCTTGGCTGTACTGTTCGGTTGGATGTGGATTGCACCGATTGGCGGCGGTGATATGCCAGTGGTTGTGTCTTTATTGAACTCATTTTCAGGTTGGGCAGCAGCAGGTATTGGTTTTACCTTAGGTAACTCAATGCTAATCATTGCTGGCTCTTTGGTTGGTTCATCTGGTGCCATTTTATCTTACATCATGTGTAAGGCCATGAACCGCTCACTGGTTAATGTGTTATTCGGCGGCATGGGGACTGCAGCAGCAGCGGCTGGTGATGACGATGGCGCACCAAAAACTTACAAATCAGGCTCTGCTGAAGATGCTGGCTTCTTAATGAGTAACGCCAGTGATGTGATCATTGTTCCAGGTTATGGTATGGCACAAGGTCGCGCGCAAAATGCGGTAAAAGAGCTTTATGAGCTGCTTAAAGATGAAGGTGTTAATGTACGCTTTGCGATTCACCCTGTCGCCGGTCGTATGCCGGGTCACATGAACGTACTATTGGCAGAAGCTGATGTGCCTTATGACGACATCTTAGAGATGGATGAAATTAACTCAGACTTCCCAAGCACTGACGTGGTATTGGTGATCGGTGCTAACGACGTGGTGAACCCATCGGCAAAAGATGATCCAAACTCACCTATCTTTGGTATGCCAATTCTAGAAGCATCTAAAGCGCAAACAGTTATGGTCATCAAGCGCTCAATGAGCACAGGTTATGCCGGCCTTGATAACCCACTGTTTTATTTAGATAAGACCATGATGATCTTTGGTGATGCTAAGAAAATGGTTGAAGAAATGGTACGCACCATCAATGGCGGTCACTAATTTTGCTGTTAACTGACCAATAACTGACCAAGCACTTACTGGCTTGATTAACCAAATCAGTTATTCATCTATTCTGTAAACAATAAAGACAGCTTCGGCTGTCTTTATTTGTTTTAAGACTCATACTTTATTATCAAAACAATTAAGCGCTTTGTGCTTGAGTCTTGTGTATAACATTCAATCAATAATTAACCAATGTTCAATCAATTCTCAATCAATACCTAGTCAAGAATGAGTTTGCATAAATCTTATTTAACGCAATAGCGTAACTGTTGGTAGCTTGCCAGTTATATTGATTACTCAAAGTGAGTGCCTGGCTAAGATTAGAAAGGATTACTAACAAAACACCTCCAATAGCACCCTTGGAAATGTAACAAGTTATGACCATATATAAGGTATAGTAGCCACTATTCGCTAGATGCAGCAGGATAAGCAGAAACAACAATCACAAATCAGCTATCCATGTTTAACTTTAATCAGGTGCTTTAACGTGACACTTAAAACTGGACGTCAGATTAGACGTTTTAAGTTTTAACACCAATATAGGCTATACCCCTATTCAGTCTGACAATTCATTTAAGTCGATTAAATTAATCAATTAAGTCAAATAATCTATTCTAATAAGGATAACACTATCATGTTAAACACATTAAAAAATATCAAAACATCAAAAATCGCAGCAGGTATTGGTCTGGCCGCAGCAGCCACTATGGCAGCCGCTCCAGCAATGGCCGCTGACCTTGCGCCATCTACCGCAGACTACACTTTCAGTGTCGATAACAAATACAATGGTACTGGTACACGTACTTTGACTAAATCAGGTAATACTTGGAACTATAAAGTGAATGCCCGCGTCTCTGGTGTGGCAACTGCCAACCAAAATAGCACCTTTACTTTAAGTGGTAATACGGTCATTCCGGTTAAAGCCAGTACTTCATACCGCCTGTTTGGTATCGGCCGTACGCATAACATGAGCTTTAGCAACTCTGGTAAAAAAGTAACCAGTACTTACCGTGGCAAAACTCACAACTTATCGTCATCATCAACCGCATTGGATGACTTAAGCCTAGAGGCACAAATCAGACAAGACCTGTTAAACGGTAAATTTACCGGTAACTACTACATGGTAAAAAAAGATAAAATCGAAAGAACACCATTCAAAAAAGTAGGCAACACCAAGGTTACTGTGCCTGCTGGTACCTATAATACCGTACGTGTTGACCGTGTCCATGATGACAAAGACCGTACCACCAGCTTCTGGTTAGCTCCTAGCCTAAACTATCTACCTGTAAAAGTTGTACAGAATGATGATGGCAAAAAAATTGAAATGGAACTAACCAAAGTTCGTTAATTAAGTTATAAATGAATGGGCCATTTAAAACACCCATCATGAATTTATAGTACAAAAAAAGGAAGCATCTCACGGATGCTTCCTTTTTTATGTCACTTATTTTCAGTTCTTTTAAGTTAGTTCAATTATTTACAACTTAAGCATGAGGCATTTGACCAAGCTTAACTTTGTGACGCTTGGCTTGTAACCAGTAGATAACCGCATACAAACTAACACCTATCACATAGCTCACATATTCATGTGGCAAGTTAAACCACTCTTGAACCATATTCGGTATCATCATCAGCAAGGTAATGATAATCAGTAAAATTACCTCTAGCCAATTGGTTTGAACACGAATCCAGCGCTGAGTGGCTGAAGAGAACGCCAACATACCAAGCACTGCTGTTGCAAAAATAAGCGCAATTTCAAATGGATTGGTAATCCACTGCCAACCTGATGGATCTTTGGGATTTGCAGGGTCAACACCATCAATCAATAACAGCTTACTGTTGAAGAAGAACATAAAAGGTAAGATTGCGGTACGGATATCGTAGGCAAAACCTTGGATACCAGTTTTGATCGGATCGGATTTTGCAATCCCCGCAGCCGCATAAGCTGCCATCCCCACCGGCGGTGTATCATCCGCCAAAATACCAAAGTAGAACACAAATAAATGCGCTGCAATAGCTGGTACCATATAACCTAAATCACCACTTAGACCTAGAATAACCGGCGCTGTTAATGATGCCATTACGATATAGTTTGCCGTTGTTGGCAGACCCATACCTAATACCAAACAGACCACAGCGGTTAATGCTAATACCGCTAAGATGTAGCCGCCTGACATGACTTCAATCACATCGGCCAAGATCAGGCCAATACCTGTAATGGTCACTGAGCCTACTACGATACCAGCTACTGCTGTTGCAATCGCAATAGGTACCATGTTTTTGGCACCGTTCACCATACCTGCACAGATATCGACAATGGCTGTTTTTAAGTTTTCAACAAAATTCAGACCATTTTTTGCCCACAACGATTTAACAAAGGGCTGAACCACCATAATCGCCATCAATACCATAATACCGTTAAATGCGGCACGCTGTGGCGACATACGCAGTACAACTAAGGTGTACATCAGATAGAACACTGGCAGTAAGAAATGCAAACCACTAACGAACACAGTCCAAACTTTAGGCAAACGATCTTTGGCTTCACCTTTAATACCTAACTTTTTGGCTTCTAAATGCACAATGTAGAACAGCGCAATATAGCTGACAAATGCAGGAATGGCAGCGGCCATAATTACGCCCGCATAATCCATGCCCAAAAACTCAGCAATAATAAAGGCGGCTGCCCCCATGATTGGCGGCATAAGCTGACCGTTGGTCGATGCTGCTACCTCTACCGATGCTGCTTTATGCGCTGGGAAACCCAAACACTTCATCAGCGGGATGGTGAAGGTACCGGTTGTCACAGTGTTAGCGATTGATGAGCCTGAAATAATACCCATCATGCCAGAAGCGGCAACCGATGCTTTAGCTGGGCCCCCGTCAAAGCGACCTAACGCCGCATAAGCCAAATCGATAAAGTATTTACCGGCCCCTGCGCGCTCTAGCAGTCCACCGAATAATACAAACAAGAAGACATAGCTGGCACTAACGCCGAGTGGCACACCAAAGATACCTTCGGTGGTCAAGAACATCTGCCCCATCATCTTATTAACGCTGGCGCCTTTATGGGCAATCATGTCTGGCATGAACTGACCAAATTTGACGTAAGCCAAGAATGCGATAGCAATAATGGCCAACGCTGGGCCCAAAGCACGTCTTGATGCCATCAGTAACAGCACAATACCGGCTATTGCCACCCACACATCCATCGGTATCCACGCACCAGAGCGGGCGTTGAGCGCATCATAAAATATAAAGATGTACAGCGAGGTTGCCGCTGCTATTAGACCCAGTGCGTAGTTCCAAATAGGAATACTGCTCATGGTTCGCTTGGTACGAAACATGGGATACATCAAGAACGTCATCAATAACGCAAACGCCAAGTGAATCGACCTAACAAACACATCGTTAAAGGGAATTAATACAACGTATAGTTGAAAAAACGACCATAAGAAGGCGATAACACCAATAATAATATAACCAAAAGAGTTGGTCGGTAATACGCGTTTACCTTCAAGCACGTCTGCTTCATCAATGTGTACTGTGCTATCTGCGTTAATAGCTTGTGAGGCATCGGTAATATCTGTAGCCTCAGAGGGGTGTTTATTCATGGTATTCTCCAAAATTATTTGGCCGACAGAAATCGTTTCAAAAAAAATAAGCACAGGTCAATAAACCTATGCTTACTCATTAACCTAACCCACCATAATTTGACTTATGATGTAGCGTTGGCTGCAACAATTCCTGCTTTTTCGAATACCGCTGCTGCTGCAGGATGTTGTGGTACTGCTAAGCCTTCTAATAAAGACTCTTTAGTGATGCTCTTATAAGCAGGATGTGACTCTTTGAACTCGTCAAAGTTATCTAAGATAGCCTGAGTGATAGCCGCTACTGCATCATCAGCCATATCTTCACGTGTTACCAACACTGCTTTTACACCAATACTTGGTACGTCTTGCTCAACGCCTTCATAGTACTCTGCTAAGATAGTACCTTTGGCATAATATGGGTTTTCTGCTACTAGCTCATCAACACCAGGACCATCGATAGGTACTAGGTCAATCTCTACTGAGTTAGCCGCATCTTTAATGTTAGCGGTTGGGTGACCAACCATATAGAAGTAACCATCAACCTTTTTATCTTTAAGCATGGTTGGGCCTTCTGATGCTTTGAGCTCATTAGCAAAAGCAAGATCATCAATACTGATACCACTGGCTTCAAACACAGCTTCAGCTGTCATACGGTTACCACTGCCTGGTACGTCAACGTTAATCTTTTTACCTTTAACGTCCATCAATGTCTTAATGCCAGAATCTTTACGAACGATTAATGACAGTAACTCAGGATAGATAGCAAGTACACTGCGTAGCTCAGGAACCGGTGCATCAGCGAATTTGCCTTCACCATTTAGAGCCTGATAAGCCGTGTCACTTTGAGCGATACCAAAGTCAAGCTCGCCTGCTTTGATAGTGTTTACGTTATAAACAGAACCACCAGTTGATTCTACTGAACAGCGAATTGGAGATTCAGCTGCTTTTACCATGCGGCAGATAGCGCCACCAGTAGGATAATAAGTACCTGTTACGCCGCCAGTACCAATAGTAATAAATTTGGTTTCGCTGGTTTCAGCTGATGCGTCGCCATTTGCAGTCTCTTCTGCAGGTTGAGAGCAACCTGTCATCATTAACATACCAAGCGCAAGTGCAGATAGAGAAGGAAATAATTTCATGATAATCGTCCTAGTTGATCAAACTTCAAACTTAATTTGAATATTTAAACTTTATTTATGTAAGGTTAAAACTAAGTTATAGACTGCCTTGTCATACGAAAACTTATAGACCACCATTGGGTATTAAGCTGGGTATTAAGCTGGTAATAAAAAGATACAATTCATAACAATTAGTTTCAATGGCTCCATACTATTATAGTTTTATATACAAGTCCAGTGTTTATCCATATAGATAAGACATAAACAACCCATTTTTAGGGCATAAATAACAGATATAAAAAAGGCGAGCCTGCTATGACTCGCCTGATTTTGCGCTCAAAATATCTCAAATAATTTCTAAGATTAGTTGTCGTTATTTATTAAACATCGATTTTAATTTGTTTAAACAGACACCTCTGTTAGCCATTCATAGAAGGCAAACGTTTGAGTAACTTAAATAGCCACACATTGATTAAAAACAGCAAAATAAGATCGATGCCATAGACCCACAGCACACTAATGCCACTGTCATAAAATCTTGAAAACAGCGTCACCCCACTGGCACCCAAATAAATTAGGCTTAGCATACTACTGACCAATAGCGCATAGGCTGATTTTCCAGTCACCATCCAAGGGGTAATAATCAGCGCTGGAATAAGCCATAACAGCTGCCAGGCAATACCGCCAATGATGTTCGGCTCTGTCGCCAACAACAATCCTAATAATATGGGCAAGCCCGCCATTCGATATAGCAACCAAATGAGCCATCCCATGCGTAGCTTTGACTGCATTTGCTTGATGGCCATTTGATTTTCAGCGCTATTGGGGTCAATCCCTTTATTTTTTGCCATGACTTAAGACCAGTTTGCTTGAGACAAAGCTTTGGCTGCTTGCGCAATGCGTTTACCCTGCGCGACTGCCAATGCTCGCTCATCTTGACTCATCGGATGATCATGCGCGGTGCCACTGACGTGTGTCGCCCCATAAGGTGTGCCGCCACGATTGGTTCGACCAAGCTCAGGATTGGCATAAGGTAAGCCCATCATAATCATGCCATGGTGTAGTAGCGGCATCATCATGGTCAGCAAGGTTGTTTCTTGACCGCCATGCATAGAGCCGGTGCTGGTAAACACGCAAGCAGGTTTGTTTTGTAAATTGCCTGCCAGCCATAAAGTGACGGTGTTGTCCCAAAAGTGCTTCATCGATGCGGCCATATTACCAAAGTGGGTTGGGCTACCCAATGCCAAACCGGCACAGTTTTTGAGATCTGCCATCGTACAATATAAGTCGCCCTCATCCGGGATGGCCGGTTTAATCTCTGTGGTTTCTGCTGCCACCGTGGGTACCGTACGAATACGTGCTGTCATGCCAGCATCTTCAATGCCTTGTGCAATAGCGTATGCCAGCTCTTTGGTGGTCCCATGTTGTGAGTAATACAACACCAACACATAGTTTGATGCTTTTGATGCCGTACTGGCGGTTTGAGTTGTCATAGTTCGGTTATCTCCAAGGTAAATATAAGCCAAGCGTTGACCAATTTTCGTCATTTGATCGGCGTCATTTTTTTCAAACGACATTCCGTTGTTAACTTTAAGTGATATCATATCATTTTGACACAAACAAACAGCACAATTAGTATGGCAATTTTTGTTAAACTAGCCCCCTTGTTCACTACACTGACCTAGATACTATGGAAAAACTACTCAAAAAACTGCCCTTTTATGACCACACTTGGTTTAGTTTTTTACGCTTTTTAGTCCGTCACTTTCTAGAGGACAACTGCCAACAAAAAGCCGCCTCTCTGACTTATACCACTTTGTTATCTATCGTACCTATCTTGACGGTATTATTGATGATTTTGTCGTCAGTACCGGCACTAGAGTCTGTACGTGAACAAATCTCACAGGTGATTTATTCTAATTTGCTGCCGCAATCAAGCCTACAGGTCAGCGAATATCTAAATAACTTTGCTGAAAAATCGAGCAACTTGACCGCTATTGGTGCCATGGTGTTATTTGTCACCACCATCATGACCTTGACTACCATTGAACGCGCATTTAACCAAATTTGGCGTGTCGAAGAACGCTCTGGTGGCCTAAAAAGTATTTTGCGTTATTGGACCATTATTACCTTAGGTCCTTTGGTATTGGGCACCGCTTTTATCGCCTCAAGCGCGGTACAAAGCTTAAGTCTGTTAAATAAACAAGTGGCAGGCTACGGCATTGATTGGTCATTTTGGGTACAAGTGATTTCCTTTGCAGTGACAGTTGCTGGCTTTATCGGGATGTATTGGTTTATTCCAAAAGCACGTGTGCCATGGAAAACTGCGGCTATTGCCGGTGTATTTGTCGCCGTGGTGTTTGAGCTATTAAGAAACGTATTTGGCTTAATCATGAGCAACTTTACCAGCTATGAAGCCATCTATGGGGCTTTTGCTGCTTTCCCTATTTTGCTGTTATGGATTTATATGTCTTGGAACCTAATCTTATTAGGGGTCGAGATTAGCTATACATTGACCATTTTTGCCAGTGGTGAAGTACATCCACGTCATCCATTAATCAGTTTGTTGGACATGCTTAACTTATTACATGAGCGTTATCAGCAAGGTCAATGCGCCAAAGAACAAGAACTACGCGATGTATTAGGTCGCAAAGAGCTACCTAAATGGTTTACCTATCTTAACTATCTTAAGCAAAATGAGCTGATTACCGCCACCTCTGATGGCGAGTATGTGTTGAAAAAAGATTTGCACAATCTAACCTTGTGGGACTTTTATCGCACCCTACCCTATCCGCTACCGATTAAAAATGAACTCGATGACGTCAAATTAAATACCGAACAACCTGGCGTTAAGCTGCTACTCGACCGCTTAGAGCATACAGAAGCTTATGTGCGCAAAGAGTTGGATATTCCTTTGTTTGACATCTTTAGTCAAAGTCAGGCAATGGGTAAGAACCACAGCTTATTTGCCGATACCCGCAATCATGCAGAGTCTGCAAACGATAATGGCCATAGCGATGATGATTCGACGCCTGAAGCTGAGTCTTATGATCCTCATGAAGAAGTGGTCACCGATAATAATAACCGCGAAGCTATCATTCCTCAAGATACCAATACTGACGCCGCATCAGAGCAGCAAACAGCTGCTGAAGCAGATGGCGCTAAAAAGGCAGGTAAATCAGGACTACTGGGTACCCTATTCTCTCATCACAACGATAAACCGGTGATTACAGAGGATGACAATCCCAAAAAATCTGGTGACTAATGTTAGAGACAGCTTTTAAACTTGAGTATCACTCTTAAAAAAAGGAATCACGCCCACTTATGCAGCATGCAACCAGCCTCAGTGTTTTTGAAATCGGTGCCATATTCTTAAGCATCACTGCTTTATTAGCCTATATCAATAAGCGCTTTATTGGCTTGCCGACCAGTATCGGGGTTATGACCATCTCCTTGATACTGTCTATCTGCGCAATCTTTTTGGGCGTGTTAGGCTTTGATCAGCTGATTGATTATGAAAAAGGCTTGTTGGCTAAGCTTGATTTCACCGAGATTTTGCTTGATGGCATGCTATCCATGCTGTTGTTTGCAGGCTCGCTGCATATCAATTTAGGCGACTTACGCACTTATAAACTGCCGATTGCCATCTTGGCCTGTATTGGCACTGTGCTGTCTTCGTTATTGATTGCCACCGCTATTTATTACATCCTACCGCTGATTGGATTTGAGATTGGTTTTATTTGGTGTTTGTTATTTGGTGCATTAATTTCACCCACGGACCCTATTGCGGTGATGGGTATCTTAACCTCCGCTGGCGCACCCAAAAGCTTAGAGACAGTGATCGCTGGCGAATCATTATTTAATGATGGTGTTGGCGTGGTTATTTTCGTGGTACTGCTTGGCATTTTGAGCAGTGGCACCATCCCATCGACTGGCGATATTGCGCACACCTTAGCGGTTGAAGCCGGCGGCGGTATCCTATTCGGTTTGGTGCTTGGTAGCATTTTATATTACATGCTCAAAAGTATTAACAGCTACCAAGAAGAAGTATTACTGACTTTGGCCGGTGTATTGGGCGGCTACTCATTGGCCAGCTACTTTCACTTATCTGGGCCATTGGCAATGGTCATGATGGGCTTAATGCTGGGCAACCACGGCCGCACCTATGCCATGAGTGATGAAACTCGGCTACATGTGGATTTGTTCTGGGAATTAATTGACGAGATTTTAAATGCTATCTTATTCGTTTTGATTGGATTAGAGATAGTGACCATTGCCTATTCGGGCAACTTATTTATCGCAGCCGCTATCGCCATTGTCATTGCCTTGGTCGCTCGCTTTATGGTGGTCGGCCTAACCACCAGAACATTACGCCATCAGCTAAATTTACCGGTTGGCGCATGGAAAGTTCTGACTTGGGGCGGTTTGCGAGGTGGCATCTCGGTGGCCTTGGTGCTACAGCTACCCATTGGCATGGAACGTGACGTACTACTGGCCATGACCTATGCCATTGTTATCTTCTCTATATTAATTCAAGGGCTTACGATAGGCAGAGTAACGCGCAGTATCAGACCACTGAGCCAAGCCTAAGAACTGTTCCTGATCAGCTAGCTCTAATGAACTAAAAATGCGTCAGTTAGCGCTTAACTGTTATTGGCCGGCACTACTGATTTACCCAACATCACCACATCAGCGACAAAGGTTTGCATATCACACACCTGCGGCATTGTGCCCCAAGTTTCAAATCCAAACTTGCTAAACAACGCCAGACTTGGCTGATTATGCGAAAAAATCAGCGCTAAGATGTTGCGAATGCCTAACTGTGGTGCCTGTGTTAACATCCATTGCAGAAATAAGCTTGCCAGCCCACGACGGTGATACTGCTGATGCACATAGATGCTAATTTCGGCACTGATATCATAAGCAGGTCGACTTTTGAAATCACTAAAACAGCCCCAAGCCATCACAGTGCCGCTGTCATTTTTGAGCACATAAATAGGACGTATTGGGCGCTGCAAATGCATCTCAAACCAAGGCTGCCTATCTGCGACAGTCACTTCGATTAAGTCAGCCGTTGATTTTTTGGTTAAAATACTTTGATTATAAATGGTAACTATTTGCTCTAAATCAGCTTGCTTAGCAAGCGCTATACTAAAAGCCATGCCAGTGCTATCGTGACCGTCATATAAGTTGTCTGTATCAGTTTCTACTCTATCGGTATCACAGGTATAGTTAGCTTCTTTATCTAATGGCATCTGCGTTATCCTTAAAATGGGTGGTAGCAGTATTACAACTTGCGACATTACAACCTGCAACATTGCTCAGCGATTAATGTTCAACAGCCCAGGTTCGTTTTACACTATAATGGGTTTATAATTCTGCGGTATATATTCTATACTGAACGAACATGAGTAGCGATACCCATTTTAATTGACTAATTTACTGACTACCGCATCGCTGGTACACCCCTTTATTATGTTTATAAACAAGGCTTTATGAAAACAATATTTTTAGACTTAGACCAACTTCACACGCTAACTGGCCATGAGGCACTGACTAAGCCTAGTGCATTAACCATAGGTAACTTTGATGGGGTGCATCTGGGCCATCAAGCCATGCTAACTCAGCTACATGACACAGCCAAAGCTCAGCAGTTGGCCACTATGGTGATGATTTTCGAGCCTCAACCACGTGAATATTTTGCGCAGTTAAAAGCAGATCCTCAATCGGCGCCTGCTCGATTAAGCTCGCAAGATGAAAAGTTAGCATTACTTGCAGAGCTTGGTATAGATACGGTAGTCGTTGCTAAATTTGATGATCGTTTTCGCTCTTTGTCAGCCACTGAATTTGCCGACTTACTGACCAGCAAGCTTAATGTGAAGTCTTTGGTGCTCGGTGATGACTTTAAGTTTGGCCACGATCGAACCGGTGACAGTGAGTTTTTGCGTCGTTACGGACTGCCAGTGACTAACTTACAAACCGTGACTGATACCGATGCCGCTGCTGCCCATGCAAATCAGCTTGATGGCAGTGACAGCTCGGACCTGCAGATTTTAGATGACCGTATTAGCTCAACCCGCATTCGTGAGCTACTTGAAGTAGGTGATTTAACCACTGCCAACCACTTGCTAAACCGAGATTACAGCATTACGGGCAGCGTTATTGGCGGCGATAAGATAGGTCGTACTTTAGACTTCCCCACTGCTAATATTGAATTAAATCGAGTCCGTCCTGCACTACATGGTGTGTTCGGGGTTGATGTGGTTGTATTAGATGAATCCGGCGCAGTCATCGCTGATGCCTTTGAGCAGCTTGCTGAAGACAACCAAACTGGCATCGCCGGCTTACGTCCTTCTAGCTTATTTGGTACCGCTAATATCGGTATCCGCCCTACCCTTGATAAGCCACAAGAATGGCGCCTTGAGGTATTCTTCCCTGAGTTTTCTGGCAGCTTATATGGCAAAACTCTAAATATCAGGTTCTTACATCATCTTCATGCTGAGCGTAAATATGATGGCCTAGAAGCACTTAAAGCGGGTATCAAACAAGATGTTGAAGACCTTATTAATTGGCGTCAACAAGCGGATTAGAGTTTACTAAAATCGTTCACCCCCAATAGTTGAACATCAAGATATCCGCTACCGCAATAACGCTAATTAGCATCATTACTTATAATTTCGACAACATCGGAGGCTGCATTAAAGCAGCTTTCGATACGCCCTCCTTCATCACACCAGTCTCCTGTCACAATCCATTGCCGTTTATGATCAACATAAGCACGTTGCTGTGTGGGTGCGCATGACTCCACTGACTCTTGCAGCGCTTGAGATGCTGCCAATTGAGTCGATGCATAGCGCCAGCGATGACAGTCTATATGTACTGGCGCAGACACCTGGTCCCAACCCAATATCTGTTTTGTCGCCGCCAACATCTTATCTTGCACTGTATCAAGTTCGTCATCGACATGTGCTTGAGCCCAGATATTTGAAGCATGAATGGTTACGCTTGGTAACAGTGACTCACGGCCTGGCTTGTGATGTTCAATAAAGACTCGATCCAATATCGAATCCTCACCATTAGCGCCACTGTTTTCAACTTGTAACACATCCCAATTGCCGGACTGTAGCGAATCAGGCAATGAACTTTGATCATTCCATCCGAGCATCAGGGTATAGCAGGCCAACATGTTTGGTGACTTGATGGCTTGGGTATACTCAAACTTGGTTTGTGCAACCAATTCGATGGCTTGAGCCTGAGGCGCAGTGCAAATCACCCAATCAAACACGCCTAGCACATTGCCCTGCTCATCAAACAATGTCGTTGCACAATCACCATGTTCACTATCTATGCTGGATAGAGCCGATTCGGTTAACGCAGCAACTTTGGTTTTATAATAAATATCAGTGAATTGTAATGTTTTGGCAATTTTACGCCCAAGGCTGGTCATCTTTGCACAGCTGATATAGCGCGGTTGTTCAGCCGACCATTGACCTGTTACTTCAATCGCATTTGCGACACCTTGTGACTGACTGATTTCACCTTTGTTTAATGCAATCGATGCGGTGCGTGCCAGCCACGGCTGGACGACTTCTGCCTCCAACCAAGGTTGTAAATAATGTCTAAATGCCTCGGTTTTTGCGGTAAAAAATTGCGCGCCAAAGTCAAACTGCCACATCTGCTGTTGCTCATTGGCTTGCTTGTAACGTGTTGCTAAACGGCCCACACCCGCCGACTTTTCAAATATGGTCAGCTCAATAGAACAATTATTTTTAAGGCTGTATTGTTCCAATAAGCTTGCCGTTATCAGTCCCGTCAGCCCGCCACCTATAATGGCAACTTGCAGACTATTTTCTTGCTTTGCTTTAAGAGGCTGCTTAGGTGTTGTTGTTATCATAATAAAGGTAAGCCTAAATGGTTGGTCAAAATAAAGAGTAAGATGGGGGTAAGCTAAGATGGTTCAAAGTAAATCAATCAGCCATTATGACAAACTGCATACCATTAAAACAGCAGTAATATAACTCCATAAGCACCTATCAATAAGTGCCCATCAATATATGCAATAAATGTATGCTAAATAAAAAAACACTGCCTTATTAAATAGGCAGTGTTTTTTATGTTATCTATATCAACCTGTACTTTTAAAACAGATTGAACAGAGTCTAGGCCGGTATTTAACCGTTTGCTCGACCTGCTTTGACCGTTTCAATTAATTGCTCAATCACGCTAGAGTCCGCCAAGGTCGAAAGATCGCCTAAGCCATCATACTCGCCTGCCGCTAACTTACGTAGAATACGGCGCATGATTTTACCTGAACGTGTCTTAGGTAGTGCATCGACAATATAAATCGCATCTAAGCTGGCAATAGGACCAATTTCACGGCGTACATGTAAGTTTAGATCAGAGCGTAATCTAGCGCTGTCTTCCTCATCATTTCTTAGAATGATATAAGCACAGATACCCTCACCTTTTAACTCATGCGGCATACCGACAATCGCTGTCTCAGCCGCAGCTGGATGCGATACCAATGCACTTTCAATCTCAGCGGTACCAATACGGTGTCCCGATACGTTCAATACGTCATCGACACGTCCTGTAATCCAGTAGTGACCATCTTCATCTCGCATGGCACCATCACCAGTGAAGTAGCTGCCTGGATAAGTGCTGTAATAGGTCTCTAAGAAGCGCTTGTGGTCGCCGTAAATAGTACGCATCTGACCTGGCCAACCATCGTTAATAATCAGGTTACCAGCAGCAGCATCTTCAAGCTCATGGCCATCAGAGTCGACAATGGCAGGCTTAATACCATATAGCGGATTCATTGCCGCACCTGGCTTCATTTCCACCGTATTTGGCAGAGGCGCCATCAAGATACCGCCAGTTTCTGTCTGCCACCAGGTATCAACGATTGGGCAACGTCCTTCACCGACCACTTGATAGTACCAGTCCCAGGCTTCAGGGTTGATCGGCTCGCCTACTGTACCTAACAGGCGCAGGCTTGAGCGGTCTGATTCACGGACATAGGCATCGCCCTCTTTCATCATGGCACGAATGGCTGTCGGTGCGGTATATAAGATACTGACATCATGCTTATCAATGATTTGACCGATACGTGCCCAAGTTGGATATTGAGGCACACCTTCGAACATAACGGTAGTCGTACCATTGGCCAACGGCGCATAGGTCACATAACTGTGTCCGGTAATCCAGCCCACATCTGCGGTACACCAAAATACGTCATCATTTTTGATATCGAACACATCTCTAAAAGTAGACAGCGCATAAGTAATATAACCGCCCGTGGTATGCACCACCCCTTTTGGCTTACCTGTTGACCCTGAGGTATACAGTAAGAATAAAGGATCTTCGGCGTTCATTGGCTCCGGCGGACAGTCTTCATTTGAGTTGTCGACTAGGGTGTGATACCACACGTCACGACGACCACTCATAGGTACCGAGTTACCAGTGCGATGCACCACTATCACGCGCTCGATACATTGAGTACCGTCCACATCTAGGGCACGGTCAACATTGGCTTTAAGCTGGCTGTATTTGCCGCCACGTACGCCCTCATCGGCAGTAATAATTAGCTTGGCTTGGCTGTCAACAATACGACTGGCTAAGCTGTCTGCTGAGAAGCCGCCAAATACCACGGTATGAATCGCACCAATACGGGCACATGCCAGCATTGAGATGACGGCTTCTGGCACCATTGGTAGATATAAAACCACACGATCGCCTTTGCCAACGCCCATTTTGCGCATGGCGTTACCTAAGCGACATACTTCTGAGTGCAGCTCTTTAAAAGAAATAATTTTGTGTAGTGAAGGGTGATCACCCTCCCAGATAATGGCGGGTTTATAAGGATTGTCTTTAAGATGACGATCAAGGCAGTTTACTGAGACATTGAGCTCACCGTCTTCAAACCACTTAATTTTGAAATCATCTAAATCATAATTGACGTTTTTGATCTTAGTCGGTTTTTTAATCCAATCAATCAGTTCAGCGCGCTCTGCCCAAAACGCTTCATTGTCTTCGTGTGAATTGATAGATTGTTGATAAGTTTTTGCATACTGCTCAGCATTGGTATTAGCTTGATCAGCAAACTCACGACTAATGGGGTATTGTTTCATAACATAAAGTCCTTTTTATGATAATTGTCCTGAAAATCAGGTGTTCCTTAACAGCAACTTTAATTAATCAGTGGTATCATTGACCGCTGGTAATTAAAGCAAAAAAATAATAAATGGCTATCGCGTACAGAGTATATCCTTACCCTAATACGTTCTATTGCGTCATTTAATTTTGCTTTTATCTATAATTTAGATAGCCCAGTACTATTTGTACTAAATTTTGATACAGTTGTAAACTGTTGTTTTGTCTAAAACTATAGTAAATATCTCGCAAATACCTTTTGAAAAACACTAAAAGACTGACGGCAACACAACCTCCATACCTTTCAACTACCCATGACAAAAGCCAACGTAATGACCCATAAGCATCCGACATCGCAAAACGCATCATCAAAATCTGCAACCCCTGCATCACGTTCTAACCCTAGCAAACCATCAAGCCGAACTGTGGTAGACGTGCTTATTATTGGTGCGGGTGCCTCTGGATTGTATTGCGCCATCACGGCTGGACAACGTGGTCGCTCAGTATTGGTCATCGATCATGCCAACAAAGCAGGTAAAAAAATCCTGATGTCTGGCGGTGGTCGCTGTAACTTTACCAATTATGTGGTCGAGCCAGAAAACTTTATTGGCCAAAACCGCCACTTTTGTAAATCTGCCCTAACACGTTATAGCCCTTGGGAGTTTATTGGTTTAGTTGAAAAGCATGGCATTGCTTATGAAGAGCGCGATCATGGCAAGTTATTCTGTGTCGGTTCTTCAAAAGAGATTTTAAATTTACTGTTAGATGAATGCCGTGATGTTGGCGCACGCATACAACTAAAGACGTCAGTTACCAATATTCAGCCAACTGTTGATGATAATGAACAATCAAACGGCTTTGTGGTAAATACCTCAGAAGGTGTCATCCAATGCGCCTCGTTAGTGATTGCCACAGGCGGTCTGTCTATTCCAACTATGGGTGCGACTGGCTTTGGCTACGAGGTTGCTGAACAGTTTGGCCATAATATTTATCCAACCACGGCGGGCCTAGTGCCCTTTACTTTTACTGATAAAACCGGCGAGATGATTGCGTCGTTGGCTGGTATCAGCTTGGATGTGGTCGCCTTCAATGAGCGCATTGCCTTTCCGCGCCCGATGTTATTTACCCACAGAGGCTTGTCTGGTCCTGCGATGTTACAGCTATCTAATTACTGGGAGGTTGGCGAAAATATTCATATCAACTTGATACCCAATGTCGATGTCACCGGCTTACTGATGAGCGCCAAAGCAGAACATCCAAAACAAAAAGTACGCAGCGTGCTAGCCGAATACTTACCCAAAAAACTGCTATTGGCATTACAAGACATGCACTGGACAACCTACAAAGATATGGAACTGGCGAACATCAAAGATGAGGTGCTAGAAAGCATTGGAGATCGCATCAACAACTGGACACTAAAACCTTCTGGCACTGAGGGCTATCGTACAGCAGAGGTGACTCGTGGCGGTGTGGCAACGGATGAGGTCTCGTCCAAGACTTTGGAGAGTCAATTGCAGCCGAATTTGTATTTTATTGGTGAAGTGCTTGATGTGACCGGTTGGCTTGGCGGTTATAACTTTCAATGGGCATGGGCCAGCGGCAAGGCATGTGGTGAGGTCGTTTAGTACAATATATACTTTTCTGTACCTGCTTATTTAAATCTAGTTATAGCCAAGTTATAGTAAAAAAATATAGCCATTACTTGTAAGGGTTATTAGAAACAATATCCTACTCATTATGTAATTGGATAAATAAATATGATATTGTTTATTTCTTTGTCTGATATTCTCTATAAAAAAATTATAAACATATCTATTAAAGTACTATTATTTATTTTCAGTGACTATACTTAAGATACGGAGAAGTAATGAAAGTTGAAAGCCTTAAAAAACCTGAACTTATTGAATATTGTGAAAGCCTAGGGATACAAACTAAAGAGAAAATAAATGGAAGACAAAAAACCCGTTCAGCAAATGATTTAATACAAGCCGTTTATAAATATAGACGTGAAGAAATTGACGTAGCTAGAGAAAATGGTACGTGCCTTCAGCTTCTGGAAAAACAAATTGAAGCTATAGCTGATAAATATGCTGCTAATCTCGATGAAAAGATATCTACAAGAAAGATAGAAATGAAGCAGGATGATAACTCACATTATCTAATTTATAGAGTGCTAGGAGTTTCACAAGAAGATGGTCAGTTAATTGATATATACCAAAATACAGGTCGTTTTCTCTATAAATATGCTGGATCCTTTCTAGAAGAGGTAGCCTCTCTATGCTTGTTTTATGCTAATAGCGAAGGAGGACGAAAATTGGTAGATAATAACTTAGGGGAAAAACCTAAGACATTTGAGATAGACTTTTTAAATGGCAATGACGCTATAGAAATAAAATGGAGAGATGCTACGACTGATGGGGACCATATAACCAAGGAACATACTAGAGTAAAAGTCATAGAGTCCTATGGTTATAAGCCTATAAGAGTCATGTTCTACTATCCGCAAAGAGCTCAATCTATCAGAATACAAAATACACTTAAAACTATATATACGGGGGTTGGTGGCGAGTATCATGCAGGGGATGATGCTTGGAGCTATATTAAAGAGGTAAGTGGCTACGACTTGAAATCGATACTTATGAAAATTGCTGAAAAAAGGGATCAAAAAGAATTAGTATGATAAATAGTATATTGCACGGTGATTGTTTCGAAGTTATGAAGAGTCTAGATGAAGAGTCTGTTGATTTAATTTATCTCGACCCACCTTTTTTTACTGAGAAAACTCATACTTTGAAAAATCGTGATGGTAGCAAAGAGTTTAGTTTTGATGATACTTGGGGAGATAGTGCTAATTACGCTCGTTTTTTGAAAGATAGAATAGAGATTATGCATAGCCTATTAAAAGATACCGGCTCAATATTTGTTCACTGTGATAAAAGTGGAGAACATATTGTTCGAGCTGTTTTGGATAGCGTATTTGGAAGTAATAACTTTCAATCAGAAATAATATGGTCATACAAAAGATGGTCAAATGCAAAAAAGGGACTTTTACCTGCTCATCAAAATATTTATTTTTACTCAAAGTCTAAAAACTTTAAGTTTAATCGTATATTCAAAGCTTATTCTGAGACTACGAACGTGGATCAAATACTTCAAAAAAGAACAAGGAATGAGAAGAATAAAACCGTTTACGCTAAAGATAGCTTTGGGAATATTCAGTATGGCGAGAAGAAAAAAGGTGTCCCCTTAAGTGACGTTTGGGAAATTCCTTATCTTAACCCTAAAGCAAAAGAAAGAGTAGGTTACCCTACACAGAAACCTATCTTGTTACTAGAACAAATTATTGAGCTCGTCACTGATGCAGGGGATTTAGTATTAGACCCTTTCTGTGGGAGTGGTACCACTTGCGTTGCTTCTAAACTCACCAATAGGAACTACTTGGGTATTGATCAATCAGAGTCTGCTGTTGAGTTAAGTCGAGAACGATTAAAAAAACCTATTAAAACAGAATCTAACCTGCTAAAAAAAGGGCGAAAATCTTATTTGAATGTAGATAGCAATGCTCTGAATCTTTTGCAAGGAGTTGAATTCAATCCTGTTCAGAGAAACAAAGGAATTGATGCAATTCTTGTAGAGCAATTTGAAGGAACCCCTGTTTTAGTTCGCATTCAAAAACCTAATGAACCTTTAGCAGATGCAATAAGTTTACTTAAAAAGGCTATGGAAACTAAAGGCTCTAAAAAATCTATTTTAATACAAACTGAGAAGGAAGGTTTAGGATTAGGTTTAATTGACTCTATAGATGGTATTGAAATAATAGAAACGCTGTCTATACAAATAGATAAAAAGTTAACGACGTAATTAACTCATCTATTACTCTAAAAATAATGCCATTCAACTGAATTCTTTGAATGGCATTAAAATACCAATTAAATGGATAAGCTAGCTATATTATTTTTTATCATTCATAAAAACTATTTGATACACAAATTTGACTATACTAAATTGCGGGCTTAAATCGCTGGCTCCGTAAAGAAGCCCGCACGCTCAATGTCTGCCGCTAAACTAAACAATCTTGCCTCGTCATTCATCTGCCCAATCACTTGCATGCCAATGGGTAGCCCCTTGCTACTCATTCCCATGGGCAAAGACATACAAGGCAGGCCAGTGACATTACCCAAAGTGGTAAATGCCATTTTACTGAGCACAGGTGCACTGAGCTTTTCGACTAGGCTTGAGTTATATATCCACTTACCGATATTGACCCCACGCTCAATGACATCAGTGACGCTAAGCAGTAGCTCATCAATACGGCTAGGCGGCAACACACCATGCTTCACCGCTGCAGTTGGCACTGTCGGGCAGACAATCATGTCGTACTGCTCAAGAATTAGCCCGGTTTGATACTGCACATCGTGCCAGCCTTGCTTGGCTTTAAGTAAATCAAGCACACTTAATGAACGCCCTATCAGCGCCATATTACGGGTTTGTGGCTCTAAATTTGCTACCTGCTGTGCACCATGACGCTGCATTAAATCATCAACAAAAAAGGCAGTATGCGCACACACCACGGTGAAAAAGTCACGCCATAAGGTATCCAAATCAATCTGTGGCTGCGCATAATCTAGTTCATGCCCCATGTCTTCAAGCTGCTGACACGTCTTGTCTAACACAGCTAATACTTCCTTATCGACAACCGTGCCAGGAAATAAAGGCTCACGCATAATCGCAATCTTTAACGGTTGACTGGGCTGCTCAGTGGCTTGTAAAAAGCGTGAGCCGGTCATTGACTCAGAGTCCACCACAAAAGCAGATCCTACTTCTCGACCTGCGGTGGCATCGAGCATCGCTGCACTGTCACGCACACTGCGGGTAATCACATGATCGACTACCGCGCCTTCCCAGCCTTCAGCATATAGTGGACCACTTGGGTTGCGGCCACGGCTTGGCTTAAAGCCAAACACCCCACACCACGCTGCTGGGAAGCGAATAGAACCGCCTCCATCACCAGCGCCGGCCATCGGTACAATGCCTGCACTGACCGCTGCTGCACTGCCCCCTGATGAGCCGCCTGTGCTATAGCCTTTTTTAAACGGATTATGCGATGGACCAAAGGACTTAGGCTCAGTGGTAATAATTAATCCAAACTCTGGTGTGTTGGTTTTGCCAAAAGTATTCACCCCAGTGGCGCGCATCCGTTTGACCAGCTCACTGTCATGCTCTGGCACAATATTGACGCTGCGGCTGCCCATTCTTATCGTCTCACCGGCAAACAAGAAGTTTAAATCTTTTAGTAAATAAGGTACCCCACTAAAAATACCTTCTGGCAGACCACTTTGGGCGGCGGCAAAAGCACGCTCATCAAAGCGGTGGATAATGGCATTAAGTTTGGGATTGTGTTTGTTGGCTTGAAACACAGCAGCTTCTAATGCTTGCTTAGCACTAATCTCACCAGATTTAATAAGTTGCGCCAATCCGATGGCATCATATTGGGGGTATTCTTTGAACATAGCGTCCTCTGCTTGAATAATAATTTATAAATATTGATATTAATCCATAGCTTATCCGAATCAGAGACATAAAAAAAGCCAAATCTATTCGATTTGGCTTTTTATTAAACAATACTAGACTGTACTTAAAACCAGTTACTGACTAGTTATTGACTAACTACTGAATAGGTACTTCCATTAGCAATACTCTTGAGTCTTCTAATGCCTCCACATCAAACTCAGTCACATCGATAATGCCCATACCATCACGTCTTTCTAGTACTTCGTCACCAATTTTAACTTTACCTTCAATAACAAAGGCATACACACCGTGGAATGTACCATTTAGTTTGTAATGAGCACTCACACCTTTGTCTAGGTTACCCATGTTAAACCAAGCATCTTGGTGAATCCATACGCCCGCATCATCTGGGTTTGGAGACAAGATTTGACCAAATTCGTTTGGCTTTAACATGTCAGCAATTTTTAACTGCTGATAACGTGGCTCAACACCTTGTTTGTTTGGAATGACCCAAATTTGGAAGAATTTAACTGGCTCATCAGCATTACCATTCATCTCACTGTGCGCAATACCAGTACCTGCTGACATCACCTGAATTTCGCCACTTTCGATAATACCGTTAGTGCCGATGGTGTCTTTATGCGCCAATCTACCTGAAGTGGGAATTGAGATAATTTCCATGTCACGGTGAGGGTGTGTACCGAAACCTTTACCGCCTTCTACATGGTCATCGTTGATAACACGTAATGCGCCAAAGCCCATGCGTGAAGGATCATAGTAGTTCGCAAAGCTAAAAGTGTGTTTGCTTTTTAGCCAACCATGGTTTGCATCGCCGCGAGTATCTGCTCTGTGAATAATGGTTCTCATAGTGATTCCTTATTATTTTTAATCTGTTTTGTATTTAACGAGGGCTATTATATCATGTAATTTAACTTAATCTATATACCCGATTGTTAACTTAGGTTTAAATGTGTAACTAATCTCAGTTTAGCTAAACTAACCCTTTAGTGTCCCTCAGAAATAGCAATCGAGCGACATAAACCATGCCTAATTGACCTAAAGCCGAGCATAAAAGGGCTTCAATAAGTCTGCCTTTGAAATAAGCCATTAAATAAAGAGTTAAAACACGAGAGACCGCAAACCTCAAAATATAACTATGAAAACTAAAAAACTATTTAGTCTAAAAAAGGCTAAAAACAGATTAATACAATTACATCAGCAGCTCACGCTTACCGCTTTTACCCATAGGACTGACTAGACCAGCCTCTTCCATAGAGTCAACAATACGTGCCGCACGGTTATAACCAATACTAAACTTACGCTGAATACTAGAGGCTGATACTTTGCGCGTCTCTAACACAAAGGCGACCGCTTCATCATATAAGGCATCATCTTCACCAGAGGTATTACCGCCACTGCTGGGACTGGTCAGCTCAAAGTTGCTGGCCATATTATCGATATAATCAGGGGCACCACGCTCACGCCAAGCATCACAGACACGGTTAACCTCTTCATCACTCACATAGGCACCATGCACACGATCTGGCTCAATTTGACCTGGGCCTAAGAACAGCATGTCACCGTTACCGAGCATATCCTCTGCCCCGCCAGCATCCAAGATAGTACGAGAGTCTACTTTCGAGTTAACACGTAGCGCGGCACGTACTGGGATATTGGCCTTAATCAGACCGGTAATCACATCGACTGACGGGCGCTGAGTGGCGAGCATTAAGTGGATACCTGCTGCACGTGATTTTTGTGCCAAACGGGTAATCAGCTCTTCAGCCTGCTTACCGACCTGCATAATCATATCGGCAAATTCGTCAGCGACAATCACAATCATCGGCAATGTCTTAAGCTTAGGCGCCTTATCAATACTGACACTGTCATTCGGTCGCCACAATGGATCTAAAATAGGACGACCTGCTTTTTCTGCAGCAATCACCTTCTTATTAAACTCGCCAAGCTTACGTACTTTTAATAAGCTCATCAGCTGATAACGACGTTCCATCTCCGCCACACACCATGACAGGCTGCTAGCCGCTTCATTCATGTCGGTTACTACCGGCGTCAATAGATGAGGAATATCATTGTAGTTAGCCAACTCCAACTGTTTAGGGTCAATCAAGATTAAGCGCAGTTCAGATGGCTTATATTTGAGCAACATCGATAACAACATGGCGTTAACCAATACCGATTTACCCGAACCTGTGGTACCGGCAACCAGCATATGTGGTGCGCGCGCAAGGTCAGTAATAATAGGTTTACCGCCAATGTCTTTACCCATGGCCATGCTAATTTGCGCTTTTGGATCTTGATAGGCTTCAGTCTTTAATAGCTCGATCAGACGTACCATTTCGCGCTTCTTATTCGGCACCTCAATACCGATATAAGGCTTACCCGGAATGACTTCGACCACACGCAGCGATGCCATTGACAAAGAGCGCGCTAAGTCACGTGAAATACCCGTCACTTTGCTGGCTTTTACCCCAGCAGCAAGGTCCACTTCAAAACGAGTAACCACCGGTCCAGGAATGGCGTTAACCACTTCCGCCTTAACATTAAACTCTTGCAGCTTAATCTCTAATAGCTCAGATAACTGCTTTAGCTCTTCTTGAGTATAGCTTGGCTTGCGGTCAGGATCGGGCTTATCTAAGATAGAAATCTCAGGAATTGGGGTTAAGCTTTCTCGATACTTGGCAGTTTGCATCGCACGACTGCTCGACGCAAAGGCGGCATCGTCATGGATTTCAGGCAGTGCTACTTCATCGTCACTGTCAGGAACCATATCTTCAATATGATTGCCATCACCCTCTGGTGTGGCAAAGCGTATGGTTGGCGTTACTGGCTGTGACGCTTTCGACTTATCTTCCGCCTTATGCGGCTCTCTTGGATTCGATGGCGGCGTATTGGTTGGGGTTAAGTCAACAAAGGCTTCCGGCTCTGCTGGTTGCTCCTGATCCGTCGAGACATCTTGCTCAGATGCCTGTTGTGCAGAAACTTCTTGTTGTGCCGAAACCTCGTGCGCTTGTTCCTCTTCTGCTGAATCTGAGTTATCTTCGCTTGAGTTATCTTCGCTAAAGGCTGGGCTTGTTTCAGCAGTATTCTCATCGGCTAGCATCGACTCCGACTCTGCTGTCAAATCAGCCGTTATGCTGTCATCAATAGACTCAGTCGTCGGAGCCGTATCAGGTACCGGATCAACCTCTGGTGCTATCTCTATTTCAGTCGACTCAATGGCGGCAGACAGTTCTGAGTTATCTTGTTCGAACTCTGTTTGCTCAGCCTGTATTTGTTGAGCCTCAACAGGCGCTGTTTGCGATTGGGTGGTTGAAGGTTGTGATGTTGACGGTTGCCCATCTACTGGGTTCTCAGCTTGCGTCGGCTGTGACTGTGACCCGTTACCATCATCAAGTAACTCATCAATAACATCTGGATCATTCCAAGCAAAGCTAGGCTCTTGCTTAACTGTCGGTTGCGATTCAGCGGCGGCTTCTTGTTTTGCTTTAAGCTCACGTTGGGCTTGTGCTTCTTGCTTTTTTTGCTCGCGTAAATTCATGATGCTTTCAGTCAGACCTGAGCTCACCAAAAATTCATCAAGTGCATTGTTCCAAGCCGGATCTTGTGCCTGTTCAGCTTCTTGCTGCGCCTGCTGCTCGTCCAAATTTAGCTTAAGCTGTTGATACATTGGCTGCTCAGCTTCAGGATCTCCTAGCTGATAGCCATCTTCATCACTGTCTTCAGAATCAGAGTCGTGTTCAGTATCCACCTGCGCGTCCTCTTCTGACTGCTCATCGGCGTGAGCCTGCTTATCACGCACACCATTACCCAGCCAAGATAGACTAAATAACGACTTGAGTACCTGACGCCAATGGATATCAAAAGAAAAAGTAGCGGTTAATAACACAAACAGCAATAAGAAAGCGGCTGTGCCATAGATGGTCAATAGGCCTGTTAATCGAGTGGCGATTTCAGCGCCTAAAATACCGCCTACCCGAGCACTACTGACCTCGGAGATACTTAATAGTTGTGGAATGATAGCCACTAAGGCACAGCTTGATAGCAATAAAAACACATAGCCAATCACACGCAATGGACCAATGGCTTGATTGCGCTGCCACCAAATACATAACGCTTCATAAGCTAGGAATACGATGAGCCACCACGCTGACCACCCAAAAAAGGTATACAGCAAATCAGACATCCAGGCGCCAATCGCACCACCCATATTACTGACTTGACCCATGTCACTGCTGATGCGTGACCAACTTGGATCATTTGGCGTATAGGTGAGCAAGATAACGAACAAAAATGCAGACACTAAGACGGCAAGCAATGTAAAAATTACTTTTTTAGAACTATGTAGAAAGTGTGCCGTTATCATTAATAATTTTTCCTAGCGTTTAAAACGTATCAACATGTAAAACTGGTAAAAGAATAGGTTGTGGCTTAGAGACTTGTATTGAAATCCAAAAATAACTTTATGGTTCAAAACTAGTGGAATAACACGGCATATAATCGCTGATGCAGCGTTAAAGCATAAGCCAACCTGTATAACCCTCTATAATAGCAAATTGCGCTCTATTTTCGAGGGTCTGTTGCCTTATTTATTGAATTAATAAATATCATCACTTAAACTTGGTTGTTATTTACAATAAAAGCCCTCATTGAATGAGCATAAGCCTCACAGAATACTAAATCATTTTTAACCATAGTTAGTTATTTTTTTATTACTTTTTTTGACAGGTCATTTTTTGACACCTCATTATTTCATACCTAACTTTTTTGACACATATCATCTTTAAGGAATTTCCATGAGCCAAGATACCACCTCGCCACGTCACGAAAAACTTATTATTTTAGGGTCAGGACCAGCAGGTTATTCAGCGGCGGTCTATGCTGCCCGTGCTAACTTAAAGCCAATTATTATTTCAGGCATGCAATTAGGCGGTCAATTGACCACCACCACAGATGTCGATAACTGGCCAGGTGATGTTGAAGGCTTAACCGGTCCAGACCTAATGCAGCGCATGAAAGCACACGCTGAACGCTTTGGTACAGAGGTCGTTAACGATCATATCAACTCGGTTGACCTAAGCAAACGTCCTTTCACTTTAGAAGGTAACGCTGGTCAGTATACTTGTGATGCTTTGATTATCGCTACCGGTGCTTCGGCTCAATACTTACAGCTTGAATCTGAGCAAAAATTTAGAGGTTTAGGCGTTTCTGCTTGTGCCACTTGTGATGGATTCTTCTACAAAAACCAAAAAGTAGCCGTTGTCGGTGGCGGTAATACCGCAGTTGAAGAAGCGTTATATTTATCTAATATTGCTTCAGAAGTGGTGCTAATCCACCGCCGTGACAGCTTACGTGCTGAAAAAATCTTACAAGATAAACTGTTTGAAAAAGCCAAAAATGGCAACGTAACTATCGAGTGGAACCATCAAGTTAAAGAAGTTGTTGGTGATGAGATGGGCGTTACTGGCTTGATTATCGAGTCAACTAAAGACAATAGTACCAAACAAGTCGATGTGCATGGTCTGTTTGTGGCTATTGGTCACAAGCCAAACACTCAAATGTTTGCCGGTCAGCTTGACATGAAAGATGGCTATATCACGGTCAATAGTGGCACTCAAGGCAATGCGACACAGACCAGTATTGAGGGTGTATTTGCCGCAGGTGATGTTGCTGATAACGTCTATCGTCAGGCAATTACCTCTGCCGGTACTGGCTGTATGGCCGCCTTAGACGCTGAGAAGTTCTTAGACTCTATTGGTGCTGCGGTTGCCAGTGATCACACCTATGACTCAACCTTGACAGCTGCCTCAGACAGCAACGCTTAATTGTTTGCTAGCACCACAGCTTAAACAATCCACTTAGCGTGTCTAAGACTGTTTGTCTATGCTAATACACTGAGCTAACACTGTTTGTCTATGATTGTTAAAAGAGCGACTGCCAGCGCAGTGGCTCTTTTTTTATGCCCTTGGCGCGTGCCACCTATTGAACCTTACTTGTCGTGTAATATGCGGTAAATATTAAGCGCTTTATCCGCCTGAGTGTTTGTGATAGTTTAAAGCCGAACGATTTTGCCAATTTCAAAAATATGGAATCGTTTATTAATAACCAACCACTGATGACTATAAATGGATACCTGTGTGCCAACAAACCATCAAACACGCTTTGACCACGATCAACCCCGTCAAAGCCCGTCCACAGACGTTGACCGCTCAGAAGCAACACCCAACCAGTTTACCAGCAACTACCTGTTTCCCGAGCCAACACTCGCTGACCCTGATGGCTTAGGCTTAATTGCTATTGGTGGTGATCTAGCGCCCAAGACTTTGCTCGATGCCTACTCGCAAGGGTTATTCCCTTGGTTTAATGAAGATGAGCCCATCGCTTGGTGGTGCCCTGAGCCACGCTGCGTGTTGGACCCGACAACTTTTGAGCCCAGCAAATCACTGAAACGCCAAGCCAAATCCTCCTCTTGGCACTTGACGGTTAATCAGGCCTTTGAATCTGTGATTCATGCCTGTAGCCTACCGCGCAGTTATGCCAATGACACTTGGATTCATGATGAGATGATTGATGCTTACACTCAGCTGCATCAACTAGGCTATGCTCACAGTATTGAGGTGTGGGACAACGACACTTTAGTCGGCGGTCTATATGGACTAAAAATTGGACAGCTGTATTTTGGTGAATCCATGTTTCATCGCCAGAGCAATGCCTCAAAAATCGCATTTTGGGCATTAAATGTGTTCTGTCAGCATACTAAAGTTGCGCTCATTGACTGTCAGCTGCCCAATCCACATCTGCAAAGTCTGGGCGCAGGCATCATGCCGCGTGCACAATTTTTGAGCCATCTAAAGCAATTAACCCAGCAAAACAGTAGCGATTGGCAGTCTTTTTCAACACAGCGCTTTGCAGTGAATCGTTTAAAATTAGGTACCGAGCTTTGGCAATCTTCGGCAGCAGACTCAACAACAACAAGAGACCATTAAATAGAAACCATTAAATAGAGAGTATTAAATGCAACAAGCCTCAGATCATAATCCTGGCTTAACCCTAAGTCGTTTAAACTCAGATCATAAAAATACTGAACGTGCCGATAATACGCCGACTGATCGCTCAGATGAAATTAGTCCTAACCAAAACATCAGTGACAAGCAAGACTCCGATGATTTGGTTGAGCAACATCCGCTGTATCTGTCGCCACCTAGCTTATGTAGTTACCTACCCGACCGAGCGTCGCAACTGACATTCATGTTGCTACCTGAAGCCCAAGGTATTGACCGTCTCTTATACACTTATCTCAGCCATCAAGGCTTTCGCCGCAGCGGCAAAGCCATTTACAGGCCTAACTGCCATCATTGCCAACAATGTATCGCCAGTCGCGTTGTGGTCAATGACTTTCACCCCTCAAGACGTTACCGCCGCGTGCTCAATCGCAATGCTCAGGTGAGCATCAATATCATAGATGCCAGCAAAGCCACACAAGAGCATTATGGTTTGTATCAAAAGTATATCAGCGCCCGTCACGCTGATGGTGATATGTATCCGCCTAGCCTGCACACCTTTGAGCAGTTCTTGATTGACAGCCCTGCTGACACCGTTTTTATGGAGTTCCGCGAGCCCAATAACAAACTATTAGCGGTCGCGGTCACCGATAAGCTCAGCGACGGACTATCAAGTATCTACACCTTTTTTGACCCAGATCCTAGTTATCACTCGCGCAGTCTTGGCGTGTTTTGTATCTTGCAGCAAATTGAAATGGCAAAATCATTGGGTCTTACCTACGCTTATTTGGGCTACTGGATTCCAAGTGTCAAAAAGATGAGCTATAAAACAGAGTACGCCCCTATCGAATTATTAATCAATCAACAGTGGCTACGCTTTGAAACCCAACCTAATCACAACGAGGTATTAGCGCTGCTAAATACCAAACCGGTACAGCTACAGAGTTAATATATACTCGTTCAATAGCTCTTAGTTTCCAGTGGCTCAGACCCTATTAATCATTATTAGTATCTTGATAAGCCATAATCAAAGCGTCACATACTGGACTGCTATAATAGGCTATTCTAGTATGAATAAGCTCAAATCCCATCTTTTTATAAAGTGCAATGGCCGCGTGATTGTCGGCTCTAACTTCTAGCAATATTCTCTCTAGTTCTTTATTAGGCATATGCTTTATCAGTGGTTTTAATAGGCACGTGGCCAGACCTTGACGTTGGTATTTTGGATGTGTACCAATTCTTAGTATTTCTGCTGTTTCAAATACAGTGCTATATAGGCAGTAAGCAACGACTTTGATCTCATTTTCATCACCAACATTCGCTTTTAAACTGCCCTCAATGACTGCCCAGCAATGATTGCTATCTTGACTTAACAGAGAAGCTATTGAGTCTTGAGACCATGCGTCATGCGGCTGAATCAATGCTTCTATATTAGCGATTTGGCGAACCAAATCTGTATCATGACTAGCGTCTGTGACAGAACAAATATCATATTCGGTACTTTGTTTCACCCTTAGCCTCCGCATTATTAGTCTAATTGTCTATCAGATATGTGCCCTAAACATACAAGCACCCATAAAAAAAGCCCTCAACATAATGCTGAAGGCTTTTTATTTACTGTGCTGTGTTATTTATACTTATAAAGTATAGCAATTACAGCTTGCTGGTCATTTCTGGAACAGCTTCAAATAAGTCAGCTTCTAAGAAGTAGTCAGCAACGCTAGCAATAGGCGCTTCTGGATCGTTGTTAATAGCAACAATCACTTTAGAGTCCTTCATACCCGCTAAATGCTGGATAGCGCCTGAGATACCAAGAGCGATGTATAGGTTTGGTGCAACAATTTTACCTGTTTGACCAACCTGCATATCGTTTGGTACGTAGCCCGCATCAACTGCTGCACGTGATGCACCGATAGCAGCGCCTAGCTTGTCTGCCAAGGGTTCGATGATCTTAGTGAAGTTCTCACCGTTAGCAAGGGCACGACCACCTGATACAACGATTTCAGCTGATGTTAGCTCTGGACGGTCTGAAGAAGCCAGTTCTTCACCAACGAAGCTTGAAGTACCTGCATCTCGTGCATCGCTCTTCTCTTCGATAGTTGCAGAACCGCCTTCAGCGGCAGCTGGGTCAAACGCTGTAGCACGTACGGTAACCAGTACTTTATCTTCAGTAGTTTTAACTGTTGCAGTCGCGTTACCTGCATAAATAGGACGCTCAAATGTATTGGCATCAACTACTTTAGAGATTTCAGAGATCATGCTCACGTCTAGTAGAGCAGCAACGCGTGGTAAGAAGTTTTTACCATTAGTGGTTGCTGGTACAACGATGTGGCTGTAATCGCCAGCTAGATCTTTAACCAATAGAGATACGTTCTCTGCTAGTTGATATTCATAAGCGGCGTCATCGACACAAATTACTTTGCTAACACCCGCTACTTTAGCTGCTTGTTCAGCAACTGGCTGGCAGCCTGAACCTGCAACTAGAATGTGAACATCGCCACCCATTTGTGAAGCAGCGGTTACTGTGTTTAAAGTTGCCTTTTTTAATTCGGCATTGTCATGTTCTGCATATACTAAAATTGCCATGAGATTATTATCCTTTCTAATATTGAGATGATGATTTGGTAACGGTTGGTTGCTGCCTGTCACTTATTTTAAGTTTTACTTTTTGTGTCCTTAATAACGTCAATGGCTAATAACGTCTTTAGCATCGCACTTTTTTCACTGCTCTGCACTTTGATTGAACGTTGCATTTAAGTTATCGACAGGCGACATACTCGCTGATACTAATCAAATTTAAACAAAATTAATTATTCAATTAGATAACTTTTGCTTCATTTTTAAGTTTGTCGATTAGTTCGTCTACTGAACCAACTTTAACGCCCGCTGTACGTTCAGCAGGTGGCGTTACTTTCAAGATCTCTTGCTTAGTGGCCATATCTACACCGAAGTCTGCTGGTGTTTTTTCATCAAGTGGCTTTTTCTTAGCTTTCATGATGTTTGGCAGCTTCGCGTAACGTGGTTCGTTTAAGCGTAAGTCAGTAGTGATGATAGCAGGTAGTGTTAATGCAACTGTCTGCAGACCGCCGTCGATTTCACGAGTAACATTTACTTTGTCGCCTTCAACTTTTACTTCAGAGGCGAATGTACCTTGACCAGCGCCCATTAATGCAGCAAGCATTTGGCCAGTTTGGTTGTTGTCATCATCAATGGCTTGTTTACCAAGTAGTACGATATCAGTACCTTCTTGCTCTGCAATGCCTTTAAGGATTTTAGCAACTTGTAGAGGATAAGGCTTGTCGTCAGTTTGTACTAAGATACCACGGTCAGCACCTAGTGCTAGAGCGGCACGGATTTGCTCTTGTGCTTCTTTTGGACCGATTGAGGCGATGATAACTTCATCAACTACGCCCGCTTCTTTTAAGCGTACTGCTTCTTCAACAGCAATTTCACAAAATGGGTTGATTGACATCTTAGTATTGCTAAGATCAACTGCAGAATTATCAGCTTTAACGCGTACTTTTACGTTATAGTCAATCACACGTTTAACAGCGACTAATGCTTTCATACGTTCCTCGTTTATTAATGTTATGAATTATTCAGAGTTAATAATTATGTGCCGTATGCTTATCTAAACCTATACACAGCACTTTACAAGTTATTCTTATATATCTTAGCCAATATGTGCACTAATTTATATAACAATTTGTTGGATTTAATTAACTGAGTGCCCTCAGATAAACCCAGTGTTCCATTTCATTCACAAAATAAAATATACCACATCTTGTTTATAGCAATCTTTTTGTTTTCAATTAAGGTGCTATAAATAAAGATAAATTATCAAACGCAACTATATTGCGTGAGCAGCCCATTTAGGTCAAGCCTTTGACGTGAATAAAGGGTCATAAATTATCCCCTTGAAATTTTACAATACCCTTTCTGATTTAGTCAAAACTGGCATACCCGTGCCCTGCTTGTTTCATTTTTATTATAAAAACTTAATGATAACAATGGCCAAAACATCTAACAGTTCATCTAAACGGATGATTAATCGCAATTTTTGACCAAAAAAAAGACAACCGCTTAAGGGTTGTCTTTTTCTTTCACACTCTCACCTTTATAGGTGATAAGCACGAAGTGTAGGTTAAAGCCTACAAAAATTATTCAGCTGATTCGATTTGTTCAGCTTGTGGGCCTTTTTGGCCTTGGCCTAGTACAAAAGTAACTTTTTGACCTTCAGCAAGGGTTTTGAAACCGCTGCCTTGAATAGCACTGTAATGAGCAAATACGTCTTGACCGCCATCGTCTTGTGCGATGAAACCAAAACCTTTCGCTTCGTTGAACCACTTAACAGTACCTTGTACACGTTCTGACATAACTTTTCCTAATATAAAATTGATTTAACTATAGTCATGATGCTTTTAACTGGGCAATAACTACAAAGTAGTCTATGCGCCTGTAGAAAACGTAAATCGAGTATTATTGATTAGGTGAACTAACCCTCACTCTAATAAATAGATACTTCTTACATCACTACGATAAAATGCAGCCATGTTTGAATCAGTAGCTGTGCTATTCATTCAAAAAGTAACTTACTTACTAAAACCTAGTATAACAGCTTTGCAGCGCATGTCCTAATAATATCTGTGCTTTTGGTAGCAATGATGTAAATAAAAGTCCTCTTTAGGTCAGGTTAGTGACAAAACACTGCGTTTTTGAGGGTTAGCATTACTGGATTATCAGTATTAGGTAATCAGCGCGTAAGTGGTGACCGCAACACATAGAACAAAAAACACCAACGCAAACGACTGGCAAAAAGAAATATACGATTCTGATATTTCAAACTTCTCAATATCAGGCGTACCTTTACGCTTAAACAAACGATTACTGTATACCCAGCCTGCAACCGCATAGATCTGATAAGCAATGGGTACTGTCAAATAAATGCCATCCATGTCAAACAGGTACATCGCGCCAATTGAGATGGGCACCCACAGAAAGTCTACGACGGCACAGAATTTAAAAAAAGCGGTCTTCGGTATTTTGCCATTGGTTTTTTTGAGCATTTGCCCTTCGATCCAAATCAAAACAGCTACCAGCGCACTTAACATGATAAAGATGAGCTGGGAATCGATTTGAGCAAACCATTCGGTATTCATTAAATATTATATCCTTTATTCTCGGGTCGTTCGACTATTGTATAGCCAATAGTCTAGTCTATTTTAAGATAGATATTTTCAGCTAGATAGCCTTTAGCTAAATAGCTAAAAACGTTTATTCGCATCAGTCTATACCACTGCTGGCAGTCACCGCAAACAAAACTGTTTAAGTCGTTGCAATCGTATAGCTTTAATTGTAGTAGTTGCACATAATCACAGCAATTACACGCTTTCAACGATATTAATGAGCACCAAACAACAAAGCCCACATGTCTTAGACATATGGGCTTGTTTGCTAATGGCTTTAGGCTTGTTGCTAACTTAGATAAGCAAATCGCTTAAGCCATCAGCTCACAGGTGACAAATAAGTCGAATGATTAGTTCTTCTCTTTGTCGATGATTTTGTTACCGCCAATCCAAGGCATCATCGCACGTAGCTTAGCACCTGTTTTTTCGATTTCATGATCAGCGTTGTTACGACGACGCGCTGTCATTGACGGATAGTTAGCCGCGCCTTCAGCGATGAACATTTTCGCATATTCACCAGACTGAATGCGTTTTAGAGCATTGCGCATTGCTTCACGTGACTGTTCGTTGATTACTTCAGAACCGGTTACGTATTCGCCGTACTCAGCGTTGTTACTGATTGAGTAGTTCATATCAGCGATACCGCCTTCATACATTAAGTCGACGATAAGCTTAAGCTCATGTAAGCACTCAAAGTAAGCCATTTCTGGAGCGTAACCAGCTTCAGTTAGGGTTTCAAAGCCCATTTTCACAAGCTCAACTGCGCCACCGCAAAGTACCGCTTGCTCACCGAATAAGTCAGTTTCCGTCTCATCTTTGAACGTAGTTTCGATGATACCTGAACGACCACCGCCTACGCCTGCTGCGTAAGATAGCGCCAACTGCTTGGCTTGACCAGAAGCGTCTTGATAAACAGCGATAAGATCTGGAATACCGCCGCCTTTAGTGAACTCAGAACGTACAGTGTGACCCGGTGCTTTTGGTGCAACCATGATAACGTCTAAGTCTTTGCGTGGTACAACTTGGTTGTAATGGATAGCAAAGCCGTGAGCGAAAGCAAGGGTTGCGCCCTCTTTGATGTTTGGCTCAATTACGTCTTCATATAACGCTTTTTGGAACTCATCTGGGGTTAAGATCATCACCACGTCAGCAGCTTGTACAGCATCAGCAACTTCAGATACTTTTAGGCCTGCATTTTCTGCTTTTTTCCATGAGCCTGAACCAGCACGAAGACCAACGGTCACATCAACGCCAGAATCTTGTAAGTTTAGGGCGTGAGCGTGGCCTTGTGAACCATAACCAATAATGGCAACTTTTTTGCCTTGGATGATAGATAGGTCACAGTCTTTATCATAATAAACGTTCATAATTTAGTCCTTTTAAATACTTTCAATCAATTTGAAAATAATGGGTGGTGTTGAAAATCAACCTTGAAATAGTACAACAATTGGGCTGGCAAACGTCTCATATATAACCTAATATTTAACATGAATGCTATTAAAACAAAGGCTTATATGAGACGAATGCCCCCTTAAATACTTAGCGTGCGATCGCCACGTAAAATACCGATCACCCCTGAACGCACGACTTCTAAAATACGCTCACGGCCAATAACATCAATGAAACCATCTAGCTTTTCACCATCACCAACAATTTGGATGGTGTATAAGTTGGCGGTCACATCAACAATTTGAGCACGGAAAATATCAGCGCTGCGTTTCACTTCAGAGCGAGCACTGCCTGTGGCTCGAACTTTAATCAGCATCAACTCACGCTCAACGTGCGCATTGTCTGTTAAGTCGATGACTTTAACCACTTCAATCAGCTTGTGCAAATGCTTAGTAATTTGTTCAATTTTTTCTGCACTGGCATTAGTGGTTAAGGTCAAACGTGAAATGGTTTCGTCTTCAGTTGGTGCAACGTTTAGGGTTTCGATGTTATAACCACGCTGTGAGAACAGACCGACAACACGTGATAGCGACCCAGCTTCGTTTTCCATTAGTACAGAGATTAGATGTTGTTGCATTAGGTACGCTCCCCCTTCGATAACCACATATCACGCATAGACTGACCGGCAACTTGCATTGGATAGACGTGCTCGTGACGATCGACATAGACATCGATAAATACCAGCTTGTCTTTCATCGCAAGCGCTTCTGCTAGCTGCTCATCAAGCTTTTCTGGATCGGTAATTTTGACACCGACATGGCCATAGCTTTCAGCAAGCTTAACAAAGTCAGGTAATGACTCCATGTAAGAGGACGCATGGCGACCCTCATACAGCATATCCTGCCACTGTTTTACCATACCTAACTGAGCGTTATTTAAGCATAAGATCTTAACCGGTAACCCATACTGGAAGCAGGTTGATAGCTCTTGGATATTCATCTGAATAGAGCCTTCACCGGTGATACAAACCACATCACGATCAGGATTGACCAGCTTGGCTGCCATCGCATAAGGCAGACCAACACCCATGGTGCCTAGACCGCCAGAGTTCAGCCACTGACGTGGTTCATTATATTTGTAATAAAGCGCTGCAAACATTTGGTGCTGACCCACATCACTGGTGATGATGGCATTACCTTCTGTCAATTCGTATAATTTTTCAACCACAGCCTGCGGCTTCATACCATGCTCGGTGCTGGTGTCATAACGTAAGCCATGACGGTTGCGCCATTCATTGATCTGTGACCACCAGTCTTGTAGCGCTGGCTGATCAAGCTGCTTGTCATCGCCTTCTAGTAGCTCAAGCATATCAGTCAATACTGACTTCACATCACCAACGATTGGAATATCGGCCATAATGGTTTTTGAAATAGATGCCGGATCGATATCAATGTGGATAATGGTCGCATTCGGACAGAATTTTTGAACATTGTTAGTCACACGGTCATCAAAACGTGCACCCACTGCCAAAATCACATCGGCATGATGCATGGTCATGTTGGCTTCATAAGTACCGTGCATACCCAACATACCCAAGAACTGACGATCCGAACCTGGGAAGGCACCTAAGCCCATTAAGGTATTAGTAACAGGTAAGTTAAGCTGACGCGCAAGCTTGGTTAGCTCTTCATGCGCATTGCCTAAGATAACACCGCCGCCTGAATATAAGATAGGACGCTTAGCGGCCAATAAAGTCTCAATCGCTTTTTTGATTTGACCCGTGTGACCTTTCACTGATGGCTGATAAGAGCGGATGTTTACCGAATCAGGATAATTGTATTCAAACTTCTCATGCGGCGCTGTGGTGTCTTTTGGAATATCGATTACCACAGGGCCCGGACGGCCTGATTGAGCAATGTAAAAGGCTTTTTTCACAATTTCAGGAATTTCACTGGCGTGGCGTACCTGAAAGCTGTGCTTAACGATGGGACGTGACACCCCAACCATATCTGTTTCTTGGAAGGCATCATCACCAATCAAGTATCTTGGTACCTGACCTGAGATGACAACCATTGGAATAGAGTCCATGAAAGCGGTGGCAATAGCGGTTACGGTATTGGTTGCGCCTGGACCTGAAGTAGCTAATACCACACCTGGCTTACCGGTAAGACGTGAATAAGCATCAGCCATGTGGCCAGCAGCTTGCTCATGACGCACCAATAAATGCTCAATGGCATCTTGTTTAAAAATAGCATCATAAATATGCAGGACGGCACCACCTGGGTAACCAAAAATATAGTCCACACCTTCATCAATTAAGGACTGGACCAGCATTTCGCCACCAGAAAGCATTATTGGCCCATCGCCATTTTCTAGGAGTTCACGCTTTTTGCCAAAATTAACGGCAGCGTGCGCTGTTTGTGTGTGCCCTGTCATATTAGGGCTTTGGGTTGTTTGGGTCACTGTCATCACCTTATTTATTGCGGGATGTAATTTCAAAATAGCCGTGTGCTATTTTTAAACTTGGTTATGTTACTTTTAAAACCAATTAACTTATCATATTAAGCTTTTTTTATCAGCCATTTCCAGATAATTTAATAACCATTCAGACATGGCAAAAAATACCAACAAGCATGCGCTATGTGATATAAGACTTAACGTTGACAGTGACCATACTTTGCGTGGGGTTGCGATGCTTGATAATACCTAGTTTTGGCAATTATCAATGGGCAAGCACGCTTAGCGTTATTGATCGATTAAGGTGTTAACAAGATTGGTGTGTTTTGGGTTATAAAACATGCAAATCGAGTTAAACAGGCCGATACATCTTTCAAGTTTAATATTAAGTTTATAGACGCAATTTAATATTACACCACTCAATAGGAAGATGATTGCCTTTCAATCTAAACTAAACACGTTAATAACCTAAAGTCATAACGTCATCAAAGACAGCAAACTCTTATTGAAGCTTTAAAGTTGAGTTTGGCAAGTTGAACGCCTAACTGGCTTTAGCATTAGATCGAACACTTAGTCACTGTAGACCGATAAGTCCCTGAGTTCTCGCAGCATCAGCAAAGTTGTCTGACTGCGGCTACTCATCACATTTAAAATAGCTACCCTAAAGTAGGCGGTAAGCCTGCTATAGTTGCTACTTTAAGTTACCTGACTCGATAGAGCCGGTTAACTGACTAATCAAAATCTTATAATCCGATGTTTTGCCAGTGTTGTCAACAAAATAAAATGAATAAGACACCCTACTTTAAGGCATCAGTATTGATAATGAGCACTTAACGTAGGGTGTCTTAGGTTGTAATTTTTCTGTTTTTAATGAATTAGTTCAGATGTTTTATTGGCGTGAAATAAGCTACTGACGCACCAAACGGCTTGGTTTTGGCAGTAGGCTTTCATCACTGACACGGCATGGATTAATATCAATACCACCACGGCGGGTATACCACGCGCGAACCATCAGTGAATCCGGATTAAAACGCTGACTTAAATCGGCAAATACTTGCTCCACACATTGCTCATGAAAGCCATTGTGCTGACGATAGCTTAAGATGTAGCGTAATAAGCTGGCTGGGTCTACCGCCTCAGCGCCTGTCATTTCGATAGAGAGCGTGCCCCAATCTGGCTGATTAGTCACTGGGCAATTACTGCGTAATAGATTTGAGTAAAACTGCTGCTGAACCGGTTGTTTGTCAGATGATTCAGATGGCTGTTGTGAATTAAGTGGCTGTAGCAAACTGGCATCAGGATCAGCGACTAATTCGACTTTCTCATCGCCTTGTAATGCCTGATCGACACACTGCCCTGATGGTTGTGAAATTAACAGCCCACTGTTACTGCCAGAAGCTTGGGTTAATGCTTCTAGCTCAAACAACTCTACTTGCACCTGAGCATCAACGCATGCCGATAAGTCTTTGGCAATGGTCTCTTCCACCGCTTGCCAGCTGTCAAATTCAGTAAAGTTTAAACTGTTTAGATACAGCTTCAACGACTTAGACTCTACGATATATCGAGAGCTGGCAGGAATACCAAATCGAGCAACGGCCACTTGTGAAATGCCCTGCGGTGTTAACCAAGACACTTCAAATGCATGCCACCAGTCCATACCAAGTGCCAACTTATCATGCTCCCAACCTATCGCATCACGCCCTAAAGCGCGCTCAATGGCGAATAATGTGTCGGGCTGATAGGTTTTTGGGTAGCTGGTGCTCTCCCCTAGTACGCCATGAATACTCATAATTTTTCCTGTCTAGTTATGCTGTCTGTTTGCTCAATTTTTGCTAATCACTTTGTGATAACTACTGTTTAATAAGCAGTTTTATATTAAGCAATGTTTATAAGCAATTTGTGAACTGTGATAGATACTGATAATGCTAGATGTAAGGTTAACCGTATTGAGTTGACCGTATTAGGCCAACCGCTTAGTTGGCCTAAAACCAAATTTACAGTCTTAAGCGTGACCCGTTTTCTAATAAACGATAGGCAATGGCATAGAACACACCACAAAAGATAAAGATAGCCAGCATCGAATACCAAACGTTGACATCAGAATAGCCCAAGATGCCGTAACGGAACGAGTTGACCATATACACAATGGGGTTTAGCAGTGACACACTTTGCCAAAATGACGATAAATTGTCTAACGAATAAAACACCCCGCCCAAATAAGTTAAGGGTGTTAATACGAAACTTGGAATGATAGAGATGTCATCGAATGAGCGCGCAAAGACGGCGTTGATAAATCCGCCTAAGGAGAACAACATAGAGGTACCCAGCACCGTAAATAACATCACAAAAAAGTGCTCAATGCCTAGGCGTGTGAAGAACTGTGCCACGATAGAGACAATAACCGCAATCATCAGGCCACGAAACACACCGCCACTGACATAACCCATTAAGATAGAGTGCTTAGAGACTGGCGATACCAATAGCTCCTCGATACTTGAGGTAAACTTGGCACTAAAGAAGCTGGACACCACGTTCGAATAACTGTTGGTAATAACCGACATCATGATAAGACCAGGCACAATAAACTGCATGTACGGCACACCGCCCATTTCACCGACGCGTGAGCCAATCATCTTACCGAAGATGACAAAGTACAAGCTCATGGTAATCACTGGCGGCAACAGGGTTTGTGGCCAAATACGCAAGATACGACGGATTTCTTTCACTACAATAGTACGAAAGGCAATCCACTTTTGTGCAAAGCTAAGGCCGTCTTGAATAGGGCCTGCCGAGTTGTTATTCATTTGATTATTGCTCATAGCCCTGCCTCCTTCATACTGTCTTTTGTCTCCACACCCTGCTCAACCAAACGCATAAATAATTCTTCTAAGCGGTTGGCTTTATTACGCATACTTGAAATTTCTATACCTAGCTCTGATAACTGGCTAAACACCTGATTTAAGGATTCACCCTCGCTCAACGTCACCTCCAACGTTTGTGCGTCAGGCTGTGACATACCGGTCACCCCGGTTAGCTCAATTGGATTAGATACCGGATTGACCAAATCAAATACGAAGGTCTCAATAGACAGCTTCGACAGCAAATCCTTCATCTCAGTATTAATTCGAATCTCACCATGATCTAAAATGGCGATATAACGACACAGCTGCTCTGCCTCTTCAAGATAGTGCGTGGTTAAGATAATCGTAGTATTTTCTTCTTTGTTAATCTGCTGCATAAACTCCCACATCGAGCGGCGCAGCTCAATATCTACCCCAGCGGTCGGCTCATCTAGAATCAGCAGTCTTGGCTTATGAATTAGAGCACGCGCAATCATCAATCGGCGCTTCATACCGCCTGACAGCTCACGAGCTTTATTATTACGCTTATCCCATAGCCCCAAAGCCGTTAGTAGCTTTTTGGCGCGAGGTTTAGAATCACTGGCGGGTATGCCAAAGTAACCGGCTTGAGTGATTAAAATATCCTCAACCTTTTCAAACTGGTTAAAGTTAAACTCTTGCGGAACAATACCCAAATACTGCTTTGCAATAGAGGGGTTTTGCAACAAATCAGTACCAAATATTTTGACACTGCCTTCGGTCGGCTTGAACAATGAGCTAATGATGCCAATCATGGTTGACTTGCCGGCACCATTGGGCCCAAGCAAGGCAAAGAACCCCCCTTGAGGCACCGTTAAATTGACATCTTTTAAGGCAGCAAAACCATTGCCATAAACCTTGGTCAGATTCTCTACTTGTAATGCAGGCGTTGTATTAGTCATAAATTCACAGCTTCATTATCTATTAGTGTGGTAGCGTTAATTTCAGTGTGTTGCTTTCAGTTTGTTAATTAGTTTCTTAATTTGTGAATCTTTAGTCTTTCAATGTCTGAATGAATAAGCCTAACGGCCGAGTATTTATACTATATGGTAGCGAAAATAAATAATTAAACCCTACCCAAGCGCCTCGGTAAACCCAAAGTCTGATTAGCAGCAAGGCAGTAATTGATTTCTACTAACGAAGATTTCTGTTAACAAAAAAACGCTCACCAACTTGGTAAGCGTTTTATTTTTATCCTAACGTCTAATCATTATCTAAATGGTCAATTTAAACTAAGCAGCTTGAACGACCAAAGCAATCAAGGCGGTAAAGCAATTGCTTAATCGTCCTTGATTGCTATACAGCGTTAATGGCTATATCGTCTTCAGCAATGACTTAAAGCATAACAGCTTTATAACGTTGCAGCTTAAAAGTCATTCAGCTTATACACAGATTAGCTTGATTCACCAACCATGTAGTCAACCGCGTTTTGTACTTCTTCATCAGGAATATCCGCACCACCTCTAGCAGGCATCGCGTTGAAACCATTGATAGCATGATCATACAAAGTCGATTTACCTTGAGCGATACGAGGACCCCAAGCACCACTATCACCAACAGCAGGTGCACCAGCTACGCCAGTGGCGTGACAAGTGTGACAAATAGCATCGAATACGGCTTTACCATCACGAGGCTCACCATCAGCAGATGCGCCAGCAGATGCAGTTAAGGTAATGTCACAGTTGGTATCACCTTCAAAACAAACCTTACCGTAAGGCTGAATACGCTCTACCAACTTAGGATACAAAGCAATCACCTTTTTCACTTGAGGTGTATCTTCAGGAATAGGCTCTTCTTCAACAGCAGGTTCAGGCGCTGCAGCCGCTTCTTCTGCACCTTCTTCAGTCGCATCGGTCTCAGTCGCTTCAGCATCATCAGTGCTAGCAGCATCATCGGTAGCAGTCGCTACTTCTGTCGTTTCGGCTGCTGCATCAACAACGTCTTCAGCTTGGCTTAAGGTAATACCAGAAAGACCAAGAATGGCTGCGGCGGATAACATCACGATTTTTTTCATGCGTCACAATCTCTTTGTGGAACGACCGCTAAAGGATGCCATGGCATAAATTGAGCTAGGCCTCAGTCAACAGTCGTGTATGATTGAGTAAATTATTTAAACGTATCAGTTTTTAACAGATTAATAATAAATCAGTAAGAATATCTTTTCCATAGTATTATAAGGGAAAAATAGGGTTAATTGCCATGTTTCAATAGTGACTATATCGACAAATCGTCATTTATTAATATTCTAATGCGATTGTCGTGTGTTACGGACACCCACTAGGTTGTTGTTCCCTATCAGCTTTTATGCGCTATTTTTGGCTAACTCCTGTCTGTCAGGCGTAGTGAATCAACCCTCTTTACTGATAATAAACCTGGTTAAATAACCTGCTAATGTAACAGTTTTGCCACACTTTGTCATTTCTCACGCTAGCAATACCATTATTATTAGCGATAACGTTGGTTTTTAACCGGCTTTTTGCTAAACTAAGCCGCCTATATCTATTGGCCAAAATACGGCTTCATCTGATATAGCGCAGCAGTTGTTCATGATATGCGCCCGTAGCTCAGTTGGATAGAGTATCGGTTTCCGAAGCCGAGGGTCGTGGGTTCGATCCCCGCCGGGCGCACCACTTCTAATCCCCCTATTAACACTCCTTACCTCATACTCCTCGAAAGCCCTATTCTACAGGACTTTTGCCTTTTGTCGTGCCTTGTGATTAGTCATCAATAACTAACCTACCATTTCAAAGAGTACAAAAACCCACTCGATTGAGTGGGTTTTTAAATTATAAATACAGTTTTTTTACTGCATGACACACTTGTCTAGCTGTACAAATCCAGCAATTTCACCAGCACCATTACAAACCATTGTCACATTTTCACCCTTACTAAGTGTTGCAGCTGTATCAGTGAATGTGTCATCACCTTCAGCAGCTACACTCATAAACTCATTAGATGTTGCAAGCTGTACAATTGCTTGATCGCTAATACCGCTGTCAATACTAGCTACTGTACCACTTACTTCTAGCAACTTGCCTTTATACTGCTTATCAGCTGCAACCTCATTATTTTGATATGCATCAAATAACTCATTAGCGGTAACTGGTATAGTCTCTTCTACTACTTCTTCAGCACTTTGAGTGTCAGCAGATGATGTAGAGGTTTCTGTGTCATCGTTACCAGTAAATATAGCAATTACAATTAACACAACAAGGATAATTAAAACCCACTTAAGTATTTTTTTCATAGGAATACTCACAGTCAAAATAAGCAATGGTTAATAAAAATTAAAGAATGATTACTATATCGCATAACCCTGTTACAGATAATGAATTATATTTAATTAAAAATTACTTTAATTGAAATTCTTTTAATTAGTGGCTGTTTTTTTACTATTTCAAATATTTTAGCTGAAATAAATTATAGGTATTCATAGAATAGGTGCATATCCACTGCTGAAAGCTTTATCTAGATATTAGTGCTCTAATGACAGTATTGAGGTATATAGATATAATTTAAGGAAAAATTAAATTAGGATTAATATGATGAGACTAGTAGTTTTAACGGTATTAGGTTTAATCTCAGCAACAACTCATGCGGCTAACTGGGTAGAAGTTGGAATAACCCAAGAAGGCGAAAAATTGTTTGTTGATACTGATTCAATAGTGAATCATGGGAGATATAGACAAGCATTTATTAAATACGATCAAAATGAGGTTCAGACAACAGGCTCCATAAAGTACGACACAATGACTAATTTAAATGAATACGATTGCACCCGACCTATGAAAACGAGAGTACTGTCCGTATCGATGACACTTAATGGAAAATCTACTCACCAAGCCAATGTCCCTAATGCTTGGAGATTATGGGATGTTATTTTCCCAGACTCAGGTAATGAACTTGTAGCTAATTTAGTCTGCTCATACTGATTGTGGGATAAGCAATAAGCATGATTAACTGCTACACAAATATAGATAGAATAAAAAAAGCCAATGATAAATATCACTGGCTTTTTTTGTATCTGCTTTCGCTTAGCGTTTAATTTTGCTGATAATAAAAGTACAGCCGCCAATCAGTAATACAATCCGCTTAACCTTCGAGCCATTCTGATTCAGCTGAGTATTAATGACCTCTAGTAACGATTGCGGCTTAGACCGAGTTACCGCTTGCTTAATAACATCCGCTATCGGACTGTCTTTAAGTTTGCTTTGATTCAGCTTTTTTCGTGCCAACTGTCCAATAGCCAACCTGCTACCAGAGCGACGCTTATTTTTGGACGCTGAGCGATCATCTGTGATTTGTTTTTTCGCGGTCTTATCACGGCTCCACAGAATTTCAGAAGGCTGTCCATCGGCCATATATTTTCTTGCCGCACTACTAACGCCAGCACGATTCACTGTCGCAGCACTGGTATTGTTATGATTGAATGATTGTGTCTGTTGTTGTGGGCTGAGCGTTTCAGTGTCAGCCAACTGTGACACATAACACGCCTCTGCTTGTTGCCATACCTCAGGATACAGCTGATACAAGGTGCTATGCTGTTCGGGCTCACCATACAAAGCAACCAGCATTTTGGCATCAGTCTTCGTCAATAGCTTAAGCTGCTGATAGCCAAGCTGTTGATAGTCGATGGTTAGCTCGGTTACTTTCGATCCAGGGAATTGAACAAATATCTTAAACCCAGGCTCATCTAACTGCGGCGACTGTTTGGGATAAAAAGACTCCCATGCCGCCAGTTGATACAGCGTCCATAGCTGATCTTCATAATCCTGCTGCTGCTTTTTTTGCTCACGAATTATGGCTCTTAATGCCAATACCGACTCTTTAAATCCTAACGGCCAAGGCAAGAACTGCTGCGCCACAGCATATCTTTGCTGCGGGTCATCTTTATGCTGCTTGATATAGTTTGACCAAGACAAAAACCCAGTATCTGGTCGATTGTTCTCTCTTAATGCAACATCTTGTACGGTTTGCTCATCTTGCCACTGCATAATGATTTAAGCCTATAATAAATAGTGAGTTATCCTAGCGTGTGTATCGCCACGACCTGGTATGACGCTGTGCTTTATATCCTTAACACCTGTCTGTATAACTAAAGACATGACTAAAGATATTACTAAAGCAGCTGTTTGCGGCTCTTACTCGACCCTCTTGTCTGACCCAACATAGGACGTAAAGCGGGTAGCATAAGCCAAATTACAAGAAATGCTTAACAGTCAGTTTTAATATTCACTAACTTATTCTAAACAAACAGCAAATCATAGTAAAAAGTATGTGTGCTCGGTCACGCTTAGTCATCATTATCATTATAGCAGCGCTAAAGTCAAATAACGTCGGCGCTGGCAGGTGTGATTAAACAGGCAATTTGCTAGTAATTCACTTATTTCACGCTTAGCTTTATTATCTGATGTATTGCTTTATTGTTTAATCCTACTTTTAAAACAAGCTTATACACCGCTTAATTCAACGCGTAACTCTTCAACACTTGGCATACTGTGAAAATTAATCACAGCAACCTCACCCAGGCGACGACGTCCTAGATCAGCGTTGGTATCTATGGTTAACATGGCGACTTTTTTGGCATTACGCTCTAAGATCAAGTGACTTTCACGTGCAGTGGCGCTAAAGTCTGGGAAGTGCTTGGTGATTCGCTTTTGTAAGCTGAGCATGTCTTGACTGGGCTTACCACTAAAGCTGCCGGCTTTGCTTTGAAACTTAGGTTTATCTGCCTTTGTGGTTTTTATTTTTGCCTTACCCTTCCCTTTTCTTTGATTAGACTTGCCCGTGATATTTGGCTTTTTGACAAACCCAATTGCCAGCAATAGCAGCATGGCAAGCCCAATAATAGCCAGCCATACTGAGCCACTTATCATCTGATTCATACCGACTCTCCGTTTTTATTTATTTTTAATTGTATTTATCATATCAGCTCGCGTCGTCTGATAGCTTTTAATTGTTTATTATTTTTATGTTTCATTGTAGCCCAATACCTATCACTAAAGACCTGCTACTCAAAACCTGTTACTTAAGACTTGCTAGGACTGATAGCGGCTGACCTGTGCTGATAAAAGCACGGCTAAATGTTAAACTGCCCTTAGTCTGGTATAGATAAGATACCCTGTTGTCGATTTTTGCTACTGGAGCGCGTGTCATGACGGATATAACCTCACCTTCTAATTTAGCAACCTCCCCTAATCCATCAGCCATTGCTCAAGCCGCTGACTTAATATCCAAAGCTGATAGCATTTGTGTGCTAACCGGTGCTGGTATCTCAGCAGAAAGCGGTATACCTACTTTCCGTGATAAACAAACTGGGCTATGGGAAAACTATCGAGCAGAAGACTTAGCCAGTATCGATGCCTTTGACCGTGACCCAAAGATGGTATGGTCTTGGTATCAATGGCGCCGTAATCTGGTAAAAGATAAGCAGCCCAATTCAGCACACCATGCGCTTCACTCGATACAAGAGTGGGCGCAACAGCAAGGTAAGACCTTGGCACTAATTACCCAAAATGTGGATGATTTGCATGAACAGGCTGGCAGTGAGGTCACTCACTTACATGGGCATCTGTGGCGTAATAAGTGCAGTGAGTGTGGTGCGCCCTATAATGAAACAATAGATTATAGTGAAGATGGATTGCTAAGCTGCCCTCAATGTGACGGCTATATCAGGCCTGATATTGTTTGGTTTGGGGAGATGCTACCCCAAGATGAGTGGCGGTATGCAGAGTATGCGGTGAATGACTGTGATGTCTTTATCAGTATTGGCACCTCAAGCTTGGTGTATCCGGCGGCAGGACTGTTACAAGTTGCTAAGCAGCAAGGCGCTGCCATCATTGAGATTAACTTAAACCCAACTCAAAATCCGTTAGTCGATATTGAGCTGGCCGGTAAAGCCGGCGAGGTACTGCCAAAATTACAGCAGAGTCTATTAAGCTAAAAAATTTTAATTTAAAACTGATAAAAATCTTAGCTCAAAATAAAAGCTGAGGCTATGACTTAATAGCATACCCTCAGCTTTTTTGTGCATCCGTTGTTATGTTGGTCAGTAGCAGACCCACCTATTTTAAAAATACCACCGTATCTGATAGCTCGTTACCCGCCGGATCATGCTCAAGATAATAATGCTGTCTTAATAACAAGCCAATTTCTGCCAACAGGTCGGTTAAGCTTGACTCCATCTTACCTTTAGACATCCCTGCCAGCGCCTTGTCACACATGGCGCGCCAAACGGTTGGGCTCACATGCGCATTGATACCACGGTCGGCAACGATTTCAAGACTGTGCTCGCAAATATTAACGTAAACTAGAACACCAGTGTTCTCTTCGGTATCCCACACTCGATAAGCACTGAATAAATCAATCGCACGCTCACGGCTGCCAATATGATACGCCTGATTAATCGGCAGATGGTTTTCGATAACCAAAAACACCTCTCCGCGATGGCCTTTTTCAGCCTCACCCACCTGCTCGGTTAGTCGCTGCATCACTTGCTCGGTTAACCACCGATTATGCAGTATGGGGATGAAAATCGCTTGTCGCCACAGCCTGGCAAAGCTTGGCTCACTAACCACAGCATGACCCTCTGCGACATTCGGATGTCGTACATTAGAATCAGGCTTAGGAGGGGGTTGTTGCATGATGTGATACCTCAAAATAGGTTGACTAATAAATCAGAGTCAGGTCTAACAGATTATAATATAGCAGGCTATAAATGGCTCACTCTATATATAGCTCATTGTATATAGGTCATAAGCTTAACGCGGTGTTATCCTTAGCGAATACTTATGGGGCTAGCCAATAACTTTGGCGGTCAAAGTTTCTACCATGAACCGCCAGCACCGCCGCCGCCGAAGCCGCCGCCCCCACCACCGAAGCCGCCGCCTCCAAATCCGCCACCGCCGAAGCCTCCGCCTCCGCCACCAAAGCCGCCGCCTGGGAAGACAATAACACCGCCGCGACGTCTGCCACCTTTACCGCCGCCACGACCGCCTTTACCACCGCCGCCTGAGCCACGTGATATCAAGAACAGCCATAAGAATACGGCCATAAAGATGGTCGCTATGATGCCGGCGCCACTAGACAGTGACATCATCACAAAACCACCGGTCGCAACAAATGAGCCTAGGATGCGTCCTAATACCGAAGTCAAAAACAGACCAAAGATCATCGCGATTAAAAACATACCAAACTGCGACGGCGTATCACCCGCTGACTGTGCCTGACTGCGCTGTTTTGCCAACTCATCAGACTGTCTGAGTATTTCAGGGTCGGTTTGTAAGCGGTTCTCGATTTGGTTAATACCTTTGATCAACCCGCCAGCATAATCGCCTTGCTTAAAAGAAGGCGTAATTTGCTCATCAATAATTCTATTGAGAGCGGCATCCGGTAAGACACCTTCTAAGCCATAACCGGATAGGATATACATATCACGGTCATTGACGGCCACTAAAATCAGCAGACCATCATCAGTATCTTTATCACCCAGCTGCCATCTGTCAGCAACCTGCATACTGTACTGGAAAATATCCATACCATTGGTAGTGGGTACTGTAACTAGTGCCGCTTGCGCTAGACCTTGGTCATAGATCTGACGTAGTCTTTGGGTCAGTATTTGGTTTTGTTGCGGACTAAAGATATTGGCCTGGTCCACCACCGGACTGTTTAAAATCAGCTTATCGCTTTCTACCGCTTCTGAGGTCGATTGACGTGGCTCAGCAGTGTTTGCAGGCGCAGAGGTTTGCGGGGCATCTTCAGCGCTGGCTTCACCAATATTTGGTAAATTATCACGAATCGCCTCATTGCCTAACACCGCATCATTAATGGCTTCATTTTCTTGCCCAGCTTTGGCAATGGCCACCATATCTTCAATGCTTTGGTCATTATAACCTTGGGTAGATGAGGCACCTGTTTCTGCAAAACTCATCGGTGCTGACAGTAGGCTTGCACCCAACAGCATAAAAACTGACAGACGTTTAGTAAGGTTTTGCATAGTATAAGTACCACCCAATTTTTCGTAATATTTATTAAATACTTACCGCTTAAATACTCACCACAAGTATCGCTTTAATTCGAAAAAAGATTAAAGACTAAAGATGTTGCTGTATTAATGATGCTCTTGTTTCAATTTTTCTTGTTTTAAGATAGCTACTAGAGCATCGACACCTTCTGACAGTCCTTGCGCATATTGCGCTTGTTTAAAGTTGGGGGTCATTACATTATCAATAACCTGAGCAACTTTTTTATCTGTCAGTATGTGTTCAATTCCTAATCCTGTGAGGATATACATCTGCCTATCCTCAACGGCCATCATTATCAGTAGCCCATCATTCTCATCAGCGGAGCCTAACTCCCAGCTTTCAGCCACTTGCATGGCATAATCAAAGATTGGCATACCATCGGTAGTCGCAACTAAAACGACACCCGCCTGCATAATGCCTGAGTTATACACCGATCTTAGCTTGGTATTTAGCTGATCAATCTCATAGAGTGTCAGTGTCCCAGTAAAGTCATTTACCGGATCTTTCAGATTAGCCGCAACTGTCTCAGGTGTCAGATAGCTTGGTTTTTTAACCGAGCCCTCTGCCTGTTCTATAGACCCAATAGAAATGCTACTTGAGCGCTGCGACGATTGAGACGCTGTGTTCTGCTGATCATCAGACTTTGAGGTTGACCCAGTAGAATCAGATGCACTGACAACTTCTGTATTAGCACCCTCAGTTGCAATATCATTATAGCCACATGCAACACAGGCCAATGAGCTCAGCACACCTAGGCTAATAGCCATCATGTAGTTAGTTAAACTTTTTGAGCCATTTTTTGTTGAGAGTTTTGACATCCATTTAAACCTATATTGTTGATAGTTATCGTAACTAGAGTTTATCTAAAAAAGCGAATGCCAACTCTCAGAAAATACTAATTATCCGATAGCAGACAGTTAATTAACGACAAGCAACCGTTCATACCTACTCAATCCCTTCTCATCTAATAACTGTCTACTCAGATTAAGCCACTTGATTAGGGCGTATTATTACTCACCAAAATCAACTTTCGGTGCGGTTGAAATCTCTTTTTCATTATCGACACTGAAGTTCTGCTTCGCATCTAGCCCAAACACTTTTGCGGTTAAGTTAGTTGGAAACTGACGAACGGTTGTATTGTAAGTCTGTACTTCTTGAATATAGCGGTTACGCGCCACGGTGATGCGGTTTTCAGTACCTTCAAGCTGAGCTTGTAAGTCAGCAAAGCGCTGATCTGCTTTTAGATCAGGATAGCGCTCAGATACCGCCATTAAGCGTGACAAAGCACCTGTCATTTGAGCCTGTGCTTCCTGATAATTTTCCATCGCTTGCGGGTCGTTTAACGCTTCAGGTGTCAACTGGATGCTACCGGCACGTGAGCGCGCTTCAGCGACATCAGTTAATACGTCTTGTTCGTGGCTGGCATACTGCTTAACCACTTCCACTAAGTTTGGTACCAAGTCGGCACGGCGCTGGTATTGGTTAACTACTTCTGACCAAGCAGCTGCAACTTGCTCATCTTGCGCTTGCAAGGTGTTATAGCCACAACCTGATAGACCTACTGCTGATCCACTTAGGACCACAGACAATAAAAGTGGCTTTAGGATTGATTGACGCGACATAACTGATTACTCCAAAAATTTAATTCACTGATGTTCTAGATAACTGATGTTGTAACTACTGGTGTTGCAACTAACTGATGTTGTAACTTACTTACCGGTTGTATTAACGAACTTTTAATTAAAATTTTCAATTGATTCACATTTTAATTAATCGACACTTTAATTAACATCCATAAACTGACACCCATATTTGTGACCTAGATTATTCACTATCTTGGCTGCCATTAGCCAGTAACGGATAGCATGCATTATATAAGCTTATTGGCGGCAAACCTATTTAAGCTGCAATTATTCAACAATATAAATGCAATAAAATACAAAACAAGCATTTTTCACTGTTAGCAGGCTTTTTAGCATCGACGCACTTTTAACATCAACTCAAGACGAGACTGCTACGTTATGCTACGGATGCTTTATGGGACTGAAACAGCGGATTTACAATTCTTAGTTACCTAAACACAACTACAAACCAACCGCTAAGCCAAACTGTATCCTACCTTTTTATGCGCTCTCAGCATTCATAAAACACTGAATTTAGCTTGTTTAAACAAGCTTAGAGGTATATAAACTGACTGGCTGGCGAGAAAAAATATTGTTTTTATTAAAAAATATTGTAGCAATTTGCTTTTTTTTATGGCAAATTGAGGTTACCTAGGCATACGTTTGTGTAACATTTAGCTAAACTAGCTTACAGTTATTGCAAATGTATCGCTTTTTATCATGTTTGTGCTTATCTAATTGATTAACTGACAGTTTTATTGTCTTATGAATTAAATAAGTGCTGTACATGAACTTAAATTATGACAATTAACTTATGCTCCCATCAAAGATTGTGCGTGATAAGTTTATTAAAATTAGGAACACATACTATGGAAGGCATTGTTAGCTTTTTAAATAGCGTCATTTGGAGCCCCGCTCTTATCTATCTGTGTTTAGGCGCTGGTCTATTCTATTCAATTCTCACCCGCTTCGTACAAGTCCGTTTATTTAAAGAAATGCTGCGTTTACTATTTAAAGGTAAACCAGATAATGATGGTATTTCATCATTCCAAGCATTAGCGGTATCGCTAGCCGGCCGTGTTGGTATGGGTAACATCGCTGGTGTTGCTGCTGCTATCGGTTTTGGTGGCCCTGGTGCAGTATTTTGGATGTGGATTGTGGCGTTCTTAGGCGCGTCAACCGCTTATGTTGAATCAACGCTAGGTCAGATCTACAAAGAACGTGACGTGATTACCGGCGAATACCGCGGTGGTCCTGCTTATTACTTCGAACGTGCTTTAGGTCAAAAGTGGTACGGCGTCCTATTCGCGATCTCATCTATCATTGCTTGTGGTGTGTTTTTACCAGGTGTACAGGCCAACGGTGTTATTAACGCGGTTGCTCAGGTTGCCGGTGAAGGCTCTGCCGTGACCGTTATGGGTATCGATACTGGTAGCGTTCGCTTAATCGCTCTAGGCATTATCTTAGTGGTTCTAGGCTTTATCATCTTCGGTGGTATTAAGCGTATTGCTCGCTTTACTGAATATGCAGTGCCATTTATGGCGCTGGGTTATATCATCTTAGCCCTACTTATCATGTTCGCTAACTACAGCATGATCCCTGAAGTATTCGGCATGATTATTGGTGATGCATTCACTGCTCAAGCAGGCTTTGGTGCTGCTATCGGTTGGGGTGTTAAACGTGGTGTTTACTCTAACGAAGCGGGTCAAGGTACAGGTCCTCACGCTGCATCTGCGGCTGCGGTTGACCATCCTGCACAGCAAGGTTTGGTACAAGCATTCTCAGTATACGTTGATACCTTACTGGTTTGTTCTGCAACTGCATTTATGATCTTATCGACTAAAATGTACAACATCCAAGGTGAATTACCAGACGGACAGTTCGTTGTTCAAAACGTTGCTGCTGATGTTGAAATCAACTCACCGTCATTTACGCAAATGGCAATGGAATCAGTATACGGTACCTTTGGTGATTCGTTCATCGCGGTTGCGGTATTCTTCTTCGCCTTTACCACTATCCTAGCCTACTACTATATCGCTGAGGTTAATATTTCTTATTTAACTCGCTTTATGAGCAGAGGCGCGAGTAAAATTGGTTTGTTTGCGGTAAAAGTAATCATCATGGTAATGGTTGCATACGGTGCACTTAACAGCTCAGGTTATATCTGGGGTCTAGGTGACGTTGGTGTTGGTCTAATGGCATGGTTGAACATTGTTGGTATTATCATCGTGTTCTTCGTGGCGCGTCCTGCACTTGATATTCTTAAAGACTACGAAGCTCAGTTGAAAGCTGGCGGCGGTACAACAGCAAAACGCTTTGTGTTCGATCCTGCTAAGTTTGGTATCAAAAACGCCACTTATTGGGAAGAGCGTCATCAAGAAAACTTAAAAGCACAAGCTCAAAAAGATCGTCAAAATAAGCTATAACCGCTGATTTGACATCTTAATGACTATCGTGATGTTCTAACTATAGATAGAAAGCAATTTAGAAAACTATCGTTAGAACCATAAACAAAAGGCCCAACAGTCATCTGTTGGGCCTTTTTCATGTCTGATATCTGACGTCTGATGTTTGATAGCCAAAGATAAGCTTTATTTTGTCTGTAAGTACTTTTTTATCTCTAATTGACCGGGAACATCACAATATCAATCTCATGCACCATGCCATTTTGGGTGGCGATATTGGGTTGAACAATATGTGCTGTGCGCCCTTTACCATCGATCAAACTAGCTTGAGGCGTTACTTTAAAAGTACGCTTGCTTAACGCTTGCAACTGACCACCCGGTAACTGCGCGACCGTCATCGGCTGATCCGCCTTAACCACATGATAGGCCAGCAAGGCACGCAATAAAGACTTATTGGCCAATAAGCTTTGTTTGGTCAGTGGCGTCTCACTAAACAGCTTGGCAAAAGCAGCATTATTAGGCGCAAAGATAGTATAGCGATCACCAGCAAACCGTAGCATCATGCCAATACCAGCTGCATCAACCGCTTCAACCAAAATTGAAAAATCTGGATCTTGCCTCGCCATATCCAATGCGCTCAGAGATTGATATTGGGTATTGACCGGTGCTCCTCGGAGTGCGGCAGCTGTCTGAGAATTGGAGTTTGCTGCTGATTCTACTGTGGCTGCATTTGTCGACGCTGTTTGACGGGTAATGTTGGTTTGCGAGCCTGCTGCACTTTGCGGCAAGCGGCTATACACCATATTACCGGCATCGATGACTGTATCTGAACGGTTTGCGGTGGAAGTACCAGCATTTTGGCCTTGAACGTTTGCAGTAACTTGAACGCGTTGCTCGGTTAATGTCTCTGTTTTTTGACATCCTGTCAGGGTTAATAACGCAGCCGTTAACGACCCTACCAACTTAGGTGACATTAATTTAGTTGACATTAATTTAGGTGAAAAAACACCTTTTTCTGACAACAGCGTCTGCACTTGTTTCATAGAAATATCCTTATTCTATAGCTATATAAGAGGGTGATAATAACTTGAGTATAACTTATGCTACACTAACAAACATTCACTCTCTATTCACCTCTTAGTCAAAGTCATACAAACAGCGTCATACTCATATAACGGGGTTATTCCCTAATCAGCATCACTCTAAAAGAGAGTAACTTTAAAGAGAGTAACTTTGATAGTCACTGCTGCTGAGCACCTGTTTATAATGGCCTTTGTCTATACTGTAAAAATAAGATAGCACTATGGCAACCTGTTCTCATCCTGAACACAATACTCAAAATAACACTTCAGATGCTCCTGCTAAAAAAGAGCACAATCCAGATAATTTTAATTTAACGCCGCCTAAATCACTGCCTTTTAAAGAGCAGCAAGCGACTGCCCGCCAGCGCATAGAAGCTGAGCTTGCCAAGCGCATCTTAATTCTTGATGGCGCGATGGGTACCCAAATTCAGACCTTTAAATTAAAGGAAGCTGATTATCGTGGTGAGCGCTTCGCTGACTTTGAGCGTGATGTCCAAGGTAACAACGACTTACTGGTATTAACTCAGCCTGACATTATCAAAACCATCCATACCGACCATTTGACGGCTGGCGCGGATATCATTGAGACCAACACCTTTAACGCCACTCAAATCTCTATGTCCGATTATGGCATGGAGCACTTAGTTCCTGAGATTAACCGAGAAGCGGCACGACTTGCGCGTGAAGTGGCCGATGAGTTTACTGCTCAAAACCCTGACAAGCCGCGCTTTGTCGCCGGTGTTATTGGTCCAACGTCGCGTACCTGTTCGTTATCACCTGATGTGAATGATCCGGCTTACCGTAACGTCACCTTTGACGAGCTGGTCGACAACTACACCGAAGCCTTATATGCATTAATCGAAGGCGGTGTTGATCTGATTTTGATAGAAACTATCTTTGATACTTTAAACGCAAAAGCGGCTATTTTTGCGGTTACCGGTGTGTTCGAAGTTATTGGCTTTGAGTTGCCGATTATGATTTCAGGTACCATTACCGATGCCTCAGGTCGTACGCTATCAGGTCAAACGGCCGAAGCGTTTTATAACTCAATTCGTCATGCTAAGCCGTTATCTGTTGGCTTTAACTGTGCGCTAGGTGCTGATGCGTTAAAACCGCATATTCAAACCCTATCTGACATTGCGGATACCTATATATCGGCGCACCCAAACGCTGGCTTGCCCAACGAATTTGGTGAATATGACGAGACTGCGGAGGAAACCGCTGCCCTACTCGATGGCTTTGGTAAAGCAGGCATCCTAAACATTGTTGGCGGCTGTTGTGGTACCCGCCCTGAGCATATCAAGGCCATCCATGATGTGATGCAAAAGTATCCGCCACGTGAGATTCCAACCATTGCGCCAGCCTGTCGTTTATCAGGTCTTGAGCCATTTACCATTAACAAAGACAGCTTATTCGTTAATGTCGGTGAGCGTACCAATGTAACCGGTTCTAAAAAATTCTTACGCCTAATCAAAACCGGTGAATTTACCGAAGCATTAGACGTGGCTCGTAACCAAGTTGACGGCGGCGCTCAAATCGTCGATATCAACATGGACGAAGGGATGCTCGACTCTGAAGGGGCGATGATTCACTTCTTAAACTTGGTCGCTGGCGAGCCTGATATTAGCCGTGTACCATTGATGCTGGACTCTTCAAAATGGGAAATCATTGAAGAAGGTCTAAAACGCGTTCAGGGTAAATCAGTCGTTAACTCTATCTCGCTCAAAGAAGGCTACGATGTATTCGTAGAGCACGCCAAACTGTGTATGCGTTACGGCGCTGCAGTGATGGTCATGGCATTTGATGAGGACGGTCAGGCCGATACTTTCGAGCGCAAGACTCAAATCTGTCAGCGCAGTTATGACATCCTGGTGAATGAAGTCGGCTTCCCTGCTGAAGATATCATCTTTGACCCCAATATCTTTGCGGTCGCCACCGGTATTGTTGAGCACAACAACTATGGCGCTGACTTTATCAATGCTACTAAATGGATTACTGAAAACCTACCGCATGCCATGGTGTCAGGTGGTGTGTCTAACGTGTCGTTCAGTTTCCGTGGTAACCCTATCCGTGAAGCGATTAACGCGGTGTTCTTATATCACGCGATTAAAGCTGGCCTCACCATGGGTATCGTCAACCCGGCGATGCTTGAAGTGTATGACGAAATTCCAAAAGACGCGCGTGATGCCATTGAAGATGTGATGCTTAACCGTAATCAGGGCGAGTCTGGACAAGATGCGACTGAACGCCTGATGACGGTTGCTGAAGGCTACGTGGCTGGCGGTAAGCTTAACGATGGCACCGTTGATTTGTCATGGCGTGAGCAATCGGTTGAAAAACGTATTGAGCATGCGTTGGTCAAAGGTATTACCACTTATATTGACGAGGATACCGAAGAGGCACGCCTCAAATATCCAAAACCACTGCACGTGATTGAAGGCCCATTAATGGATGGTATGAACGTGGTCGGCGACCTATTTGGTGCCGGTAAAATGTTCTTACCGCAAGTGGTGAAGTCTGCACGTGTGATGAAACGTGCAGTTGCGGTCTTAAACCCTTATATCGAAGCTGAAAAAGTAGAGGGCGAAGTTAAGGGTAAAGTGGTCATGGCAACGGTCAAAGGCGACGTACACGATATCGGTAAAAATATTGTGGGCGTAGTACTTGGCTGTAACGGTTATGACGTGGTAGACCTTGGTGTTATGATACCTTGTGAGAAAATCTTGGACACTGCCATTGCTGAGAAAGCTGATATTATTGGCTTGTCAGGCTTAATTACCCCAAGTCTTGATGAAATGGTGTATGTCGCTAAGCAAATGCAAGAACGTGGTATGACCCTGCCACTAATGATTGGTGGTGCGACCACCTCTAAAGCACATACCGCGGTGAAGATTGAACCCCACTATCACAACGATGCGGTCATCTATGTCGCTGATGCCTCACGCTCTGTGGGTGTGGTGACTAAGCTGTTGTCAAAAGAACACCGTGTTGAATTACTGCGCGAAACCCGTGAAGAATATGAAAAAGTGCGTGAGCGCTTGGCCAATCGTAAGCCAAAAGCAGCTAAACTGAGTTACGCAGAGTCAATCGAACAAGGCTTTAAATTTGATTGGGACAACTACACTCCGCCTGTACCTAACGAGCTTGGCCAAGTGGTATTAGACGGCTATCCTATTGAGAACTTACTGCCCTATATTGACTGGACGCCATTCTTTATCTCTTGGGGCTTGGTCGGCAAATATCCAAAAATCTTTGATGATGAGGTAGTCGGTGAAGAGGCCAAAGACTTATTCGCCAATGCTCAAGAGTTACTACAGAAGTTCATCGACGAAGACTTGGTCACGCCTAAAGGGGTGTTTAAAATCATGCCGGCGCGCCGTACCGATCACGACACAGTGACCGTTTATGATAAAGCGCCAAGTGAAGGCGGCCAGCCGACTCATGTGTTTGAACACTTACGCCAGCAGTCTGACAAAGCCAGTGGCAAACCAAACTACAGCTTGGCTGACTTTATCTCCCCTTCTGAAGATCATACTGATTATTTAGGCGGCTTTACAGTATCCATTATTGGCGCGCAAGAGTTGTCTGATAGCTACAAAGAAGCGGGCGATGACTACAATGCCATTATGGTACAAGCGCTGTGTGACCGCTTAGCAGAAGCTTTTGCTGAGCATCTGCATGAGCTTATCCGTACTAAATACTGGGGCTATCAGCCACAAGAGCAGTTGACCAATGAAGAGCTGATTAAAGAAAAATACGTCGGCATCCGCCCAGCGCCAGGCTACCCTGCCTGCCCTGAGCACACTGAAAAAGGCAAGCTGTTTGATTGGCTAGATACGACCAACACCATTGGTACATATCTCACTGAGAGCTTTGCAATGTGGCCGGCGTCATCTGTGAGTGGCTTCTATTACTCACACCCTGAAAGTGTTTACTTTAATGTGGGTAAAATTGACCGTGATCAGTTAGAGGACTATGCCCAGCGTAAAGATTGGGATATTAAGACTGCTGAGAAGTGGTTGAATCCTAACTTAGCTTAAGACTTATCTTAGTTAGACAAATTAGAATGTTTTAAGCTAGATTAGCTTTAATAGTTAATCTAGCTTGTTTTCATACCATGCGTAAGAATACTAATATCTCTAATTGCTATAATAAAATTATATTAAGATAAGTTATTAATAATAATAGGTTATAACAATCAAAGCTATAACAAGATATACTTAAACTAATTGCATATTACTAGAATTTAAAAAGCTATGACTAATTCAGTCTATAACAAGTTCAAAGAGTTCTACGATACGAGCAAAGCTGAACTCTTCACAGCTTTGCTTGCAGGTGTAATTATATCTTTATTCATACCGCTAATAGTGTTTTTAACAGACATATTAACTAATACTTTTGCTGATAAATATTTACAGTTACTAGGTATGGAGAATATAAATTTTATTTCTACAAATAGTAGTCAAGTTCAAAATAGATTCAGTTCCAATATCTTTTTAGTTACTAGTTCAGTAGTTTATGTATTTTGCTTAACACCTTTTCTTTTACGGCTTTTTTATTACTATAATAAAAATGATTTTTCTCTAGGAGAGAATAAATATACTAGAGTTAGAAATGCTTCTTTATTATTTATATTATTTCCTTGTTATGCTTTCATACTAGCTTTATTCTTAAAAAGTGAAGTTGCAACATTCTTAATTATAGTAAGTTTTTTTTCTATTACTTTAATATCTTATTTTAAAATAGTTAGCGCAAAATTTAAATTACACAATGGCTTTTATTCTATAAATCAAGATGAATTCGTAAAATATATCGGAATATCTTCGATCTATGCAATATATATAACAGTCACGTTTATACCCTTCTTTTTTATTTTTAAATTCGTAATAGCATACTATTCCTCAAATAATATAGAGACAGGAGCTGATTACGAGATCATAGTCATAGTTTTCCTTTTTATATTTATTTACGGACTATTATATGGAACTAGAACAGCACTTCATTCGATTTCACAGTACATTGCTGATGTAGTATTGGCACTTTTTATTATTATGGTTTTATACTTCTTTACACCAAGTATACTAATTTTACCAATTGTAGAAATAACAGGAATTAAAGATAAAGATAAAGATTCTTATTATTATAAGATTAGCTTTGATGATTTCGATAGTGACTTAAAAGCTAATGTAACATCTCTTTGGAAATATGACTTATATGATAAGAGGATAAACTGTCGAGATAAAGTTAATAATACTTGTTCATTATTTATGAGTAAATTAGAGAATAGCGATTATTTAATAGTTAACCTTAAAATTATTTATAGAGACAGCAAACAGGTTATCGTCTGTCCACCTAATTTTAAATTAATCATAATTAGTAATTCTAAAAATGATAGAATACAAAAGTTTAAAAATATAGAACTATGCACCGTTATGGAGTCAAATAAAATACTGCCTTCTACTAAGTCCTCTCATTATTTAGAAGCTAATGAAACAAATGAAACATTCGAAAATTTTTATGTAAATGCTAATGATTATCTTTATAAAACTAAGGAAGAAAATTAATCAATTTAATATTTCCCTGTACTTTGAAGCTAAAACACATGAAATATTCAAATCTGTCCTTCTAATTTCTTTTCTAATCTAGCTTGTGTTGTAAAAACAAACTCTGGGACTTTTTGTTGCAACTGCTTTAAATATTGAGCTTTACCTTTAAGAGAATAATACTCATCCTTAAGTTGAGCATAAGAAGCATTATCTATAATGAAGTTAATATCATCGCATAACTGCCTTAACTGCTTATAAAAATCATTCTTAGCGTCTAGATTCTTTGTAAGCGCGATACCTGTAACTATTGGAGTTTGGTTTGAAGTATATCGCTTAGTTTTACTTTCTTTAATTTCGTAACCATAACGCTCCAAGATTTTTCTCATTACGTTGTAATGGCTTTCATTTACAGATTCACCTGATATCGTAATATCGTCCGCATAAACTGTAAATTTATGGTTAAATCTATCGCATTGCAATTTCATTTCGTTAAACATATCTAAATTAACTAAATTACATAGATAAACACTAATCTGACTGCCTGTCGGTAGTGAACCATCAATAGTACATAACTTAGATAGAAGATAAGCGATATCCTGCTCACACTTGAGTTTATGTCTAAAAAACTTTCTTATTAACTCACTACTAATACTAGGATAATATGACTTAATATCAAAAGTCATGAGCTGATTTGAATCTAAATGTACTTCTGCATTACTTATATGAGAGTGACCTTTTTTTGAATAATGAATATAATCAGGTGTTTTAACTCTTGATAACAAGTTAGCTATGCGGTTATGCACAACATACATCAAGTCTCTAGGTTCCTGAATTAAACGTCCTTCTTTATTCTCATAGCAGTTATACAAACCATTACTTTCAGAGTCTGCCATCAACGTAAGCAATTCTTCTTTAGTTATTTTCAGAATTACACAAAGTTTTTTTAAGCTTGGAACCTTATAGAGCAAGCACTGATTTAAAGGATACGTTTTATTAGCTTTTACCTTTAGTTTCTTTTTGCTCACTTTTAATACTCCAGTCTAAAAGCTTTAAAACAAATCCTGCCGATTTAATCCTAAAACTTTTAGAGATTTTGCCTTCGTTCTCTAACTGTTCAGAAAAATACAAAAGAGAAGAGACAGGTATATCAAATACTGTCGCATAGCTTTGTAGGAGCTCAATACTTGGAGGCTTTTTGCCACTTTCAATTTCAGAAAGATAAGAGTTAGAGATATTAAGTTGCTGTGAAAGTTCATTTTGCTTCATATTATGAAACAAACGTATTTTTTTTAACGCATCATTTAGCATATAAGACTCCATAACAAATCTGTTAAGGACAACGCCTAAGAGTTAATCATCAAAGAATCTTAAAATATTTAGTAGACTTGAAATAACTTTAAGAACTTCTACTAACCCAAAAATAAGTCTTTTCAACCATTTTTTGGTTCTCTTAGGCGGTTGCTGATTATTAGTTGAATTATTCATATACACATCTCCTAGTTAATACTAGCAGGATTACTAGTATCCTCATCGCAACTAGAAGAACAGACTTAACCAGCGGTCAATCCTTACAGAGTGCTTGCTTGCACTCATCGCAAGCAAGCACTATATACCGAGCTATTATGATACGTCGAGTCGAGAACGCATGTGCCCGGCAAGAGGTAGAGAAAATTAATTCTCCGCAGGTAAAATATTACCTAATATTAATGATGAGTTGTTCGTCTATACATCAACTAACAGCTCTAATTATAATTATTAAAAATATCATGTCAACAATATTTATTCGCTATTTGCAAATTTTAGTTCTCAAATAGCGAACAAATACTGACTTTATAACTATATCTATTTGTCACCCAACCTATAGACTAATTGCTTTAAAAAAACACTACCCCACCTTAGGTGAGTTTTAGCCCTGATAGTAGCGGATAGCAGGATTGGCTACTTAACAAAATACTCCTCACAAAAATTTACCCGAATCACCAACTTATTTCTCTTCACTGCACAAAACAATTTCATGACTTAGCCGATTAATTCATGCTAATTTAAGTCTTTCTTTATTTAAACTTTTGTCTGGAGTTACGTTGTGCAAGTAATCGCTAATGCCTCTCAATGGGTTGGCAAAACATTTTCTATATGGGCCATCGTTAGTGCCGTGTTGGGATTTTTATTCCCAGAGTTTTTTGCCTCATTTGCTAAATTTATCGTGCCAATCTTGGGCATTATCATGTTTGGTATGGGTACCACACTCAAAACCAGTGACTTTGTTGAAATTATCAAACGTCCAAAGCCGGTTATTATTGGCCTGCTGGCTCAGTTTACCTTAATGCCATTAATCGCCTACTTGCTCACCGTGGTATTTAAACTAGATCCCATGATTGCGATTGGCGTTATCTTAGTTGGCTGTTGTCCTGGCGGCACCTCGAGCAATGTGATTACATTTTTGTCCAAAGGCGATGTGGCTCTAAGTGTCTCGATCACCTCTATCTCTACCGTGCTTGCCCCTATTCTGACCCCGCTGCTACTTCAGCTTTTCGCTGGCGAGTTAATCAATATCGATCTGGCCAACATGATGCTGTCGATTACTAAGATTGTGATTATTCCTATTTTACTCGGCTTACTGTGTCATAAACTACTTGGTGATAAGGTCAGTGTCGTAGAAGATGCCCTACCGCTCGTGTCGATATTCGGTATCGCATTGATTATTGCAGCCGTGGTTGCTATGTCACGAGATACTATCTTAACCAGTGGTATTCTAGTATTTGTCGTAGTGGTGCTACACAACACTATCGGCTATGTGATGGGTTATGTCATTGCCAAACTGAGTGGATTTGATGAAACCCAGCGACGCGCCATCATGGTCGAAGTTGGCATGCAAAACTCTGGATTAGGCGTTGCCCTCGCATCTCTTTATTTTAGCCCGATTGCTGGCTTACCCAGTGCCATCTTTAGTGTTTGGCACAGTGTCAGTGGCGCCTTGCTTGCTAACTTCTTCGCGCATAAAGATAAAGACGCTGTTTGATATTAAACAGCAACTGATTCAAATCTTTACCTCATTAGGCAGTATAACCACTGCCTAATGATATCCCTTCTGTTTTAACCCAATGATTCTTCTCTCTAATCTCTAACCCTCCCTCTAAGCTCAAACATCCCACTTCAATTCAACATCACCCAAATCAGCCATTGGCTAAATAAGACCTTTAACAATTAGAAACCTAACTATTAAATGATTGTTTGATAATCGCTCAGCCACATCATGATAGATAATTTATATTAAAACCGCCTCAATAATAAAATAGATACAATTTGCCCTACCAAAAATGCTTCCAAATCCTTACAATAAGTAATGAATTATATTAAATGTATGTTTAATCTTTCGTTAGTGTAACTTAATCTTAATTTAGATACCTTATTGATTAGCTGTCATTAATCATAGGACGATATGAACAGCTTTTACCCGTTTTTATTTTGAATTTTATTTGGATTTATATTGTATTTGGATGTGTCCTCATTTAATTAGCCAAGAACGCAACATCATCGTTTAAACCTTAATAACGATATCGAACTCAATGAGAACACGCCTAGCCGTCTAGCCAATCGTGGAGAATATTGATGGATAAGCTTGGAAAAAAAGGTCTGATACTGTTGGTCGCTATCGCCATGCTCATTGGTGCCATAGCGTTATATCTCACCCAGTGGTCGCTTGAAGCCACCAGCACCAACGATTTTTGTGTCAGTTGTCACTCTATGGAAAGTGCCAAATTAGAATGGGAAGGCAGTAATCACTTCTCTAACTCTAAAGGCATTCAAGCAGGATGTGCCGACTGTCATATCCCTCACGATACCGATTGGAATTACTTTAAAACCAAAACCACAACTGGCTTAAAAGACGTCTATCACGAAATCATGGGCGGCATTCCTGATGCAGAAGCTTATGAAGAAAAACGTGGCGAAATGGCAAAACGTGTTTGGGCAGATATGAAAAAGAACGACTCTGTCACCTGCCGTTCATGCCACCAGTCAGATGTGTGGGATATTTATGCTCAGTCAAATAAAGCCAGACAGGAACACCTGCTGATGGAGCAGCAAGGTTCAACCTGTATTGACTGTCACCGTGGTGTTGCCCACTTCCCACCTGAATTCACTGAAAGCGCAAAAGAAGCTGGTGCCAAATTAAACCAGTTGGTTGCGCAAACCTCTAACACGGCAAAAACCCTATACCCTATCGCAGAAGCTGCCTTATTTAGCGATGACAAAGCAGATGAAAAAGCCGGTCGTATTTTCCCTGGTGTTAACGCTAGCGTCGTATCAAGCCAAAACGATATGCAGCAACTGAAAGTAGAAGGCTTTCAGCAGCAAGGCGCAGAGCAGGTTATTTATACCGCCTTTGGTAAGCGCATTGTCGGTGCCGTCCTAAATGACGAGCTATTGGATAAATTGGAAGTCAATGGTGACTATACGCTTGATAAGGACAGCAATAGTCAGTGGCGCCCTGTATCTATCACCGCTTGGGCTAAAAAAGACAATCTTATTGATGATGTAGATGGTCTGTGGGCTTACGGTAATGAGCTCAACAATGCTTATTGCGGCGGCTGTCATGCTGTGATTCCAGCCAGCCACTACACTGCCAACCAATGGGCACCTATCGTTGAAGGTATGGTAGGACGGACATCATTGTCTGAGTCTGATCAAATGGTTCTCACCTATTACTTACAAAATGCGGCGAAAGATATGAAAGGAGAAGGTAATGAGTAAGCGTATTAATTGTAGTCGACGTGACTTTTTGAAGACCAGTGCGCTGGTTACCGGTGCCTTTGCCCTCTCCCCATTAGCACCACTGAATAAGGTGTTTGCACAATCGATCAAAGATGGAAAGGTCATTACCGCAGCGCATTGGGGACCCTTATCTGTCACTGTCAAAGATGGCAAAGTCATTAAGTCTGAACCTGTGATTAAAAATAGCATCGAAAACCCGCTGCAATCTGTCGTCGCTGATCAGCTATATAGCAAAGTGCGTATCAAGCAGCCTATGGTACGTAAAGGATTTTTGGATAATCTAAATAATATCGAAAATCCAGACGGTAAGCGTGGTTCTGATAAGTTTGTGCCCATCTCTTGGGATGAGGCATACGACTTAATCGAAAACCAAATTCGACGTGTGCGTGATACCTATGGCTCAGAAGGCATCTTTGCAGGCTCCTATGGCTGGCGCTCCTCGGGTGTGCTGCACAAAGCCTTTACCTTAATGCAGCGATTCTTTACTGCATCAGGCGGCTACGTTGGACACCTAGGCGACTACTCTACTGGCGCGGCTCAAGTTATCATGCCTCACGTATTGGGTACCGTTGAAGTGTACGAGCAGCCAACCAGCTGGGAGGTTGTGCTAAAAGACAGTAAGGTGGTGGTATTTTGGAGTGCCAACTTACACAACACCACGCAAATTGCTTGGGGCTCATCGGACTGTCAGGGTCTTGATTACCTAACCAAGTTAAAAGAAAGCAATATCAAAGTTCTGGTTATCGACCCGACTTATTCTGAAACCGCTGAGTTCTTAGGTGACAAAGCCGAGTGGATACCGGTTAACCCAACCACTGACGTGCCGCTTATGTTGGGTATTTGTCATGAGCTTATTCGTAATGACTGGTATGACAAACAGTTCCTTGAAGACTACTGTGTCGGCTCAGATATCGTCACAGAATATATCTTAGGCAATGGCTTCGATAAGGTCGAAAAAACCCCTGAATGGGCAGCTGAGATCTGTGGCATTCCTGCCAACAAAATCCGTGAACTGGCCAAGCTATTCCATGAAAACCGCACCATGTTTATGGCAGGATGGGCGATGCAGCGTCAACATCATGGCGAGCAAACTCACTGGATGCTAGTCACTATGGCGGCCTATCTCGGTCAAATTGGTCTGCCAGGCGGCGGCTTTGGATTGTCATACCACTACTCTAATGGCGGTGTGCCTGAGCATAAAGCCGGTGTGCTGCCAAATATCGGACTGACATCGGAATCGAGCCAAGGCAGCTCTGCCAATAACAAAGACTGGTTATTGGCCAAAACTGAGCTTTCCTTCCCAGTGGCTCGCATTGCTGATGCGCTGCATAATCCAGGTACTCAATATCCATATAATGGAGAGGTGCGCACCTTCCCGCATATTAAGTTTATCTGGTGGTGCGGCGGTAACCCTTTCCACCATCACCAAGACCTAAATCGTCTGCGCAAAGGTTGGCAAAAACCAGAGGTGATTATCGTATCTGACCCTTACTGGACGGCAACAGCCAAGCATGCTGACATCGTACTACCAGCAACCACCAGTTATGAGCGTAACGACTTAACCATGACCGGTGACTACTCCAATATGCATATTGTGCCTATGAAAAAAGTGGTCGAACCAGTAGGCCAAGCTAAAGATGATCTAGAGGTATTTACGGAGCTGTCTAAGCGTTTTGGGGTAGAAGAAGCCTTTACTGAAGGTCGTGATGAGATGGCTTGGTTGGCTCATTTTTATAATCAAGCGCAAAGCGCAGCCAGACAACAGCGCATTCCGATGCCAAAGTTTGTACAGTTCTGGGCACGCAATGAAGTCTATACCAACCCAGTAACTGAAAAAGGTAAGAACTGGGTGAGATATGCCGATTTCCGTGAAGATCCTATCTTAAAAGCGTTGGGTACACCGTCTGGTAAAATCGAGCTGTTCTCAAAAACCATCGATGACATGAATTATGAAGATTGTCGAGGTCACGCCGCTTGGCTGCCACCTGTTGAGTATCTAGGCAATGCCGATGAAAAATATCCGCTACAGATGGTAACCCCTCATAGTCATTACCGCTTGCACTCTCAGCTGAACCAAACCAGCTTAAGAAAGCAATATGCGGTTGCAGATCGTGAGCCGGTGTGGCTAAACAAAAAAGATGCGGATGCGCGCGGTATTAAAGATGGCGACCTAGTGCGTATCTATAACGATCGCGGGCAGGTGTTGGCTGGTGCTGTGGTCAATGATAGAGTGACTGAGAATGTTATCGCCTTACATGAAGGCGCTTGGTACGATCCAGCCGATGGCAGTGACAATGCCTTGTGTAAAAATGGCTGTGGTAACGTGCTGGCTATTGACCGCGGTACCTCTTCATTAGCACAAGGGAATACAGGCCAGACTGCCTTAGTAAACGTTGAAAAGTACACCGGCGAGGCACAACCTCTAAGTGCATTTACACCACCTGAGGGCGCGAGCTAATACCGTCGCTATTGCATCAATGTAAGTGGTTTTAAACGACTCTAAGTGGTGCTGTATTTAAATATGGCACCACTTTTACCACATCACTTCTATCGACAGTCAATTAAGTTTTACCCTAGCCTTGCCTTATTTATCGAGTATGACTCTAATACGCCTCCCTACTCAGGCTTCTCCACGCCCTCATACTTTTTAACTCGGCGACATTGGTCAGAGCAATACACCATGTTGTCCCAATTTTTATCGAGCTTCTTTGACCAACTAAATTCACGCTCACAAACTGGGCATTCTTTTTTACGGACGTTCTTTTTCTTATGCGCCATAGCGGGCATCCTTATAGGTAATGATTAGCAGTGGTGACTTATAGTCAGCGAAATACTAAACGGTTACGGTGTTAACCTCGCTAAGCCTACATTTGTAGTACTTGCGCTCGGTTGCCTTGTAACCATTTTAGATTTCTTTGACTATAGTATTGTTATTAAATAATGCTGTTAAATATTGGTATTAAATAACAAGGCAATCTAAACCAGCCAATAAAAAAGACCAGATCAAGCGACCTGGTCTTTATCGAATGACATTAGAGTCAGCAATTAATCAGTGCACTGATTTAAAAGCGCTTTTTAAAGTCAGGTGGTAGCTGCTTTTCTAAATCTTTCATTTGACGTTCCATATCTTCTTTGCTCGGCATATTATTTGGATCTAATCCAAATGGAGGCATACCGCCAGCACCTTGGTTTGGCTTAGCACCGCTATTACCACCGCCAAATAATGGGCCGCCACCGCCTTGAGCACCACCGCCCATGCCGGTTAAGCTTTGCACCGCTTTCATCATTTTGCCTAACCCTTCAGGCTTCGATAGCATTTTCATCATTTTTGCCATCTGTTTGTGTTGTTTTAGCAGACGGTTAATGTCTTGAATCTCTTTACCAGAACCGGCAGCAATACGACGCTTGCGGCTTGGGTTAATCTTGTCTGGGTTTTTGCGCTCATAAGGCGTCATTGAGTTAATCAACGCCTCCATTTCCCGCACTTTTTCTTCTGGCTTGGCTTCTTCTAGCGCTTCTTTCACACCAGCACCACTCATGCCTGGCATTTTATCTAAGAAACCGGCCATACCACCCATGTTTTTCATTTGCTGGAACTGGGTTAGCAAATCCTCAAGGTCAAAGTCGCCGCCTTTTTGGATTTTCTTCGCCATTTTTTCGGCTTTGTCACGGTCAATCTTTTGCTCAACTTCTTCAACCAAACTTAAGACGTCACCCATGCCCAAGATACGCTGAGCAATACGCTCAGGGTGGAAGGCTTCAAGCGCATCTAACTTCTCACCACGACCCAAGAATTTAATGGGCTTATCAGTAATGGCACGTACTGATAACGCCGCACCGCCGCGCGCATCGCCATCAGTCTTGGTTAAGATAACACCAGTTAGTGGTAGCGCATCGTTAAAGGCTTTCGCGGTATTAGCCGCGTCTTGACCGGTCATCGAGTCAACCACGAATAGGGTCTCAGATGGGTTAGCCGCAGCGGTTAACGCTTTAATTTCATCCATCATATTCTCATCGATATGCAAGCGACCTGCGGTATCGATAATCAGAATATCTTGGTACTGAATCTTAGCTTCTTCGATAGCGCGCTTGGCGATATCAATCGGATCTTCATCAACCGTTGAATTAACGAACTTGGCATTTACCTGACCGGCGACCTGCTCTAGCTGCTTAATAGCGGCTGGACGATAGACGTCGGCCGAGACCAGCATGACTTTTTTCTTATGACGCTCTTGTAGATATTTGGCTAATTTACCCGCGGTAGTGGTTTTACCCGCACCTTGTAGACCGGCCAATAAATAAACCACAGGTGGCTTACCTGTCATCTCAAGCTGCTGATTGGCACTGCCCATCATTTCTGTCAGCTCATCATAGACAATTTTGACAAAAGCTTGACCCGGTGCCAGCTCTTTTAATACCTCTTGACCCAGCGCTTTTTCTTTAACGCGCTTCACAAAGTCACGGGTAATCGGCAAGGCAACATCCGCTTCAAGCAGTGCCATACGCACTTCACGTAGCGTGTCTTTAATATTATCTTCAGTCAGTTGACCTGAGCCTGAGATTTTACGCAGGCTGCCAGAGAGTCGTTCGGTTAACGTATCAAACATAAGGGGTTCTCAATCAATCGTTGGTTAAATTTACAAATTAAATATTGGTTTTAAGTTTTAACTTTTAAGTAATCACTGCTACTTTATATCGCAAATCGGTTGTCGCTAATTATTTATTACTTAATAACGGTTTAGCGTATACATCTGTTGATGTCATAATTCGGTTGTTGGCCGCTAATTTCAAGCCAATTTTGGCTTTATTCACCATCTTTCGGCCTATTCAGCGTTAAGCGTATTTAGCGTCATGACAAGGCGTTGACATCAATAACATTTGGTATTAATAACAATCGCAAATAAGAGTCATTCTATGTTAAATTAGCATATTAGGCTTTCTGTAGCCTGTCTGAGTGTGGCACTATCGTCTCGCAGGTCAGCTGTTAAACACGCTATCCCTGCTGATATGCCGCGACAAGTTTACGCTGAACCATACAGAATAGCATACTAGTATACCAAACATTATACGGCCTAACCTGTTAACTCGATTTATTTGGAAACCAAAACACCGTGTTGCTCGCATACCTGATCGCTCTTATCGTCTACACCCTAGTTGGCTGCCATTTATTATGGGCGCTACTAAAGATGAAACCCATCGCCAAGGGCTTCACTATCGGCATGTTATTGGTCGGCTTAGTGGCGCACGCCATTACCATCTACCCTCATATATTTACCCTTTATGGGCTAAATTTCAACTTATTTAACACCGCCAGCCTAATCAGCTTCTATTTTACCTTATTTTACGTGATGTTCAGCTTTTATCGTCCCGTACTTAGCTTAGGGGTATTCGCGACCCCTTTGGCTGTGATTGGTCTTAGCTTAGGCTATTTTGGTGTGGCGCCTTATGCGCCCTTAACTGATATTAGCGCTGGTCTTGAACTTCACATTATCTTATCTATCGCTGCTTACTGTATGTTGTTAATGGCTGCGGTACAGGCGCTGATTGTGCGTATTCAAATCCGTGAGCTCAAGCACAAAACCAAACAGCGCTTCTGGGTCGATAAACTACCGCCGTTACAAAGCATGGAATCACTATTATTTGATATGATTTTGGTTGGCTTTACTATTTTAACGGTTGCGTTAGCGGTCGGCTTTGTCTATGTCAGCGACTTATTAGGTCAGCACATTGTCCACAAAACGGTGTTTAGTATCATCTCTTGGCTATTATTTGGTGCTCTATTGGTCGGTCATTGGAAATATGGTTGGCGTGGTCGCCGAGCAGCCAACATGACAATCTGGGCGTTTATTTTATTAGCGATTGGCTTTATCGGAAGTAAGTTTGTGCTCGAGATGCTGCTGTAGCTGTAGACTGTTGTTTAAGCTTAGATTTATCTGAATAAGGTCCTCAACTGAGTTAGTAATTAGCCCCCGTTTCAACTCACCCTATCAGTTTACTGGCGTTGGTTACAATAAATCGTGGCTAAGTTGTGAGTTTTGTTAATATTTATCGGTTTATGCTTAACGTTTGCGCTAAGTTGTGCGATAATAGCGGGATAATTGATTTGAAAAAATACCATTTCTGTGGTATAAATACGCCCTTAAAAATTTTATCATGGTTCCTCTTTATTTGTTGTGGCGAATAAAGGGTTGGCCAATACCTTTCTGTTAACATTTTATTCAAGTTGCAGTCCTATGTGTCCATAACCGCATTGTGATTCGTTATCTTGAGTAGTTAAGGCAATCTATTATTCCGGCATGATTTACATGCCACAACCGATGCCTTACAACTTTATTAGGAGTCCGTCATGTCTCGAGTATGTCAAGTGACAGGAAAGCGCCCTCAGGTGGGTAACAATGTTTCGCATGCGCTAAACAGAACCCGTCGTCGCTTTTTACCAAATCTACATAACCATCGTTTTTGGGTAGAGTCAGAAAACCGTTTTGTTCGTCTTCGCGTTTCTACTAAAGGTATGCGTATTATTGATAAGCATGGTATTGATAAAGTACTTGCTGATTTACGCGCCAAAGGTGAGAAAGTATAGTCAGCTAATCGGCTAACAAGAGCTGTTAATAATAAACAGTATCTTACTTTTACAATTTAATAGGAAAGCATCATGAGAGACAAGATCAAGTTAGTATCTACTGCAGGTACTGGTTACTTCTACACCACTACCAAGAACAAACGTACTATGCCTGGCAAAATGGAAATCAAAAAGTTTGATCCAAAAGTACGCAAGCACGTTATCTTCAAAGAAGCTAAAATCAAGTAATTTATTACTGATTGGCCATCGCTTATTGATTCTATAAGCGTTTTGGTTTTAGAGCAAAGAGGCCGGTTATCAATTGATAACCGGCCTCTTTCTTTTTACTTTGTTTTATTATTGGTTTGATTGCTAGGATAGATTTAACTTAAATCAGAGCTTAGCTAAAATGCTCAGGTTCCTCATCATAGACGTTGGCATGCCACTGGCTTACTTGACGCTGCATCACCTCTTGAATGGCGGCATGAATCATTTTGTGCCCAATAAACTGAGCATCACTACCTAAGATATCTTTTAATTTGCTTGAAAAATCAATGGTTACTAAAGGCTCATCAGAATCGGCTGAATCACGCAGTACGATTTGGCCTTGGTCATTTTCAACCAACTCAAGCACAGTCTCTTGTACAAAACCTTGGCCTTGGCGTGTACGACGCTCACCAGTTTCTGTATCAATATCAATTTCGAATTTATCTTTATCAGAATTAAACACCATGCTTTATTCACCTCTTATTGGCTTGTGTATCATTATACAATGGACGCTTTGGTGTCTAATTTCAAGCCTGAATTGTTGCAATGCATTGCAGCAACTTGCTAGCGCTAAGTTTTGTTGCCAAAACTGACTTTAATAAGCCATACGTCAGCATTTAGGATTTAACGCTTGGCACTTTAACGCTTAGTACATAAGTATAGTAATACTTCATACCAACTGTTTAACGCCAATAACGCAGTTTTGCGAGGGTAAATAGCAGTGCCACGAACATACCCAGATAATAAGCATTCTTTAACTCAAAGCTAGGATCTCGGTATTTAAACGGTATGGCGACGACAGCAGTCGCTGTTGGAAAGATAACCAGCATTAACAGCCACTGCTCGAATACCGCCAGCCAACCTTGCCAGCCTGCGGCATGACGTAAACCTGATAAACCCATCAGTAGACAGGCAATAATTAAGGTTTTAATTAAGCCTTTGGGAATATTTTCAGGATACGGATAATAAAATGAGTTGCGATCAAAGATGGACAAATTGGTTCCTTTTTTAGTTATAACAATAGGCTGCTGTTTGTAAACTAGCTGTATGCGCCCATAAACCATAACATGGTGACACAAGAAATCAGCCAGCCTAGGGTTAACGCATTACGGCGCTGAATGTGCATGCCTTTTACTTTGTTCATAATCACTGAACCCAGCCAAAAACCGGCAGGGATAACAACCACAAATAAAGGTACCAACACTGCCGCATGACGGATAACATCCGCCAACGGATCACCGGCCAATAAGCGAAATACATAACCGGCCAAACTTAATACCAATGCAAATGACGCCAACCCTATGGTCACGCTTTTGGGTATCAGGCTTGGCGTATTAGGGTCATTGCTATCGACTGTATTGGCTTGCTGATCTAGATGATGATTACTCATAATGTCACTTATATTAATAGCCACTTGTGTTCAAGTCGCTCAAATTAAAAGCCACTTAAATTAAAATCACTGGTAATGACTAAACTTGGGTAGAGCCAACCAAACTCAGCTCATGACGCATGGCATCAATGGCTTGCTTATAATCTGGCTGATTAAAAATCGCTGAACCGGCGACAAACATATCGGCGCCCGCTTCAGCAATGGCTTTGATATTATTGGCTTTAACCCCGCCATCAACCTCAAGACGAATGTCACGGCCACTGGCATCAATCAATTGACGGACTTGTCTGATTTTATCAATAGTACCCTCAATGAAAGATTGACCGCCAAAGCCTGGGTTAACACTCATCAATAAGATTTGATCCACTTTATCCATCACATAATCTAGATGGTGCAATGGCGTGGCCGGGTTTAATACCAGACCACACTCAGCGCCGCCATCTTTGATCATCTGTAATGAGCGGTCCACATGCAAGCTGGCTTCAGGATGGAAGGTAATGATACTGGCGCCAGCGTCTAAAAACTGCTCAATCATACTATCGACTGGCGATACCATCAGATGCACATCAATCGGCGCATCGATACCATAATCACGCAACGCCTTACATATCATGCTACCAAAGGTTAAATTTGGCACATAATGATTGTCCATCACATCAAAATGAATCACGTCTGCACCAGCAGCCAACACCGCATCCACTTCATCACCCAAACGGGCAAAATCAGCAGATAAGATAGATGGAGCGATTAAGTAATTAGGTGAGGTAGCTGCTTGCTGTGTACGGCTCATAGTCAAACTCTTTTTTGATTTAAGTTTTGATTTAAGGGGTTCAATAACAAAGCGCTATTATAACAATTATCACAGCGATTAAGCGCTTTATCTTAGTCTAAAGCGTTATCTAAACCCAGCGCTTTACCTTAGCCTAAAGTTTTATCTTAGCTTAAAGACAAGGCGGCGTTGTAATGATGTTCGATATGATCTTCGATAACGGTTTGAATATAGTAGTAGCTGTGATCAAAACCGGCATGATAACGCAAGGTTAATGGCTGCTCGACTTGCTGACACGCTTTTTGTAGTGCTTCTGGACACAAATAGCCTTGTAGATAAAAGTCATCTGCACCGCCTTGATCCACTAAAATCGATGGGTACAACTTGCCGGCTTTAGTTACCGCTGTCACTGCATCATATTGTGACCACGCGCTGTCACCTTGGTTTGAGTCGGCACCGAAATACTCAGTAAAGGCAGCCTGCCCCCACTCTGATTCACTGGCCACACACACTGGCGCAATTGCTGAGACGCTGACAAACTTACTCGGATATTTAAAGCCAAACATCAGCGCGCCATGTCCGCCCATAGAGTGACCGGTAATACCAATGCTGCTAATGGCAAACTGTTCACGCACGAGCTCATACAGCTCATCGATGATATAGCTATGCATGTTGAAATTTTCCGACCAAGGTGCTTGTGTAGCATCCACATAATAGCTCGCCGCTTGACCGACAAAATAACGATCATCATTGGGCACATTATCTCCCTTTGGTGAGGTATCTGGTGCAATAAAGATGACCCCAAGCTCACTACACTTTTGCTGCGCGTGTGCTTTATGAGTGACGTTATCAGGACTACAGGTAAGACCCGATAAATACATCACTGCTGGGCAGCTATTACCCGCCAACGCTTCATCAGGTAAATAGATACTAAAGCTCATCTCAGAGTTAGTGGTACTCGACTGATGGGTATAGTAGTGCTGCTCGCCATTAAAGCAGCGATTCTTACTGGTTAATGTCAATTTGCTCATTATTTTCTCCTAACGAATACGGTATTGTTCATTGTTATCAGTTATTTTTAACTTGGCACTTTTTTATCAGATTAGCTTGATTCTACCATAGCCCCTCGCTTTTAAAAGTAAGGCCACGTATTAATAAGTAACCTGTTATTAACAGGGTGTGCTTTTGCGGATTTAATACCTAAACTCAGTACCTAATATCGAGATAACTGACATTTAGGCAATGTAATGCATAGCTGATAGCTTTTAACTCAGAAACTTAAAATTTAATTCACCACTCATAAAAAAATGGCTTAGCCCTTCCCTCAGCGCTAAGCCATTTTATTTTTTAGACTATATTATCTTATTCGATTAACCTAGTAACTGTTTAATTAAGCGACTGTGCTTAGCTCCTCTTTCATAGCATCAACAATTTTGAACTTTTGAATTTTGCCTGTCACCGTCATAGGATACTGCTCAACAAACCGAATATAAGTCGGAATTTTAAAATGTGCAATTTGGTTATAACAAAAATCACGTATCTCTTGTTCGGTAATGGTTTGACCTTGCTTAGGTATAATCCAAGCTGCTAATACTTCTCCATAGCGTTTGTCTGGGACGCCGACTATCTGTACATCAGCAATCTTAGGATGTTTGTACAAAAAGTTCTCAACCTCAATAGGATAGATGTTTTCGCCGCCTCGGATAACCATATCCTTGCTGCGCCCTACAATGGTGATATAACCCTCCTCATCCATCGAGCCCAAATCACCAGTATGCATCCAGCCGTCAACCACAGCTTCCGTGGTTTTGACTGAATCATTCCAATAACCGGCCATCACCGCATAGCCTTTGGTTAATACCTCACCGACCTCTCCGATAGGCAGGGTTTCTCTGGTTTCAGTATCGACAATTTTGACTTCAAGATGAGGCTGCACCAAGCCGACGGTAGAGATACATTTTTCAAAGGAAGTGGTCGGCAGGGTTTGGGTAGATTTTGGACTGGTCTCCGTCATGCCATAAGCAATGGTCAAGTCTCGCATGTGCATGTCATTAATAATGCGCTGCATCAGCTCTCTTGGACAGCTCGATCCTCCAGACACTCCCGTCCGTAAGCTGCTGACATCATATTGATCAAAATCTGGGTGATTTAATATGGCTAAAAACATACTGGGTACAGCATGTAGCGCTGTGCATTTCTCAGCATCAATCGCTTGTAATACGGTTAATGGATCAAAGCTGGTGCTTGGATAGACCAAAGTTGCGGCATGCATTAAGAAGGTTAAATTACCCAAAACCATGGCAAAACAATGATACAGCGGTAGCGGCAAGCACAGCTTATCTTCTGGGGTTAAACCTAAGGTTTCACCCAAATGATAGGCGTTATTCAATAAGTTTCTGTGGGTCAGTGTTGCCCCTTTTGGGGTTCCTGTGGTGCCACTGGTAAATTGAATATTAATCGGATCATTGGCATCTAACTGTTTACCACGCTCGGCCACTCTTGGATCATTGGCATCACCTTCTGCCAACCAGTCAGAGAATCGCTGCATAAAACCAAAATGCTCATCACTGTCTGGTGCATCAATCCAAATCACTCGTTTTAAGTTAGGGAGCCCGGTAAGCTCTAAGCACTGATAACCTTGATGGCATATCTCAGGCGCCATTTGTTGAATCATTTGCACATAGTCACTGGTTTTGAAATGGCGCATGAATACCAGCACCTTACAGTCGACTTTATTGAGCGCATATTGCAGCTCTGAGATACGGTAAGCGGGATTGATATTAACCAGTATCAGCCCAGCTTTGGCGGTTGCCAACTGCATCAGTAGCCATTCGGTATTATTATGCGACCAAATGCCAACACGGTCGCCTTTTTCCAGTCCCATATTAATCATACTGCTGGCCAATTGATTGGCTTGTTGTTGCAGCTGTTGATAGCTTAAACGAATGTTTTGATGGCGAGAGACCAAGGCCTCTTTATTCGGATAGCGATTGGCGACTTGATCGAAGTAATCTCCTATCGTATCTTCGATTAACGGTGATTCTGTTGGACCAATATCATGGCTTAATGTGAGCGGTGCATTGCGGGAGGCAGCATTGGGAAAACGCTGTTCTAATAATTCTATTGACATGGTATCTTCCTTGATTGAGTTGCATGAATAAACTATTAACCATCCTGTTAATAGCGTTCCAACTATAATGAAACATATTTTATCATTATAGGCATAAGTTATTATAATCACAAAGCTTATTGAAAAAGAAGGCTTATTATTGTCAAATCCTTAATAAATTTAAAATAAAACCTTAAAGCAATAAGCTAAAATAAATAAATGCTAACCTCAAAACAAAATATCCAAACAGATAATAAAAATTAGACAGCGAAATAAAAAATAAAAAAAAAGACCTTCTAAGAGGTCTTTTTTTATGAATACAATATTCTAGTCCTAGCCAGTCATTGTAGTGCTAGCCAATTTTTTTATCCATATCTACACCGCCAACAATGTCTGGACCTTCATGACCAAGCCATGTATAGATGCCACCGCCAATCACGGCACCAATAATAGGGGCTACCCAGAATAACCACAGCTGAGACAGTGATTCACCGCCAACAAATAGAGCAACTGCGGTTGAGCGTGCTGGATTCACTGACGTATTGGTAATCGGAATACTGATTAAATGAATCAGTGTTAGACCAAGACCAATAGCAATCGGTGCAAAGCCAATAGGCGCACGATGATGGGTTGAGCCCATGATAATGATCAAGAACACCGCGGTTAATACCACTTCAGCAATCAGCGCAGCCATCATACTATAGCCACCTGGTGAGAACTCACCAAAGCCATTGGTTGCAAATGCGCCTGCACTGCTGGCATCAATCGCAAAGCCAGCTTGACCAGTGGCGATCATATAGATAATAAACGCACCGAATGCCCCGCCCAATACTTGAGCGATAATATAGCCAGGCAGCTCAGACGCTGGGAAGCGTTTACCAACCATAAGACCAATACTAACAGCCGGGTTAAAATGGCCGCCTGAGATGTGACCGAAGGCATACGCACCGGTTAATACGGTTAGACCGAACGCCAAAGCCACACCCACAAAGCCAATGCCCAGTGGGTTGCCATCGCCACCGAAATTGGCGGCGAATATTGCACTACCACAGCCGCCCAGTACCAACCACATGGTACCTAGGAATTCAGCTGCTAGTTTTTTTGATTTTGTCATAATAATTTTCCTGATGAATTTTTGACATGCCCATGATATCTGTTCAAACTATGACGATGTGTCTACTATGCCTCTATGAGGCTAGTGAATGTATGAACAGGTCATTAATTGGCTTTAAGCGGCTTCAGCAATAAAATGCTGGCACATTTGAGGTCTTTAATGAATATAAGCGACATGCCTATTACCAATAATACCTTAATTTAACAAATTTTAATGTAATTTTAATTAATAATATAAAACATTTTAAAAATAATAAGGAGAAACCCATGCAGCCAAACCTGCAAGCTCAACAAGTGCTAGATTTTTGGTTTAATGACGCCCACCAACCCTATTGGTTTGCTAAAGATGATGAGTTTGACGCTAAGATTAGAGAGCTATTTGAGGATACATTGCAGCAGGCGAAAGCAGGAGAATGTGCGCATTGGCGAGAGACGGCGCAAGGGGCTGTGGCGGAAATCATTGTGCTTGATCAATTCTCACGCAATCTATATCGCAATTCACCGCAAGCCTTTGCTCAAGACGGTATGGCACTGATATTAGCGCAACAGCTATTAAAACGTGATGATTATCAGCAGCTCACTGAGGAACAAAAACGCTTTGGCCTAATACCCTTTATGCACTCCGAATCTAAAAAGATTCATGCCCAAGCCCTCACGTTATTTGAAGAGTTAGGCGATGCGGTTTCATTGGAATTTGAGATTAAGCATAAATACATTATTGATAGATTTGGCCGTTATCCGCATCGTAATGAGGTGTTAGGCCGAGATTCTACAGCGGAAGAGATTGAGTTTTTAAAGCAACCTGATTCTTCCTTCTAGCTTAATGCTAAGCTGTTTTTAAGCTTGTTTTTGGTGAACTAAAAAAAGGACTCCGCATAAGGAAGTCCTGCTTTTGTTTATATTCGAAACTCGGGATTAAGACTTACTCGTCTTCGGTTTGATCAATATCAAATACCTGACGCAAATAAGCCAAATAGGTATCGTTATGAATCATGGTCTTACCCGGGCTGTCTGATAACTTCGCTACCGGTTGGCCGTTACATTCCACTAGCTTAAGTACAATATTAAGCTGCGTCAGTCCCATGTCATTGGTCAAGTTGGTACCGATACCAAAGCTGGTCTGAATACGTCCTTTAAAATAATCATGCAGCTGCCACGCTTTTTCTAAGCTGAGACCATCACTAAAGGTGAGTATCTTAGTTTTCGGGTCAATTTTCAGCTTTTGGTAATGGGCAATGGCTTTATCACCCCACACGTAAGGGTCACCACTGTCATGACGCAGCCCATCAAACAGCTTAGCAAAATACAAATCAAAGTCGCGTAAGAAAGCATCCATTCCGACAACATCAGTCAGTGCGATACCTAAGTCACCGCGATACTCATGTACCCAAGCCTCAAGCGCTGCTTTTTGTGAATCACGCAAACGTACATCGAGTGCTTGGAATGCCTGCATAAACTCATGTGCCATGGTGCCAATCGGCGTAATTTTTAATTTTTTGGCCAAATACACATTGGATGTACCACGCAGCACGCTCGGTGCTGCCTTATGCAAGGTTTCGACCACATGCGAATGCCAAGCCTTACTAAAGCGGCGACGTGTACCAAAATCAGCGACGATAAACTCTGGCATACCACGTTGCTGCTTTAACGCATAGTCTTGTATTAGATCAACTTTCTGTTGCAAGCGCTGCTCACCTTCCTCTAACACAGCAGTTGTGCTCAGACGTTGATAATACAGCTCATTAACGATGGCCAGCACGAATACTTCAAAAAACATCGCTTGAATCATCGGTCCTTCAATATCGATACTCAAACGGTTTTTGTGATCGATACTGACTTTGATATGACGACGCTTTAGCTTAAACAGCTCTAGATAATCAACAAAATCTGAGCGTATAAAGCGCAGACTGCTCAGATAATCAAGCTCATCTTGAGTAAAGCTTAAATCGCACAGATAATCGAGCTGCTGCTCTAATGCAGGCTTGATATCTGCTAACGGATACGCTGTTTCTTTATAGTTTCGGCAACGAAAGCGATATACCCCATGAGTCTGTGGAAACTGATGCAACATGGCTTGTAGCATCGTAAACTTATACAGATCATTATCTAACAGTGAGGTAATAATGGGCTGGGTCATATTAGTGCTCAATTTTTAAGTAGATGATTTATTATTGTTACTAATATTATGACTGTTTCAGTCAATTAAAGCTATTTTGTGTTTACGCGTCTATTATTTATGTATAAAAAAAAAGGACCCAGATTATCTGAGTCCTTTTTATTTGTCTTATTTAAAGTAACGCTATTAAGCTGCTACTTCATTAATAAGTCATTGACGCGTTTTAGGTACGCTGCAGGGTCATCTAACTGACCGCCATCTGCCAATAAGGCTTGGTCAAAGATAACTTGCGCCAAGTCATCAAACTGATCGCTTGATTCAAGCTTTTGAATCAATGGGTGCGTTGGATTGACCTCCAAGATAGGCTGAGTTTCTGGCACTTCTTGACCCATTTGCTTAAGCATTTGAATCATTTGTGGTGACAGCTCACCTTCTGGGGTGACCAAAATTGCAGGGCTATCGACCAAGCGGTTAGACACACGTACGTCTTTGGCACGGCCGCCTAAGGTTGTTTTTAACTTATCAACCACTGGCTTTAAGCTCTCTTCTGCTTTTTTGACTTCTTCTTTTTCCGCTTCGTCTTGCAGATCACCTAAGTCTACCGCACCTTTAGCGATGTTTTGTAGTGGCGTACCGTCAAACTGAGTTAGGAAGTTCATCGCCCACTCATCGACACGGCTGGTCATCAAGATAACTTCGATGCCTTTTTTCTTAAACAACTCCAGTTGTGGGCTGTTTTTGGCCGCTGCTAAGTTTTCAGCGGTTAGATAGTAGATGGCTTTTTGACCGTCTTTCATGCGCTCTTTATAGTCAGCAAAGCCAGTTTCTAATCCGTCAGTAGTACTGGTCGTGTAACGTAGCAATTTTGCGATGCGCTCTTGGTTGGTCATGTCTTCGCCAAGACCTTCTTTGATCACATCACCAAATTCGCTATAGAACTGTTTGAACTTCTCTTGCTTGTCTGCATCTTCGCTGTTGGCAAGGCTAGCTAGTAGTGTTAACACACGGCGCGCGTTACCATCACGGATAGATTTTACATCTCGTGATTCTTGTAGAATCTCACGGCTTACGTTTAATGGCAGGTCTTGCGAATCAATCACACCTTTCACAAAACGCAGATACATTGGTAATAACTGCTCAGCGTCATCCATGATAAACACACGTTTCACGTATAGCTTCAGACCATGCTGCTGCTCGCGTGCGTATAAATCAAACGGTGCCTTTTTCGGGATATATAACAGCTGTGTATATTGCACACGGCCTTCGACACGGTTATGCGTCCATGCTAATGGATCTTCGAAGTCATAGCTGATGTTTTTATAAAAGTCGACGTATTCTTCGTCTTCTATTTCAGAGGTTGAACGGGTCCAAAGCGCGCTGGCTTTGTTAATGGTTTCCCACTCGTCAGTGACTACCATTTCGCCACCGGCTGGTGCATCGCTGTCGTCGCCCTCTTCCTTCACATCTTCTTGCCACACTTCTTTACGCATTTGAATCGGTAAGCTGATGTGGTCAGAGTATTTATTGACCAAGCCTTTTAGCTTATTGCGATCAAGATAGTTATCTTCACCTTCGGTGAACTCTTCTTTTAGATGTAGCGTTATAGAAGTACCACGGCTGTCTTTGGTGATGGTTTCGGTAGTGAATTTACCGGTGCCATCAGATACCCAGCGTACGCCTTGATTAGCAGGCTCGCCCGCTTTACGTGATTCAACAGTGATAGTATCCGCTACAATAAAGCCTGAGTAAAAACCCACACCAAATTGACCGATTAACTGACCATCTTGTTTTTGTGATTCAGACAGCTGTTCTAGGAATGCCTTGGTGCCTGATTTGGCAATGGTACCTAAGTTTTCGATGGTATCTGCTTCATTCATACCAATACCGTTGTCGATAAAGGTAATGGTTTTGGCGTCTGTATCGATATCAATACGAACTTTTAACTCAGCATCGTCTTCATAAAGGCTGTCATCGCCAGTCGCTTCAAAGCGCAATTTGTCACAAGCATCCGATGCGTTTGAGACCAGCTCACGTACAAAGATATCTGAGTTTGAATACAGTGAGTGAGTCACTAAGTGCAATAGCTGGGCAACTTCAGCTTCAAATACGTGCTGTGTGGCTTGGGTGTTTTCGCTCATAGAATTCCTCTTTTATTTTCCGTAATGTTAAGGTCTATTGATCATATTCATCAAATTTGGACATGACTGTTTGATTAACTATTTTTGGTTAACTAACTAATAGGGGCACTGGGTGTGTTTTTCAAGCAAATTGCATCTAATTAGCACTGTATTTTGTTTAATGAGCTTGGTTTAATACAACAATAAAAAAGCCGATCAAAGCTGACCGGCTCAATATTTGAATTAAGTGTAAATTTGATTTAAGAAATAAAAACCCGTTAATAAGTTGCTGGGGTATGGGCACTAATAATACGCGCAACCTCAGAGGTAGGGTTAATAAAGGTATGCGGTTGACTGGTATCAATCACATAACTGTCGCCCTCATTAAGCAAGTACGACATCTTATTGATATGAATCAGTATCTTACCTTCAATGACTGTTCCTATCTCCTCACCTTCGTGTGTAATTTTCTCTTCGGTTGAGCTGTTTGGCTGATAGGTTTCAATTAAGAAGCCTAGATTTCTAGTGGGGGCAAAGTTATAAACTTGCTTTAACGACACGCCATTTTTGCTTGGATCACTCAGCTCAACTAAGTCCTGTGGCGACACCACAACCTGAGCTTTGGTTTTACCCCAATCCTCGCTAAAGAATGTATTTAAATCGGAACCCAGCACCTCTAAAATAGCAGCCAAGGTATTCACCGCAGGACTCACCTTATTGCGCTCAATAGAGCTAATGGCGGTATTTGTCAGACCCGCAAGCTTAGCAAGCTTACGCTGTGAGAATCCTTTGGACAATCTTAATTGATTGATCTTATCTCCAATCATCTCATCAGCACGCTGCTTAGGTGTTTCCTGAATCTCCACTTGATTAGTCTCGTCCCTTGGCTTGTTTTGCATGATTAATAAATCCTGAAAATAAATACTTAGACATCTCGTCATTATTATAGTCAGCTTCTGGATGCCACTGAACCCCTAATAAATAAGGATGCGTCGGCAAACTAATGGCCTCAATCAACGTATCGGGCGCAGTCGCCTCTACCAGTAGCCCCTCGCCCACTTGATTAATACACTGCTTATGCAGAGAATTTACCTTCCACTGAGTGTTAAATGCTGACAAATGACCGCCAGACTGGATAATAACATCATGGACCGGCTGATACTGTACTTCCATTGGTGCATTGCCGTCTTCTAAGTGTTGCTCATAGAAGCCTTCAACCTCGCGCCAATCTGGGTGCAGCGTTCCGCCAAAATAGACATTCATTTCTTGCAGACCTCGGCAAATGGCCAATAAAGGGACCTGATTGGTCTCTGCATACTCTAGCAGCTTAAAGGTTAGCGCATCTCGAGTGAGATCTTTTTTCAGCTCTTCGTGGGTTGCCCCATAGCGCTCTGGCGCCACATTACTATAGCTTCCGGTTAACAAAATACCATCGACCATCGATAGCACAGTATGAAAACTGTCATCCTCTACCAGTGCATGTGGCAGTAACACTGGCGCACCGCCGTGATGTTGAATGGCTTGAACATACTTGTCATACACTGCCTGAGTGGGCTGCTTATCAACGGTTTTTTGGCAGCAAACTATGCCGATAATTGGCTTAGAGATTGTCATACGAACATCCTTATTGCACATGAAATTTTAATGATTGATTGTCGAGGTATTAGCTATCTGAGCGGTAGCTCCCCACAATGACATTTGGCTCACTTTTGAGCCAACACTTTCCTTCCAGTGGAGTGGGCACACAGTCTTTATAAAACCATGCCATGTCATCTAGTCTAAAATTAGCACTGAAATAGCATTATGTAAACTATATATTTCATTACGGGTTAAATTCAGCCTATTGAATTATATAAACCCCATTGAAAATATTTTAACTTAGTATTTGACAACTATATATTTCACCCCTATATTAAATCATAGGGATTAAGTCAGGCAGCTTTAGTAAGGAAGCTAAAGCGACCTGCTGTTTATTATTCAACTTCTTAGCTCAAGAAGTCATCACAAGGATGTGTACCAATGCAAACTAAAGTTAACACTAGCAATGCTCATTCAGAACACACTTCTTATACTCAAACCGCAAATGGCGTAGAGAGTATAGACCCCGCCATTCCTAGCAAACAAATTGAATACGTCTATATCGCTGCCTGTGATATCAACGGTATCATGCGTGGCAAACGTATTCCCTTCAATCAAATGGCAAAAGCAGAAGAAGAAGGGGTTCGACTACCACTGTCTATTCTAGGTGTCGATATCTGGGGTGCTGATGTCATCGAGTCATCACAGTCCAATGGTGATATCGATGCAATCGCTGTACCTACAGGTCGCGACTCTTTCAAGCTCATCAATACCAGCCAGCCCTCTTCACTACTGCCAGTTTGGTTATATGACGAAGACAACCAGCCGTATTACGGTGATGCCCGTCACGTTCTTTCTTATATCAGTCAAAAGTTTAAAGAGCTGGGCCTAACGCCTGTGATGGCAACTGAACTTGAATTTTACCTAGTCGATTACACTGAAGGTAAAACACCTAAGCCTCCTATTCGTCCAAAAAATGGGTTGCGACTCAACAAGACATCCATTCTAAGCATCAACGATCTGTTCCAGTTTGACGAATTTTTAGATGAGGTCTATGACGAATGTCGTAAGCTCAACATTCCTGTCGATGCGGCGCTCGCAGAAAATGGCTGTGGTCAGTTTGAAATTAACTTACTGCATGTTGACGACCCCTTAAAAGCAGCTGACGATGCCGTTTTATTCAAACAAATCGTTAAATCTGTGGCTGCCAATCGTGGCCTAACGGCGACGTTTATGGCGAAACCATATGGCACTCAATCTGGTAGTGGATTCCATGTGCATTGTAGTTTATTAGACAAAGACGGCAATAACGTTTTTGATAATGGCACTGAGGAAGGATCGGAGATGCTAAGACATGCTGTGGCGGGTCTACTAGCAACTATGTCAGACTGCACCTTGTTATTTGCCCCACACGTCAACTCATATCGCCGCTATATCCCTGGCACATTGGCGCCAAACAATGTGTCATGGGGTTATGAAAACCGAACAGCAGCGGTACGTATCCCAGGTGGCGACAACAAAGCACGCCGTATCGAACACCGTGTCTCTGGTGCCGATGCCAACCCTTACTTAGTGTGTAGTGCGGTACTTGCCGGCATGCTATACGGTATTGAAAATAAACTGGAAGCGCCAGAGCCTGTCAACAATATTACCTACGATAAAGACAGCTTAGTCACCTTGCCTATGGATTGGTTCTCTGCCATCCGTGAATTCGAAAACAGCGATGTCATCGAAGAGTTATTCCCAATGCAGATGATTGACCTTTTAATTGACGTCAAAAAACAAGAAGCCAAACGCTTTGCGATGCAAGTGACCAATCTTGAATATATTACCTACTTACAGGATGTTTAATGATGACTACTAACAACAAACGTAATATTCCTCACTACTCAGATCATGGACAGTATCCGGATAGCTACTATGCTGCGAGTCGTAATCAAAAACCTGATCGTCCTACCCTAAAAGACGACATCACCTGTGAAATTTGTATCGTCGGCGGCGGTTATAGTGGCTTATCAACCGCTCTACATCTGACCGAAACCCAACATGATGTTGTGCTACTTGAAGGCGCTCAGATTGGCTGGGGCGCATCGGGGCGTAATGGCGGTCAAATCGTAAACGGGCTAAATGCCAGTTTACAGAAGATTAAAAAATCCTATGGCGACCAGACCGCCGATTTTGTCGGTCAGCTGGTGACTCGTGGCAATAAAATCATTAGACGCTTTATCGCAGACTACGATATTCAGTGCGATCTAAAAGAAAAAAACATCTTCGCTGCGTTCAATAACAGCCAAATGAAAGACTTGATCGAGACGCATGCCTTGTGGGAAAGCCACGGTATGCATGACCGTGAGATTCTGGATAAACAAGCCATTCAGCAGTATGTCAATACTGATGCTTATGTGGGCGGTATGATTGACCATTCCGGCGGTCACATTCATCCACTCAATCTCGCATTAGGCGAAGCGGCTGCCATTGAAAGCAACGGCGGCACTATTTATGAAAACACATTGGTAGTCGATATCGAATATGACGATGCCAGCGCAAAAGTTATTACCGAGTTTGGCACGGTGACATGTGAAAAGGTTGTATTGTGCGGCAATGCTTATTTGAACAAAGTTATTCCGAAGCTGACGGATCGCATCATGCCAGTATCTACTCAAATCATCGCCACTGAACCACTGGGCAGCTTAGCCGATGAGCTGATTCCAAGTGATGTATGTGTTGAAGATGTGCGCTACATTTTAGACTACTACCGTCTGTCTGCTGACAAACGCATGTTATTTGGCGGCGGTACGGTGTATGGCGGACAAGATCCTGCCGATATTGAGGCAAAAATTCGCCCGAATATGAACAAGATTTTCCCACAACTAAGAGACGCTAAAATTGAATATGCCTGGAGTGGTAACTTTGCACTGTCATTCTCGCGTGTACCACAAATGGGTAAACTACACGATAGAGTTTTATTCGCTCATGGCTATAGCGGTCACGGGGTAACAGGCTCTCACCTGTTTGGGCAGATTTTGGCTGATGCAATCAACGGTGACACCAAAGAATTTGACGTCTTTGCCAAGGTGCCATGGATACCCTTCCCTGGTGGACGCGCATTGCGTGTGCCTTATTCGGTGATGGGCTCGTGGTGGTATGCGTTAAAAGATATGACCGGACTATAATTTATCAGCGATAAGCTTATGATAAATCTCAAATGCTATCAGATGAGATGTGAGGTGTTGTAACTGTCATTGTTGTAACTGTCATTACAGGCGGACTGAGTGAGTGGATCAAACTCAGTCCTGTTACCTCTAATGCAAAGGATATGCGTTAGGTACCTCTTAGGTCATGAGTGCTGTGTAAAAACCACAAGCTGACGTGCTATATAGACAATCTGGAGCAAATGTCGCAAACATTTAGGCGCTGTAAGCACTCAGTAATATACAAGGAATGTATTCAATGAACATGAAGTTAAGCGATGCCGTAACAGGCTATTTTGAAAACAAACGGATGTTTCTTACTTTACTCGCCGGTGTTTGTATCTATGCAGCATTTGCCATCTTATCGCATTTTCATCGCGACTCAGGCGATTGGGGGCTTTACTCTTTATTACCCACATTATTGGTTTTAATCACCGCTGTTGTCTCACGCCGTCCTTTTGAATCTATGATGGCAGGCTGTATCGCAGGTCTGGTCATGTTAAACCCCTTCGATCTGGTCGAACCTTTTGCGAATAACATCTCTGCGGTTTTAGGCAATGAAACCATTATTTGGATTATCTTAGTCTGTGGTTTCATGGGCGGATTGATCCAACTTTTAGAATCCAGTGGCTGTCTAAACGGCTTTAGCGATTGGCTAAAAGACATCATCAAGTCTCGTCGCCATTCACTGGTCGCCACAGCAGTACTTGGGGTAATCGTATTCATTGATGATTATTTAAACTGTTTGGCGGTTTCTACTTCGGTTAAAAAGCTAACCGACCACTACGGCGTTTCGCGTGAGAAACTGGCCTATATTGTTGACTCTACTGCGGCACCAATGTGTGTCATCGTCCCTATCTCAACCTGGGCAGTATACTTTGCCGGTTTGCTAGAAGAAAACGGTGTCGCCGCTGATGGTGGCGGTATGAGCTTGTACATCAGCGCCATTCCTTTTATGGCGTATGCTTGGTTTGCCATGTTGATTGTATTCTTAGTCGCGTTCGGTGTGTTAGGCGACTGGGGTCCAATGAAAAAGGCTGAAGCACGTGCCAAAGCCGGTGAGCCAATCCCACCAAACTTTATGGATCAAGACTTAGTTTCTAACGTCAAAGCCAAGCGCAAACTGTCATTTAAAGCAAACATCATTAACTTTGCTATTCCAATGATTCTGCTTATAACATCAACCATTTACTTTGAGGTTGACTTGTTAAAAGGTGCCCTATTAACTCTATTTATTACAGTGATTCTATACTGGGTACAAGGGTTATTAAGCTTTGAGACTCAAATTGAATCTATCTTTAATGGCTTTAAAGTGATGCTGTATCCTCTTTCAACGGTTATTGGCGGATTCTTCTTAAAGGCAATTAATGATGAACTGGGCATGACCACCTATATCATTGAAGCCATCACCCCGTTCATGACTCTATCGACATTCCCTGCGGTTATTTTCGTTGTCATGGCATTTTTAACCTTTGCCACTTCATCAAGCTGGGGACTGTATGTATTAGCCATGCCGATTGTATTCCCAGTTGCCGGTGCACTTGGCGTTAGTACACCATTGGTAATCGGTGCCTTATTATCAGCCTCTTCATTTGGCAGCCATGCTTGTTTCTTCAGTGACTCATCGTTATTGGCGGCACAAGGCGCAGGATGTAGCCCTATGCAGCACGCGTTCACTCAGTTTCCTTATGCTTTATTAGGTGCAGTATTGGCCATCGCTAGCTTCATTGCTTTGGGAATAATGATGGCTTAGGCTATTAACTTAAGCTATTAAATAAACTATTAATAACAAATAACTGGCTAATAGCGAATAACTGACAATTGAAAGGCTGTCAGTTAAAAGCTTAAGTTAAAAATTCTCAGCCAAATATAAACAAAACCAACACATACTAACCAAGTGACACTGACCTGATAAAAACTTACGCGATGTTCTGACATAAATCTACTTATATGTGATCGGACTCTACCCTACAATAAACCTAACCACTCAACACATAAATAATAAGATAAGGATTTCTCTTATGAGTACTGAAAGCATTTATAAAGTCACCAACCCAGCGACGGGTGTTGTCGAAAAGACCTATCCAATAGCCACTGAGCAGGATATTGAGCAAGCGGTGCAGCAAGCACATAGCGCTTATAAAGACTGGAAAACAACCTCTATTGAACAGCGCAGTCAATTACTACATCGTATCGCTGATAAATACGAAGAAAAAATTGATGAGTTAGCGGCCATCGTTACACGTGAAATGGGCAAACCCATAGCACAGTCGAAAGGTGAACTGTCTTTTGTGGCTGAGATATTTAGATATTATGCTGATACCGCCCCTTCGTTATTAGAGCCTGACACCATTGATGTTGATAGCGGTAAAGCTCGGGTTGAAAAACATCCTATCGGCGCGTTATTTGGTATTATGCCTTGGAACTACCCGCACTATCAGGTCGCTCGCTTTGCTGCGCCTAACTTTATGGCTGGTAATACCCTAGTTCTAAAACATGCCCCTCAATGCCCTGAGACTGCTGAAGCCATTGAAAAATTGTTTCTTGAAGCCGGCTTACCACAGGGTGTTTACAACAATATTTTCGCCACTAATGATCAAGCAGCTGACATCATTAGAGACTCTCGCATTCAGGGTGTTTCTCTGACCGGTTCAGAAAAGGCTGGACAAGTAGTTGCTCAAATTGCTAGCAGCGCTCTCAAAAAGGTGGTGCTTGAATTAGGCGGCTCAGACCCATTTATTGTGTTAGAAGACGCAGATTTGGACAGCGCTGTCGAACATGCCATTGATGGCCGCTTTGATAACGCTGGTCAAGCCTGTAACGCAGCCAAACGCCTGATTATCTTAGACTCTATTTATGATCGCTTTGTGGATAAATTTACCAATGCAGTCAAACAAATTAGTCTTGGCGACCCAATGCAAAAGAACACTAGAATGGGTCCACTATCTTCGATTAGTGCCGCTGAAAATTTACAAAAGCAGCTTAGTAGCGCTGTTGATGCTGGTGCCACGGTTCTGGTTGAAGGCGGATATGACGCAGAGAAACCCGGCGCTTGGTTCAAGCCTGCGGTATTAACTGATGTGACTAGCGATATGGAAATCTATCAGCAAGAGCTGTTTGGTCCGGTTGCCGTCATCTATAAAGTTGCCAGTGTTGAAGATGCCATTGCTTTGGCCAATGACGTACCTTTTGGTTTGGGTGCATCAATTCATACCTCAAGTGAAGATCTGGCAGAAAGACTGTCAAATGAGCTTGAAGTAGGCATGGTGACTATTAATGCCTCATCAGGTAGCGAAGCAAATACCCCATTTGGTGGCGTAAAGCGCTCAGGATTTGGTCGTGAGCTTGGCCGCTTAGGTATCACTGAGTTTTTAAACTTTAAACTGGTTCGTGATAAGTCTTAATATCATGTGGTTGCCTATTTGAAGCCAACAATTAATAGCCAATACAATTGATAGCCAATAAAAAAACACCAGCTTTACGCTGGTGTTTTTTTTGTATGACTCAAATGGCTCAATAAGTACTGATTATCCCAAAGCTGAAGCGCTTTTATTGCCTAGGACATAGGTCGTAATGTCAAAATCTGCTCACTGCGACCAAAGGGTCCTTTGGTATCATGCAAAATAGCACTGGTTAGCCCAATGCCATCCTTGCCATATTGCTGAACTGCCTCAATACCCAACCACTTGCCTTGTGGCAGGCGGTGCATATGAATTTGCAGATCTGTATTAGGAAATCCCCACGACATCTCAGACATTGCAACCGCACTACGTGGCACCACACCATTAGCAGTATCGACCAATCCCATGATACGCACTAAGTCTGTGGTATTCTCAGCTTCTACCATATCCAAATCAGAACTAATCCAAACGACCCCTTTACCAGGACGACGTTTCGGATCAGCAACCACAGATATACTCTTAATAAAGCCGCCTGGCCATACTTTCATGCCTTCCCACGCTGGTAGCGATTCAGGCGCTTGGCTCAACGTCACATCCTCAAGGCCAGCGACATCGCTAGAATCTTGGGTAAGCAGTCGCCAAGCACGGGCAATAATACAGTCTCGACCGCCATGACTCATGACTGCTTCAACCAATTCAATGGTTCGACCAGGACGGATGATACAAGTGGTAATGGTGAATGGCTCTAACGGGATGAGTCCTAAGATATCAAGGCTCAAACGTGCCATACGCAGATTTGGCTTCGGTGAGAATAGGGTTAGCTCATGAGCCAAAATACCTGTGGCTGGCGCCATATGTTGTTCATGGTCATTCCAAGCGCCTTGAGCATGTTCGGTCGGCTGATACTGAGCAATACAGCTGCCGTCTTCGGTATAGCTGCGTTCAATACATTGATAATATGAGGTCATAAATCATCCTTAATTTATTTAATCCTATTATTTTTTTAGAGATGCTTTTTCTATATTTTATTATTAATAGATAGCTTTTACTTGAATACACTTACTCTAAGCGCAGGCGACTTTAGACCTTAGCGCAAAGCACAACAGGCCTATGGCTTAGCCATGATTGCCTGTTGCGCGCTTAGAACAGTATCTGCTTGTGCTTATTTAATGATTTATTAAAACTGCTCTGTTAAGGCTGCACTTGCTTTACGGGAATGCGCAGCTCTTTGGGTAAGCTAAAGGTAACATTCTCCTCAATACCTTTAAGCTCATCTGGCATTTCACCGCCCCACTCTTGCAATTGGTTTAATACCTCTTGTATCAAAACTTCAGGCGCTGAAGCACCAGCGGTGACACCCACGGTACTCACACCTTCAAACCATTGCTGCTGCATCTCGCCAGCATTATCAATTAAATAAGCGCGGCAGTTCATACGCTCTGCTAGCTCACGCAAACGGTTTGAGTTTGATGAGTTAGGTGAGCCCACAACCAGCACCACTTCACAACGTTCTGCCAAATCTTTTACCGCATCTTGGCGGTTTTGGGTGGCATAACAAATGTCATCTTTGCGTGGGCCTTGGATATTAGGAAAACGCTTACGCAGTGCATCAATCACTAGCGCCGTGTCATCCATTGATAAAGTTGTCTGGGTGACAAATGCCAAGCGATTAGGATCATTCACTTGCAGCTTTTCAACATCGGCTTCGTTTTCAACAAGATGAATCTCACCACCATATTGAGCACTAAAACGCCCCATCGTACCCTCAACTTCAGGATGACCTTGGTGACCAATGAGTACCGCGTCCATTTTTTCACGAGCAAACTTTGCCACTTCAATATGAACCTTGGTCACTAACGGACAGGTCGCATCGAACACGGTCAAATCACGGCGCTGAGCTTCATCTTCCACCGCCTTTGATACACCATGCGCTGAGAAAATAACGATAGAGCCATCTGGCACTTCATCCAGATCTTCTACGAATACTGCGCCACGGTTGGCCAAGTCCGACACCACAAATTTATTGTGTACGACTTCATGACGAACATAAATAGGCGGCTCGAAGCGTAATAAAGCTTCATTAACAATAGCAATAGCACGGTCAACGCCAGCACAAAACCCACGTGGATTCGCAAGATAAATTTGCATAACAGTTCTTCACAATAGATAATCAGAGAAATAGAATATGGCTTATAACTCAATCAATCCACTTAGCCCGATAGAGAACTCACAAACAATTCACTTTAACCGTAACCCTGTCAGCTTACGGTTTAATCTATCGTTAAAAGCGATTTGGTTTAACAGCTATTTTTAAAAGCCATTTTGGTTTTGTGATTACTATAACATATCCGCTAAAATAGCAGGCAGGGCGAGCATGATTTTGTAAAAATAAACATCTATTTTTCATAATCGCTATTTTGAATGGTTGTTATGGGTCATCCATCTATAAAGGTTAGATGAAAAAAGAGCAAGACTAATAATCCAATGGTTGACCCTAATAAAATGTATAACCCTACTACTAAGTGACAAGTTCAGGCGAACTACCCTCCTATTATTCCTACGATTAACCACTATATAAGAGACAGCAAATATGAAAGGATCACTTTTTATTATTACCGCCGCTTCCGGTACCGGAAAAACCTCACTGGTCAAACAGTTGATTGCAACCACTAACGACTTAGCGGTGAGCGTATCGCACACCACGCGTGATCCCCGTCCAGGTGAAATCGATGGACAACATTATCATTTTACAAATCCGGATGCTTTTATTGAAGGTATTGAGGCCGGTGAGTTCTTGGAACATGCCAAAGTGTTTGATAATTACTATGGCACCTCTGAAAAAAGCGTCAACCAACAGCTAGACTCTGGTATCGATGTGATTTTGGAAATCGATTGGCAAGGCGCCCTGCAAGTTAAAGAGCGCTATGATGATGTCACTATGATTTTCATTCTACCGCCAAGTAAGGCCACATTACGTCAGCGCCTATCTTCTCGTGGTCAAGACTCACAAGAAGTGATTGAAAAACGTCTGGCAGGTTCGGTTACCGAGATGAAGCAGTATGTACACTTTGATTATGTGGTGATTAATGACCACTTTGAGGCAGCACTGAGTGAGCTTAAAGCCATTATCGTCGCAAAACGTCAAACCACTGAGCGTCAAAAAGCACGCTATGGCGAAACCATTGCTGACCTTATTAAAGACTAGCTTTAACGATTAGCGATAGCACCAAGGCTTACTGGCTGCAAATAAACAAAAGTTCACCACTTAATAGCGAATATTTGCTATAATGGTCAATTAATATTCACATGAACACCTATCACCAAGTTGTGATAAACAAGAGGACGTTATGGCACGTGTAACTGTAGAAGACTGCTTACATGCAGTAGACAATCGCTTTGAGCTGGTACTGGTTGCCAGTAAGCGCGCCCACCAATTAGCAAAGGGCATCGCTGAGCCATTGGTTGATGTGGACAATGACAAACCCACTGTTTTGGCGTTACGTGAGATTGCCGCCGGTCTGGTCACTAAAGATATTTTAGACCAGCCTGATCATCATTTTGCGACCAACTCATTAGACATGGCTTTAAGTAACGGTCAAGGATTCTAAACAGCCTACTGTTTTAGATATTAAAAAACCACGATGCGCACTCGCCTATCGTGGTTTTTTTATCGCCTTAATTTTTCATTGCTGTATTTTGTTATCGCTTTGTGTTTTTATCAGATAATTTTTTAATATTATTCATTTAAAATCCTATATTTAATAGGTTTAATATCATTTATAAGGCTGTCATTTCCCACAGCTTTTGATAAACTTAGCGGCTTTTTTAACGCAGGCAATGATTTATTTAACGCTTTATGCTATTTATACTGTTGACAGCACGCTGTTTTTACGATTAATTAAGAGGTTAGCTGTACTTTTTACTTTAATTGATATAAATACAACCCTATATAATATATTGTATTAAACGATTGAAAATAGCCTTAAAAAAACAGGCTCTAAAAGAAAGATAGTTATTGATTGTTTTAATTTAACTGCCGCTTACCTGAAGGATGAATACTATGACAGTCCCCAAAACTGATTCCAAGCCCATCACTCAGGCTAGCACTAACGCATCAGACTCTAAAACGGATATGATAAAAAATTTGAATACTGATATTGACGGTCATGTCATTAATAACATTGCCAATGATGAGAACATCATAGATCCTATTATTAGTGCTGATATCGATCTGCCTAATTCTGATGAAGATGTGTAAATACCCCATTCTTAACACAACATCATCGTAGAATAATTAAGCCACCTGTCTATACTGGGCAGGTGTCATATCATTAAGTGAATCATGGGGTCTTTCGGTGTTATAAACCGTGATCCACTCCTCAGTCAGTTGACTGACTTCATTTAAATCATTGAATAAATAACAATCCAAAACCTCATTGCGGTAACTACGATTAAACCGTTCAATATAAGCATTCTGATAAGGACAGCCAGGCTCAATATAGTCAATATAGATACCGTGAGCCGTTGCCCAATCAGTAAACACTTTAGAGGTGAACTCACTACCATTATCCACACGAATTTGCTTAGGATAACCATGCCACTCGGCTAACTGGTCAAGGTAGCGAATCACTCGGAGTGAGGGAATGCTGGTACCAATATCAATGCCGAGTATTTCGCGGTTGTAATCATCAATCACATTAAAGGTTCGAAAGCGAATATTATTGTGCAGCTTATCGCTCATAAAGTCCATAGACCAAGTATGACCCAATGCGTTTGGCACACTTAACGGCTGGGGGTTACGTGTTGGTAGCCGTCTTTTAGACTTACGGCGTAGGTTTAAGTTTAAAGCTTTATAAACACGGTGTACTCGTTTATGATTCCATGAATAGCCAAGCTTGCGTATACGCTTAAAACACTTTGGGAAACCCCAACGATTGTGCTTATCTGTTAGTTCATTTAAGACATCAATAATCTCACTATCATCAGATAGCTTAGGCTTATAGTAATAAGCGGTTCGACTCATACAGACCACCTGACAGCTCGATGCAATACTGACACCATACTGCGCCTGCAATTCTTGAGCCCAGACTTTGCGCTCACAAGCAGGCGCTATAGCTTTTTTATGATATCTTCCTGCATTTGCGCTTTGAGGCTTAAATCAGCATACATCTGTTTAAGCCTACGGTTTTCTTCTTCAAGCTCTTTTAGTCGCTTAACATCAGAGGCTTCCATGCCTCCATACTTGGAACGCCATTTATAGAAAGTCGAATTAGCAATTCCGTACTTACGGCACAGCTCTTTAGCAGGTATTCCTGCTTCTGCTTCTTTTAAAATGGATACTATTTGGGTCTCAGTCATTCGTTTGCTCATATTAAAACTCCTTATGGGTATTTTATAAGAAATTCTACGTTTGAGCTGTGTTATTTTAGGGGATAGTTACAGATGATCATGTCAATCAAACCTCTTATATGCAAAAGCTGCCCAAGCTGAGTCACCACTTGGTTGATGAATCTCAGCGCAATCTTATGCGTGCAGTGGCTTATTTAACCGATACCGAAAAACAAGATATACTTGATGCCTGCGCCTTTGGTGACAAAGCGCATATTAAAGACAAGCGCAAATCTGGTGAGCCTTATATCACTCACCCGATTGCTGTGGCTGAAATCTTAGCCGGATTCAGACTAGACCGTGATTCGATCATTGCTGCTATTTTGCACGATACCGTTGAAGACACAGAAGTAACCTCTGAGCAAATCTCTGAGCGTTACGGCATTACTGTTGCTCGCCTAGTCGACGGGGTAACCAAGCTAAAATCATCTAATCACAACAAACAACAAAATAAAGCGGCAACTTTCCATAAGATTATGTCCGCAACTTTAGATGATCCACGCGTACTGATTATCAAATTGGCTGACCGTCTACACAACATGTCTACATTGGATTCGGTGCGTCCTGAGAAGCAGCGTGCAACCGCATCAGAGACCTTGCAGTTTTATGTGCCCTTTGCCCGCCTAATGGGGCTTAACGATATCGCTGACTATATGGAAATCTTGTGTTATCGCAACCTAGATCCAGTGATGTATACCAAAATGTCGGACAAGCTGTTACAGCACGGCTTGGGGCGTAAATATCAAAAAGAAGCCATTCAGCAATACCTCAATTATGTACTCGATAAACATGCCATATCTGGCCATGTGCGCGTGCTCGACAATCAAGTAATTATGTACCGTCAGTTCTTCCGTAACCGTGGTGAAATGGAAGATTTACTGCGCCACTATGCGTTTGAAATCGTCACCAATACCATTGAGGACTGTGATTCTCTGGCTGATTACTTGATTAAAAAATACCGTATTCCGAATAATTTAATTGAAGACAACATTCGTCATCCGCTTCCTGGTGGCAACCAGTCGTTAACGCTGACTTATATTCGTGATAACGATACCATTAAGGTCACCTTACTGACCCGTAAAATGCAGGCAGCGGCACGCTTAGGTGTGATTGGTGCGGAGCAAGCTTCTGATCTGAGTCGCTCTGTTATTAAAGCCTCTTTACGTAATATGAAAGAGCTGATTGATACCAAGCAAGACGAAGACAAAAACTCAGACAGCAACGTCGACGCAGTCGATAAAAATGCAGATAATTATGACGATATGGTGGAAACCATTGACGAGCTGATCTCATATTTAAATAGCCGAAAAATTGTCTGCTATAGTCCTAAAGGACGTGCTTATGAGCTGCCTAGAGGAGCGACAGCGTTAGACTTTGCTTATGCCGTCGGTCCTAAAGTGGGCAATATTGCAACCGGCGCAAAAATTAATGGTCATAACGCCAAACTGGGTTCTGTATTACAAGCCGGCCAAAAAGTTGAAATCGAAGTAGATAAAGATGCCAAGCCAAAAGCAGAGTGGCTAGGTATCGTAGTGACCAGTAAAGCGCAGCGTACGTTAAAACGTTGGTTTAGTAGTTTGCCTGAAGAAGAGCAACAGCAGCATGGCAAGCAAGCGTTAGACCGTGCGTTACAGACTTATGGTAAGTCTATCAAGGATGTCACCCAAGAAGACTGGGAAGACTTGTTACAGTGGCAAAATGTGAGCAGCAAACAGGATCTGTATCAAAGAATGAGTGCTGGCGCGCTATTGCCACAGTTGGTAGTGTCTCGCTTATTTAGTGATGATGTGACCAAATCGCATCAGCAAGCACATAAGACTGGCTTTAACCGTCCTAATCAGCTGTTATCTAATGCCAATGGTGTGGAAGTACACTTTGCTGGTTGTTGCCGTCCTATCTTCGGTGATCCAATTATCGGTCACTTAACCATGCATGGTCTGGTGCTACATCGTCACCGCTGTTACTCGATCATTAATAAATATGCTGAGAAACCCTACGAGCTGGTGCAGCTAGATTGGTATAGCGAAGAAGAGATTGAAAAGCATATCGAACACCCTAGCGATCGCCCTCACTTTACCGCCTATTTGAAAATTAATCTGGCGTTAAATGATGAACAAGTTTCTCATGTACTATATACTCTACGACAGCTTAGTATTGGCATCGAAAAAGTGGATATTCGCTCAGACTCCACCATCATTCATGTCATTGTACGCAGCCGTAGCCATGTGCTTGAAGGTATTGAAGCACTGCGCCCACACGTCGGTTTTGGTAGTATCAGACGCCTTTACCGCTTATAACAGCATAATAAACTTGCGATAATACAAAGGAATTTACTATGACACGTCAAACCATTCATACAGATAAAGCCCCTGCCGCAGTCGGTGCTTATTCACAAGCCGTTAAAATCCCTTCGGTGGGTGGCAGCTTGGTTTATATTTCAGGTCAGCTAGGCTTTGATCCTGAGACCATGGAATTAGCTGAAGGTTTTGAAGCTCAAGCAGCACTGGTTATGGACAATATTGAAGCCATTTGTGAAGAAGCCGGCGGTAAGCTAAGCGATGTGGTTAAGTTCAATGTTTCATTGACAGACTTAAACGACTTTGCAGCACTAAATGCTATCTTTGCTGAGCGTTTATCAGAGCCTTACCCTGCACGTGCTGCCGTACAGGTTGCTGCTTTACCAAAAGGCGGCGTTGTTGAAATTGAGTCTATTTTATTTATTGAAGACTAATCTGTTTGATTCTGTTAAACCTAGCATGAGTTAATGCAGAATCGATAAATATAAATCGATAAATACAAACAGTTAGTTGGTTTAAAAAATAGAACGTCAACTTTAAAGCAGCAACTCGGCCAAGGCTAAGTTGCTGCTTTTAATATAGCCTGATCAGGCTTAGCCCATCATCTATTATAAGTTTTCGAGTTTGTCTTTAGCAGGATTAGTAGGGAGTATTATTTTCAATGCTTGTTCGTGTCGCCCTACCCGTTCCCTTATATCGTGAATTCGATTACCTGCCTATCGGTGTCCAAGCGTCTCAGCTAGAGTCAGCCCAACCTTCAGCCCCTGTGAACTTACCGCCAATTGGTAGCCGAGTGCAAGTCCCTTTTGGTCGACAAAGCTTAATCGGCATCGTGATTGATCACATTGATAGCAGCACCAGCGATGTACCGGTTAATAAACTAAAAAGTATTAAAACGGCTTTTGATGATGTTGCCATCTTAGATAAGCAAATGCTGTCATTGGCTCGGTGGCTTGCCGGCTACTATCATTATCCACTTGGAGACGTGCTATCGGTGATGCTGCCGACTTTAATCCGCCAAGGCAAACCGTTGGATTTATTGGTAACACATTGGCGGGTGTTGCCGCACGTTAGTGATACCGACTTTCCTCCCAATGCACATAAGCAAAAGCAGCAGTTTGCAATGTTGCAACTACACGGTGACAAAGGTGCCAGTGAAGATACGTTGCTACTGCAAGGTATGGAGCGCCCATTTTTAAATAAGCTGCAACAAAAAGGCTTGATTGAAAGCTATGTCGAATGCAAGCCAGACCCTGAACCTGTCACCCTGGCCAAAATGCCGCTGCAATTAAATGATCAACAAGCGCATGCGGTTGACGCTATCTTGCACAGTGTCGAGCAGCAGGTCTATAGCGGTTACTTACTTAATGGCGTTACTGGCAGTGGCAAAACAGAAGTCTATTTACAGGCGATGCAGTCGGTACTAGAAGCCGGTAAACAAGTGCTGGTATTGGTGCCAGAAATTGGCTTAACCCCTCAGACCCGTGCTCGGTTTGCTGAACGCTTTGCGGCCAATATTCTGCTGCTACATTCTAATTTAAACAATACTCAGCGTATGCATGGCTGGGAAGACTGTCGCCAAGGACGCGCTCAAATCATCATCGGTACGCGATCTTCTGTACTGTATCCGTTTGCTAATTTAGGTTTGATTGTGGTCGATGAGGCGCATGATCAGTCCTATAAGCAGCAAGACACCTTGCGTTACCACGCCTCCGATGTTGCACTATATCGTGGCTATCAGTTGGGTATCCCGGTGGTATTAGGTACAGCAACACCCTCTTTAGAGCACTTAAAGCTGGTTGAAGACAATAAGCTGACCGAGCTTAGCTTAACCGAACGTGCGGGCGCGGCTACCATTGCACAAATGCATTTAGTCGATGCGCGCGATGCACCCACTGCTTACAGCAATCTGCCGGTTAAGCAAAGTGGTGAGTCTGATACACATCAAAGCGAATCAAGTGACTCGGCCAGTGCTGTGACTTCAGACACGCATCTTTCAGGTCAGCCGCAACAGCCACCCAAGCAGCCTGAACTGCTACCTAATTTACACACTACCCAAAACACTGGCTTAACCGATGCAACCATTGATGCCATTCGCCGCACACTCGATGCCGGTGAACAGGTATTAGTATTCTTAAATCGCCGTGGTTATGCACCTATATTGCTGTGTGACGCCTGTGGCTGGCAGGCCAACTGTGTGCGCTGCGAGGCGCATATGACAGTACATCACAGTCAACTCAACAGTCGCCAACCCAGTTATCTTAAGTGTCACCACTGTGACTGGCAGGCAGCTATCCCAACTTCTTGCCCTGAGTGTAATAGCGTCAATTTAAATGCCATCGGTATGGGAACCACCCGCCTTACTGAAAGTCTGCATGCACTGTTTTCAAACCCACAGACCAGTAAAAAAACTTACCCCATTATTCAAATAGACAGAGACACCACTCGTCGCAAAGACAGTTGGGAAGATATTTATCGCCGTATTCAAACCGGTGATCCGGCCATATTAGTCGGCACCCAAATGGTCGCCAAAGGTCATCACTTCCCTGATGTGACCTTGGTATGCCTGCCTAATGCTGATCGTGGCTTTTTGTCACCAGACTTTCGCTCTCCTGAGCATACGGCACAGCTGATCGTGCAGGTAGCAGGTCGCGCGGGTCGCGGCAGCAAGCCGGGTACGGTATTAATACAAACCGTACAACCTGAAAATCCATTACTGCGTAAACTGGTACGCGATGGTTATCATCCTTTTGCGCTAGAGTTATTAAAAGAGCGCAAAATGTTAGGTCTGCCGCCTTATACTCATGCAGCTTTGATTCGCTGTGAGGCTAAAACCTTAGAGCGTGCGACGCAAGCATTAAAAGACGCTTTGGCGATTATGCCAGCGCATGAGTTGGCCATCTTAGGCCCAATTGACGCCCCTATGAAGATGAAAAATAGTCGCTTTCACAGTCAGCTATTGTTGATGTCCAAGCAGCGTCCTCATTTGCATCAGCTGCTTAGATTCTGGTGGCCCCAAGTATTGCAGCTGCCCTCAGCTAAGTACTTAAAGTTAACGTTAGATATTGATCCAGTCGGATGGTAAGCAGCTATAGCTCATCAGTAACTCATCAGTCGTTTGGCTAAGGCTGTTGGTTGCGCTATGCTGTTAGATAATAATTGAAGATTGATATGTGATTGTTTTAGTTTGCTGCTCTATAGCAATTAAAGATTTGGCTTTATATGGAGAGTAACACCGTCTATGTCCCCACATCATTCAGACCCAAAGCATACCCAGGATGAGCTCATCGAGCATGATCCACCTCACTTTCACGATGAGCCAAGCGCTAGAGACATGAGTAAACAGCGTCGTATTTTGCTGATTTGTTTTTTACTCATTACTTTCTTTATGCTGGTAGAGGCGATTGGTGGATTGCTCACCCACAGCTTGGCTTTGCTATCTGATGCTGGGCATATGCTATCGGATGCAGCAGCATTAGGGGCTACTTTGTTGGCCTTTAAAATTGGTGAGAAGCAGGCCAATAGTAAAAAGACTTTCGGCTACAAACGCTTTGAGATTTTAGTGGCCGGCGCCAATGGTGCAACCTTAATTCTGATAGCGGGCATGATTATTGTCGAAGCGTTCGATCGCTTTAGCTCACCACCTGAAGTCGCATCACAAGGCATGTTAATCATCGCAACCATTGGTCTGATTATTAACTTAATCGTGGCCTGGCTATTACACCGAGGCGGTAATGATCACCATCATGATGATGACCCTTTATCGGATGAAAAAAACCTGAATATGCATAGTGCCTATCTGCATGTGCTTGGAGATTTACTAGGCTCAGTTGCTGCTATTATTGCCGCATTGTCCATGATTTGGATGGGCTGGTGGTGGGCCGACCCTGTGGCCTCTGTAATCGTGGCAATATTAATTTTGATTAGTGGTTACCGAGTGGTCAAAGCGTCGGCACATATCCTAATGGAGGGTGCACCGGAGGAAATTTCACTAGCAGAAGTGAAGCAGACCATTGAAGGACACGATGAGATTATCGCGGTGCATGACTTACATATCTGGAGTATCACCAGTGGACTGCATGCCCTGTCTTGCCATGTGGTGGTTGATGGCGATATGCGCATCCTTGAGGCCAGCGAATTGATTCATGACTTAGAACACAGTCTTGAACTGCTTGGCATTAGTCACACCACCATTCAAGTTGAATCAATTGAGCATCCACACAATCGAATTGAGGCCATTGTCTGCCCAATAGAAGAAACACCGGCTAATCATAGTGGCCACAGTCATCTTGGCCATCACCATTAATTGCTGTTTAAGACTCAATTCAAGTGGTTTAGGCTAACTGGTGTTCTGCTCAGAGCCCTAACAACATAAAAAGACCAAGACAGCGACTTATATAGTCAGTGTCTCGGTCTTTTTGTATGAGTTACTATTAGCTAATATCTTCTATTTGCGTGTTTTTATCTATATGGCTTTATCTATTATGTGGCTGTATACAGCCTACTGGCTTCGATAGCGGGCTGTTATCTTGTTATACAACAAACGCAGTAAAGGATAGACCAACCATACGATGGCAAACAGGGTAATGCCTATCGAGGTTATCAGCATACCGATACGTATGATCATATCTAACGATATTTCGCCTATCCAGACCTCAGGCGCTATCGCCGGTCCCATCGTCGAGGCAACGGCAAAGTAAAAGGCAAACAAGCATAAACCTACCGTCAGTACTAGCCTGACACAGGTAATTAAAATGATGCTCAATAGCGAGTGTTGGTCTTTATACTGAAGTATTTTTAGCATCTCACCCGCCTTTTAATGGATAACATAAAAGGATAACAGGGCCTTATATTTATTCGCCTTCATCAGACAGCTCATCATTATACAACTCAATCAGGCACTCTCATAAGTCGTAGAGGTGCTTACGATGAGATGTGTTGTAGCAGTGGCTGATACTGATCGGCAGGAATCTCTAGCACCTGACATAAGGCTACCACAAAACCATGAGCATCATAATAAGCATCAAGAAAGCTGCCATCCAACCCCAAAGTAGCATGACGTAATACATGATCTAAGCGGTCTTTTGCTGCAATGGTATGTTGGCGTGGATAACCCATGGCTTGTACAATCTGGCCGGGAGTCAGTTTTTGCTGCTGGATGCGAGCAACCATAATCTCGGCCAATGCACAGCGTGGGCGATAACGACGGGTACTTAATAAAGGCACAGAAGTAGTGTAATAAGAACTGGCTGGAGGTAGTACAGACATGATAAATAGACTCCTTGACTCCGACAATAGATACTTATTTATAGGGCACAGAGGGCCTTGTCAGAGTACAGGCTCATGCGCTTTACCAGAGTTTTTTTATCGTGCTGGAAGTTGCAATGCGACCGTTTGATCTACCATTTTGGCCCTAGAATATAATCTAAATGACCTAAAACTGGATTTTAAAAAACAAGCCGCAATTAAACCCACGAATCTGAATAATTAACAGACCATATAATACTAGCACAAAATATGGCCTCTGACAGCAAAAATACGTTTAAGCTGTGTCTTGAGTCAAAACTTGAGTCAAAAATAGTCGCAAGCTCACTAAATACCTATCAGTCAACTCTAACAAATACCGATTAGCTGAGCGTATTTAACGGCACTTTTAGATAGCGAACCCCATTATCTTCTGGCTCAGGCATCTTGCCGGCCCGAATATTTACCTGAACAGAAGGTATGATAAGTCTTGGCATATCAAGCGTTGCATCACGCTCTGTGCGCATTTTGACAAACTCAGCCTCACTGATACCGTCACGCACATGCACATTATCCACCTTTTGTGCAGCGACATTAGTTACCGATGAATGGCTACGCCCTTCTGGCGGATAGTCATGGCATAGATAAATCTGCGTATCATCCGGCAGTGACAAAATCTTTTGAATGGAGTGATACAGCTGATGCACATCCCCACCAGGGAAATCACATCGAGCCGTTCCAACATCTGGTGCAAATAAGGTATCACCAACGAAGATGGCCAGTGCTGAGTTACTGTCAGACTCAGTACTACTAGCCTCTTCACTGCCTTTCTCAACAGACACATGCATGGCGATATAAGCCATGTCAGCTGGGGTGTGCCCTGGTACATGCATCACCGTCAGCTCAATATCACCCAACATAAAGGTTGTACCTTCTTCTGTCAGCATATCGAACTGGCTAGCATCCGTCTTAAAGCGCATATCTAGATTGAACACATCCTTGAATATACGCTGCACCTTGGTAATGTGTTTACCAATGACCAGCTTACCGCCTAACTGCTGCTTAAGATACTGCGCAGCAGACAAATGATCAGCATGTGCGTGGGTTTCAATGATATACATCACCTTTAGCTCATGCTCGGTAATAAAGTCTGCCACTTGCTGCGCCGACTCAGTGTCGGTATGACCAGACTTAAAGTCATAATCGAGCACAGGGTCTATAATGGCGCATACTTTATTGTGTGTATCTGCCAGTACGTGGGTATAGGTCTCGGTGTCTTGATGCAAAAAAGAGGTTACCTGCATAGCGCACATAGCCTATCGCTCCTTTTATTAGTGTTTTTATTATATTAACAGTGGTTAATTATTATCAGTTTCAGTATTATTATATAAAAATATATATTAATTAGCGCATAGTAACACTTTTTGAACAACAAAAAAGCTGGCAACAAGGCCAGCTTTCTTTTTAACTAAAAACATTAAGCAATAAACAACAACCGATTAGAATAAAACACGTACTCGGATGGTTTCTTTAATGTCTCTTAGCTTATCTAATGCTTCTTGTGAGTTGCGGTTATCCACATCCATCACTAGGTAACCCACATCACCTTCTGTCATCAAGCTTTGCGCTAGAATGTTAATGCCAGATGAGGCAAATGAAGTGTTAATTTGTGACAATACGCCAGGCACGTTTTTGTGGATATGTAATAAACGATGCGAGCCTTCTTTAACAGGGATGCTAACTTCAGGGAAGTTAACTGAGGTTGTGGTATCGCCTGTATCTGAGTATTTAACAAACTTCTCAGCCACTTCTAGACCAATATTGGCCTGAGCTTCTTGAGTTGATCCACCAATGTGTGGGGTCAAGATAACATTGTCGAACTTACGTAGTGGTGATTCAAACTCTTCGTCTGCAGATTTTGGCTCTTTCGGGAACACGTCCACTGCGGCGCCAAGTAGCTTGCCTGACTCAAGGACAGCTGCCAAATCATCAATCTCAACACAAGTACCACGTGCGGCGTTAATGAAATAGCTGCCATCTTTCATCTGATCAAACTGCTCTTTTTTCATCATATAGCGGGTGCTTGGCAGGTCTGGCACATGCAATGTCACGATATCAGCTTGTTGTAGTAGCTCTTCTAAGCTGCCCACTTGCACGGCGTTACCCAGTGGCAATTTAGTGACAACGTCATGGTAAATAACCTTCATGCCCAGACCTTCTGCCAGTACAGAAAGCTGTGAGCCGATAGAGCCATAACCGACGATACCCATCACTTTACCGCGAACCTCATGTGAGTTCTTAGCAGATTTACCCCAGCCGCCGCGATGGACCACTGCGTTTTTCTCAGGGATACCACGATATAACATGATGGCTTCAGCCAATACCAACTCAGCAACAGAGCGGGTGTTTGAGTAAGGCGCATTAAATACAGGAATACCAAACTCCCGTGCCGCTTCTAAATCAACCTGGTTGGTACCAATACAAAAACAACCAATCGCGATTAGCTTCTCTGCATGCTCAAGGACCTCACGGGTCAATTGGGTGCGTGAACGAATACCAATAAAGTGCGCATCTTTAATTTTTTCGACCAGCTCATCTGGATCTAATGCGTATGATAAATACTCAATATTGCTATAACCGGCTGCATTTAATACTTTTAGTGCGTTGTCATGCACACCTTCTAATAGTAAAAAACGTATTTTGTCTTTCTCAAGCGATAACGCCATATCTTTGCCCTTATTAAAACCTATTAATTTAATAAAATTACAAACCCATCTGTGCAGAGTGTTCTCTCCAACAGACATCATGATATAAGCTTCTATTGCACAAGCTTAAATTAACAGGCAATTTAACAATTTGCAACGCTGCATTATAGCCTGACAGGGCTACTAAAGCGGCTATATGCGACCCCGTAAAGCATTAAACCACCTGATTATCAGATATGTCATAATACGACTATCTGATGATAAATTAAATAGCTATGGCACAATAAATTGTGAATAAGCGCCTGCTAATTATGACTATCACGCTAAATTATGGCTATAATAGATAATCGGTTACCCCATTTAATATCAATTTATTATTTGTTAAGTATTTATCTTATTATCATTTTTATTGCCCATTTACAATATTCTAAGAGCCTCTTATGACAGCATCTCATCAAGCATCTAATAAAGCCCCCGCCCATGAACAAGCTCATGGTGCACATCAAGCGGATATTGATACCCCAAAGCTACAGCAAGCCCCTACCGACCCTGCTGCATTAAACGCACTGTTAAAAGCGTTGAGTGATCAGCATGGCTTTGATGATAGCCAAGTTAAAACCGATGAGGACAGCTTACAACATTGGGGTAAAGACTGGACCAAGCACTTTGCACCGGCGCCGTCTGCCATTGTGTTCCCTAAATCTACCGAGCAAGTTCAAGCGGTGGTGAAACTGGCCAATGAGCACAACATAGTGGTCACCCCAAGTGGCGGACGCACTGGACTGTCTGCTGGCGCGGTCGCCAGTAACGGTGAAATCGTGGTAAGTCTGGATAAAATGAATAAAATCGGTGATTTCTTCCCTGCTGACAGAATGGTTGAGATTGAAGCGGGAGTTATTACCGAGCAGCTACAACAGTTTGCCGAAGACAAAGGCTTGTATTATCCGGTCGACTTTGCTTCAGCTGGCTCCAGTCAAATTGGCGGTAACATAGGCACCAACGCTGGCGGTATCAAAGTGATTCGCTACGGCATGACCCGTAATTGGATTTTAGGCCTAACGGTTGTCACTGGTAAAGGCGATATCCTTGAGCTAAACCGTGGCATGATTAAGAATGCCACTGGTTATGATTTACGCCAGCTGTTTATCGGTGCGGAAGGTACACTGGGTATCGTCACCAAGGCTCAAATCAAGCTAGACCGCGCGCCGCAAGATTTGACGGTGATGGTATTTGGCATGGATGAGTTTGATCACGTGATGAATGTGCTATCAGCATTTCAATCACAGTTAGACCTGACAGCCTTTGAATTCTTTGATGAGGTCGCCATCGAAAAATTGATGGCCACTGGTCATGTACAAGAGCCTTTCGAAGCACGCACCAAATACTACACGCTACTTGAGTTTGAAGCGCCTTATGAGCCGATTATGGATAAAGCGATGGCTATGTTTGAGCAGTGTATGGAAAATGGTTGGATTGTCGATGGCGTCATGAGCCAGAACTTAGCGCAAGCTGCTGAACTATGGAAGTTGCGTGAATACATCTCAGAAACCATCTCAGTGTTCACACCCTACAAAAACGACGTGTCGGTGCTGATCAGCTATGTGCCTGAGTTTATCAAAGACATTGAAGAGGTCGTTAATAGCAACTACCCTGACTTTGAAATCTGCTGGTTTGGTCACATTGGTGATGGTAACTTGCACTTAAATATTCTCAAGCCTGAAAACCTGAGCAAAGATGAGTTCTTTAAGAAGTGTCAAAGCGTCAATGATTTGGTGTTCCAAACCGTACAAAAATACGGCGGCTCAGTATCCGCTGAACATGGTGTGGGTATGACTAAAAAGCCTTATTTAAATTACACCCGTCCTGATGTTGAGATTGAGTATCTAAAAGCACTAAAACAGGTATTTGATCCTAATGGCATCATGAACCGTGGCAAAATCTTTGATATTTAATTTGTTATTCAGAACGATGATTTGTCGATAATCTATAAGTCATAATCTAAAAAAGCAGGATCAATAATGATTCTGCTTTTTTTAATGTATGGGTTAAACCTAAATACTTTAACGGTTAACCAGCGGGATTTAAAACGCTTAAATCAAATCAAAGCCTAAACCAGATCAACCTAATCTGCACTCACGATATTCGCACTTACTATGAGTGAAAAAACATCTTATACAAAATATAAATCGCTATTATCGTAAAAATACTCAGTACGCCTTGAATAAAGATAAAGGCCTGATGTGGTCCCATAATATGTCTCATTAGATGTCCCATTGCATTTAAATGAATACCGGAAGTTTTGACGTGGGCGGGCGTGGATAACTTCTGAATGGCTATTAAAAACTGCTCAGTGTAAGCAATACTCCACTCATAAGGTCGAAATGGTAAAAATTCTGCCAAGCTACTCGCTTGCTTTTTTGTTTCTGGTGACCACAGCCAACGCTCCAAAAATAGCATGCGCACACCCCAATTAATAAACTGGCGCAGCTTAATCGGTTTAATTAACAGTATTTTTATATTTTTGTGGCGTTCATCATCAAACAGGTTTTGTAGTACCGGCAGCAAGATGCGCTTTTCACCCTCCAAACACTGTAAAAAGCAGCCATTGCCATAACACAAAGTACCTGTAATACCGTGCTGTTTATTATAATCACGCGCATCAGACTGAATGGTTTTAAACACTTTGGGCTGAAAGCGATTTTTTAAGCTCAAACTACTGACGTACACCATACGAATCAGTGCATCATCTTCAATTTGTTTTAGTCTGTTGGCGGTCTCTTGTTCGTATAAGGGCATAAAAACATCCTTTTATGACGTACTCACCTATGCCAATTTTTTATTTTTTCAATATTTTTTATTTTAATTTTGTTTTCAAATTTAAGTTTTATTCTCAACGTTAAATCTGACTTTCGCTTTAAGCCTGCCATCGAGGTCCCACAAACAGACCATCACTTCTAAAATAGAAAAATACAACCAAGACTTAAAATTCGAAAAGTATAAAATGAGAAAAAATGCAAGTAAGGCATACATTACTCATAGCAAAGTATACAATAATTTACGATAGTTATATAGTATTTATACAAAAATAGAGCTTTACATTGTAAACATAGCTTTATATCAATGAATCTCAACTTCACTTATTACCATCAAGCAACAAAATAATTAAATAGAAAATTAATAGTTATAAAGCCTTTCGATAAACGACCTTAAACCACAACGTTACAATTCTTCATTTTATTCAATTGCCATACCTTCTATAATATATGGCCTAGTATCAATAGATAGACTGATTAGCTTCCATAGGTACCTTAGGTTAATAAGTAGATTAAGACAGACGACCGCTAATACGTACCATTAATCATGCGAACTAAGTAAATCACCGCGAAGCAACAGCAGCTAATCCCTTCGACTCTGACCATTTAGACAGCTAACCACAACTGATTTTCAAATAATCCGAAACTAAATTATCTTTACATCTGATTTTCATTTATAGGTATAAACATTTTAGGTTGGATACCCTAAAGCTGCGCCATTGGTTACCAGTAATATCGATTATCTATTAAATAATTTGTTAGGTAACATTAGCTATTATTAAGTAGCATTAACTAAAATTGATACTTACAACACATTTCATTTTCTTTTATCCGTTCTACGAGTAATCCCATGACAACCAAAACCGAAGACTTTCATCTAAAAATTGCCGAAATTAAGAAAAAAGACTATCCACAATTAAAGACATTAATGGATAAAGTGTATGCTGATTTAGGCGGATCTTGGTCAAAAACCACTATCTATGCTTTGATTGAATCTTTTCCAGAAGGTCAAATTGCTTTATTCGATCATGATAAGTTAATCGGTATGGTTCTAACCATGCGCGTTAATTATCAGCGTTTCTCAAACCCGCATACCTATGATGATCTGTTAGGCCAACGTGAAATCATCAAAGACGATCCAAAAGGTGATGCTTTTTATGGTATTGACGCGCTTATTGACCCTGACTACCGTGGTTACCGCTTAGGTAGACGTTTATATGATGCACGCAAAGAACTGTGCCGTCAGATGAACTTCCGTGCTATTTTAGCCGGTGGTCGTATTCCTAAATACCACAACTATCAAGACTTAACACCGGGTGAATATATCGATGCGGTAGAAGCGCGTGAGATTTATGACCCTATCTTGTCGTTCCAGTTGTCTAACGGCTTTATCGTTAAGCGTATTTTGACCGGCTACCTACCTGACGATAAGCAATCAAAAGGCTTTGCAACGCTACTTGAGTGGGCAAACATTTATTATGAGCCTCAAGATTACAAGCCTAATACCCGTAAGACTGACGTGCGTATCGGTGGTATTCAGTGGCAGATGCGTGAAGTTGAATCACCCGAAGAGCTGTTACAGCAAGTAGAGTTCTTCGTCGATATTATGGCGGACTACAATGCCGACTTTGCGTGCTTACCAGAGTTCTTTAACGCGCCGCTTATGGGCTTGTGTGAATCGACCGACCAAAACGTTGCTATTCGCTTCTTAGCGGATTACACCGAATGGTTTAAAAATGAAATCTCAAACCTGGCGGTTAGTTACAACGTAAACGTGATTACTGGTTCAATGCCTTTATTCGATGAAAACGAAGAGATTCTGTATAACGTCAGCTACTTATGTCGCCGTGATGGTACGGTTGAAGAGCAGCGTAAAATTCACATCACCCCTCATGAGCGCAGTGCTTGGGTGATTGAAGGCGGTAATAAAGTACAGGTATTTGACACAGATGCTGGCCGTATCGGTATCTTAATTTGCTATGATGTTGAGTTCCCAGAGTTGGCTCGTCTGCTTGCGTTAGATGACATGGATATCTTGTTCGTACCATTCTGGACAGACACCAAAAACGGTTACTTGCGTGTGCGCCACTGTGCTCAAGCACGTGCGATTGAGAATGAATGCTATGTGATGATTTGTGGCTCGGTTGGTAACTTGCCTCAAGTTGAGAGCTTGGATATTCAGTACGCTCAGTCATCTGTATTCTCGCCATCAGATTTTGCATTCCCACATGATGCGATTATGGCAGAGACCACACCGAACACTGAAATGGTGTTCTTCTCTGATGTTAACTTAGACAAGCTGATTCATGTACGTAACGAAGGTTCAGTGAATAACCTAAAAGACCGCCGTGAAGATATTTTCACTTTAAAGTGGAAGAAAAAGGCTAAAAAGTCAGTTGAAGAAAGCTCCAAACAAGAGCTCAAGGACAACTCTCACAGCGTGCGAGATGGCGTACCATTACATAATCGAGCGACAAAACCTATGTAACCAAGCCTATGTAATGGATGAGCGATTGAGCATAATATTGTTTGATCAAAGCCATGTTCCAATTAAGCACTCGATTTAAATATTATCAAAGCACATTTTTTTGAAAAAACATTTATTTGGCGTTTGGGCTATAATCCAAGCGCCATTTTTTTATTCAGTAGTGGAAATACTATGTCTCAGCACGACCCTAAACATGACCCATCATTAGATAGCTCAACGAATACCAAGCCTATAACCCAATCTCCAAAGTCAGATAGACCAAAGTGGTTAGGCTGGGTGTGGTCAACCTTTAAGTATCTGGCTCTATTTCTAGTCATTTATACCGCAATTAATTGGTGGCGACAGCCGGTCATGCCAGCTGATCCACAGCTGCAATTAACCGATTATCAAGGGCAAATGGTCGATCTTGAGCAGTTAAGCCATGACTCCCCTGTCCTGGTGTATTTTTGGGGTACCTGGTGTGGTGTCTGTAAAGTGACTTCGCCAACTATCAATGCCTTGGCTGAAGACAGCGACTATCCCATTGTGACTATTGCCATTCAATCTGGCGATGAGCAAACCCTTCAGCAATATATGACCCAACACGATTATCACTTTACAACCATCAATGATCCCAATGGTGACATATTCCAACAGTGGCAAGGACAAGTGACGCCCTCTTTTGTAATTCTAAAAGACGGTGAAATGACCCAAGGATTAACTGGAATCCAACCAAAATGGTCACTAAAGTTAAGACTCTGGCTTTCTGCGTTGGGCTAATCCACTGCCTTTAACCATCTACTACCAACTACCAACCCAACTTATCTAATCAAACGCTTTTTTATAACATAGCTTATGGCTTTGCTGTTATTCGCATTTTGCTAAACCGTTAGGACGCTATTGTTGGGTACTGTGATTTACCATTATCTTTAACACAACTCTATCACCTATAATTTTGGCCGCCTTTGGTCAAAATTTGTATTACCAATACTCTATATTTAATGGCTATTTGTTCTATAATAGGCCTGCAAATTTGTCATACATTCTGTTAACAACCATACATACTTGTGTAATAGTTGAGACTAGCGACAACTCAAGATATACCCCTCTTTTTCATTTTCTACCGATACATTAAGGACGGTCTATGGATCCTCGCCCGACGGATAACACCACGCCCAGCGACGCTGCCCCTTTATATGAATATAACCCAGACTTTAGCAATGGCAAATGGTTCCCAAACTGGCGACCTTTTACCGGTGACTTAGACCAAAACCCAGTTGCCATTAATGAGTACTTACCACCTGCCAAAAGCTTAATGCTGGGTATTCAGCACACATTTGCCATGTTTGGCGCCACAGTACTTGCACCATTATTAATGGGCTTTGATGCCAACTTGGCCATCTTAATGTCCGGTATCTGTACCATTTTATTCTTTATCATGACTGGCGGCCGTATGCCCAGTTATTTGGGCTCAAGCTTTGCCTTTATTGGCCCAGTGATTGCTGCTACTGCCTACGCTGGCAGTGGCCCTAATACCAATCTTAATGTCGCCTTAGGCGCTATCATGACTTGCGGCATAATCTATGCTTTGATTGGACTGCTGGTGATGAAGGTGGGTACTGATTGGATTGAGAAGCTGATGCCGCCAATTGTCACGGGTGCCATCGTGATGATTATCGGTCTTAACTTAGCCCCGGTTACGGTACAAGGGGTTTCGGCCAATCAATTCGATGCATGGATGGCAACTTTGACCGTGGTGCTCATCAGTAGCGTGGCCATTTTTACCCGTGGTATGCTGCGCCGTTTGCTATTGCTGGTCGGTCTGATATTGTCTTATATCATTTATTATTTGGTGACCAATGTGCTTGGATTTGGCACACCGATTGATTTTAGCGGCGTACAACAAGCCGCTTGGTTTGGTCTACCTAGCTTTCACAACCCTGAATTTAGCATGGACGCCATTGTCCTAATTGCACCGATTGCTTTTATCTTGGTTGCGGAAAACTTAGGCCACTTTAAAGCGGTTGAAGGCATGACTAAATCGCACGTGACCCCTTATATCGGGCGCGGCTTTTTTGCAGACGGTCTGGCCACTACCTTTTCATCTGCCTTTGGCGGTACTGGTGTCACCACTTATGCTGAGAACATTGGCGTGATGGCAGTGACCAAAGTGTATAGCACTACCATCTTTGTGGTTGCTGGTTTGGTCGCTGTATTCTTAGGTTTATCACCAAAATTTGGTGCCATTATCCAAAGCATTCCTCCAGCCCTACTTGGTGGTGCTTCTATCGTGGTGTTTGGTTTGATTGCCATTGCTGGGGTTAAAATCTGGATCGATAACAAGATTGATTTTAGTAAAAACAGCAATCTAATCATCGCTGCTGTGACCGTTATTATGGGCGCGGGTAACTTTAGTCTACATTTGGGTGGTTTTGACTTAGGTGGTATCGGTACCGCTACCTTAGCAGCCATTGTATTAAATGCTTTATTTAACCGTGAGATCTCAAATACACGCCAAGTAAAGAGCTAATAAACTAGCGTTAGCAAATTAAGCCCATGTCACAAAGTGCTTAACTTGCTTAACCTAAAATAAACCTACTGTATCCATTAAAAAAGCCCATTACGTGAATAACGAATGGGCTTTTTAGTGGGTAGTGTTTTTAGAAGCTAGTCTAAGGTCTATCTTTTGCTTAACGGCGTCTTACTTAACGGCGCCGATAAAAACGGGCAAAGAAGCGATAACGGCGTAGCTTTGTGTTTTGACGTAATGGCTTCGGCTTTAATGATCCCAAATAAATAGCAAACATGGTCAACATTGCCCCTGTCCATTGCGCTCCATTAATTGGTTTATGTAGCCAAAAATAGTCAATGACCAGCGCCGCAACCGGCTCACTTAATAACAATAATCCGGTTAATGCTAACGACAACTTCGGAATCGAATACGCAATTAATCCCCATGCCAAGCATTGCATCACTGTACCATAAATAATAATCCAACCAAGCTCAGATAAACTATTAGGCAATATTTTGCCGCCATCGAGCAACAACATCGGCAATATCATCGCTAACCCACCGCCCAAACTTACCCGCTGCATTAAAATAAAAATCGGAGTCGGCGCTGCTTGGTGGGTCATACGAATAAAGGTCATTGACGCGGCCAACATACTGGCAGAGACGATACCGGTAATAAAGCCATACGCAGCGTGATTATTATTGGCAAACTCAGGACTGGCAATCAATACCACCCCTGCCAATGCAATGAACAAACTAATCAGCTGCACTAGCGTTTGACGTTCTTTAAAAATAATATAGCCCAAAGCGGCTAAAAAGAATATCTGCAGACTATTTAGTAGTGTTGAAATACCTGGTCCGACCGCATAGATACTTTCGTGCCACAGCGCCAAATCAACACCCAAAAAAGCCCCTGACAAACAGCCATAAATAAGCGCTTTGCTTTTATTTTGTGTGCTAATATTGTCTGGCATACGCTGTTTAAACAGCACCGCTAATAGGGTAAAGACGATACCGGAAATGGCCAAGCGCCAAAACGACATGGCAAACCCACCCACCTCAACGTGGGCAACAATCAGACTGCCTAAACCAAAAATTATACAACCGATAATCAGACCGACGGCAGCATATGGCGGCTGTTGTTCACTGTGTACATGCGTCTGGCTCATACCCTACCCTTACTATACTAACGCTGTTGAAATGTATGATAAATTGATGCTACTTTTTTTTAAATCAGCTCTATTTTTTTCCTGACAAAATGATAAGCTTGATAAGTGTAGCAAACTTCCAGATGATTAGGGCACGTCTTCTATTGAAACAACCCATCTTAAATGGGGCCAAACAAGCAAAGGAAATAACCTACCACTAAAATAATCAATCAACTCAAATAGATAAAGAGACATAAATAAAATAAAGGTTTCGGCATAAACAGCTATTTGATTAAACCTAACAATCATTGACACCACAACAAACAAGGAACCCAAGATGCCATTAAATAATGACTTATTACGCTCACGTGTTAGGCTGCTCGGCTCACTGCTAGGCGATACCATTATCCGCCAAGCCGATGAGCAGACGGTTAAAACCATTGAGACCCTGCGTAAAGGCTTTATTCAAGAGCGCCGAAACCCCAATCCTGACAATAAGAAACAATTAATTGAACTGATTGCCTCACTCGATAACAAAACCTTAAAACATGTGATTCGCGCGTTTTCTATTTACTTCTTCTTGGCCAATTTGACAGAAGAAAATGTACTGCGTGAAGAACGACAAGTACTAAAAGAGCAAACCAATCACTTCTGGGAAGGCTCGTTCCGTCATACCTTGCTTGAATGCCGCCAACGTAATATCGACGCACAGCAAATCAAAGAGCTTATCGATCAGTTAAGATTTATTCCGGTGTTTACGGCGCATCCTACTGAGGCACGCCGACGCACGACCATGAATATCTTGCAAAGCTTATATGCTCACAATACGGCGCTTAATGAAAATGAGGAAGGCAGTAGCGCCTACGAAGAAGCCAAACGAAAAGTGGCAGAAACCATCGACTTGCTATGGTCGTCTGACGAAGTACGTACCCGTAAGCCGCTGGTTTATGATGAAATCAATAATGGTCTACATTATTTTAATGCCAGCTTGTTTACTGCGATTCCACAAGTCTATCGCAATATCAAAAACGCCATTAACGACATATATCCAGAACTGAGTGACTACCCTCTGCCAGCTTTTGTTAACTTTGGTTCTTGGATTGGCGGTGATAGAGACGGTAACCCATTTGTCACCCATGAAACCACCGAAATGGCGGTGTTGATGCATGCCAATACGGTGCTACGTCACTATCAGGTATTGATCAGAAAATTACGCCGTCAACTGGTGCATAGCGATACCATTATCTCGATTTCACCAGACATTTATCAGCGTATTAAGGACTACCAAGACCTCGATAAAAAGGTGTTCTATTACAACCTAGATGACTATCACAACGAGCCCTACCGCCGCTTACTGTCATTGGTGTTAGCAAAAATTCAGGCTACCAATGAGCACATCCAAAGCCAAGGCAGCAATCCTGAAGCAGCAGCCGATGCCTATCAAGACCCACAAGCACTGCTCGATGACTTACGCTTAATTCGTCAAAGCGTGACCAAGCATGATGCGGCACAAGCGGAAGGCTTATTATTAGACATCATTCGCTTGGTTAAAACCTGTGGCTTCCACTTGGCCTCTCTCGATATTCGCCAAGACTCTGGCTACCATGGCGAAGTCATCGCTGACATTTTTGCCAGTGCCTCGAACTTGCCTGACTATAATAGCCTGAGTGAAACAGAGCGTCAGCAGTGGCTGACTCGTCTATTACAACAGCCAGGAACGCCGCTCATTTATACCGAATATTTAAGCGAGCAAACGCAAGAGCAATTAGCCTTAACGAAATCGGTAGCTAAGCTGCGTAAATTGGTAGGCGAAAACACATTTGGCAGTTATGTCATCTCTATGACTAATAATGCCAGTCAGTTGCTAGAAGTGCTGTTATTAATGCGCTTTGCTGGGCTGTCAGGTATCGATGAAGATGGCCACCTATTTGCGGCACTGCCTGTGGCACCATTATTTGAAACCATCGAAGATCTTAAGAACATTGATAAAATCTTGCCAACGGTGTTGGACATTCCACTGTATCGCACCTTATTAGAGCATTCAGACAATACACAAGAGATTATGCTTGGGTATTCAGACTCCTCTAAAGATGGCGGGATTATCACCTCTGCTTGGCAACTGTATAGCGCTCAACAAACCATTACTAAGATTGCCAAGCAATATGGTATCCAAACCCGCCTGTTCCATGGGCGTGGTGGTTCGGTCAGTCGTGGCGGTGGCCCAACTCACCAAGCGATTGCTGCTCAGCCAGCCGGTACTTTAAATGGTCAAATCAAGTTTACTGAACAGGGCGAAGTACTGTATGCCAAATACGCCAACTCAGACACTGCAGTGTTTGAGCTTACCATGGGTATTACTGGCGCCTTAAAAGCGACCTCTTCTCGCTTCGTTGAGCAGCCCACACAGTTAGAGCGCTATGAGTCTTTATTTGCACGCTTAGCCGAAGCTGGTGAGCAGCAATACCGTGCTTTGACCGACAACACCGAGGGCTTTTATCACTTCTATTCTCAGGCCACGCCGGTACAAGAGATTTCTCTGCTCAATATTGGCTCACGCCCTGCACACCGCAAAAAAGGCCTACCTAGCAAATCAACCATTCGCGCCATTCCATGGGTGTTCGGTTGGTCACTAGCACGCTTTACCCTACCTGCTTGGTATGGTGTCGGTAGTGCGCTTGAAAGCGTTAAGCAAGATGAGGCATTAATGAAAGAGATGAACCAAAATTGGCCATTCTTCCATGCCTTTATTAGCAATATTGAAATGGCATTTACCAAGTCTGAGTTAAGTATCGCGCATGCCTATAGCCAACTGTGCGACGATGACAGATTGCGTGACGATATCATGCAAGCCGTTACCAAAGAGCATGACTTAACCGAAGCAGGACTAAACTCACTGCTTGATCAAAGCTCATTGTTATCGAAGCAGCAAGATCTGGCCAGCTCTCTAGAATGGCGTAATGCTTATCTTGATCCGATTAACTATATTCAGATTGAATTGTTAAAGCGCTTACGTCAGGATAAAGATGTCGAAGCGAATGACTCTAAGCTAAAAGATGGGGTTGCCGATGATATCTTAACCGAAGAGCTGTCTGTGGTAGATCCTCTAATCCGTAGTATTAACGCCTTGGCAGCGGGTCTACGTAACACAGGTTAATCTAGCTCAGCATCTAGTTCAGCAATGGCCATTGTTATACTTATTAAATAAGTAGCAATGGTTATGGCTAAACGAATATTTTTAAATCTTTTTTTAAATAACCAGCTTTTTAAACATGACCAGCGGTGTTATATCAAAGCAGATATAGCACCGCTTAATGTATCCCTATTAAATGACAAACCATTGATAACGATAGAGGCAGTGATGAAATATTTACTACAGTTCGACTTTCCTTTTTCTGGCCCATTTGGTGATGCGTTCTTTAACGCCATGCAAGATTTGGCCAAAGACATTGCAACTGAGCCGGGTTTGGTTTCTAAAATTTGGACTGAGAATGAGGAAACTCAAGAGGCTGGCGGCATCTATGTCTTCGATAACTTAGACGATGCCAATCGCTATTTAAAAAAGCACAGCGAGCGTTTACAGTCTTTTGGCATTACAGACATTAATGCCAAGGTATTTAATATTAATGAAGAACTTAGCGCCATTTGTCACGCTAAGTTAGATTAAAATATGCGGCTTTCTTAAATTTTAGCGAAATTCTGAGTCCACAAAAAAAGCCCATCACAAAAGTTGCGATGGGCTTTTTTAAGACTGTTTTATCTGATCAAGATCAAATAAACGAAGACTTATTACTTAGCAGCAGCGGCCTGAGCAGCAGCAACTTCAGCAGCGAAGTCTTCTTCTTTCTTCTCGATACCTTCGCCTACTTCAAAGCGAACGAATTCTTTAACAGTTACGCCGTCAGCTTTAAGTACGTCGCCAACTTTCTTGTCATTGTCCATTACGTATGCTTGACGTACTAGAACAACTTCGTCTAGGTACTTACGTAGGCCACCTTCAATCATTTTTTCGATGATGTTGTCAGGCTTGCCAGACTCACGAGCTTTCGCTTCAGCGATTTCTTTTTCACGTGCTAAAAGATCAGCAGGTACGTCAGTGTCGTTTACTGCAACTGGGTTGAATGCAGCGATGTGCATTGCTAAGCTCTTACCGCTTTCTTCGTTGCCACCTTCAGTTGAAACCACAACACCGATACGTAGACCGTGACGGTATGATGCTAGGTTGTCGCCTTCAACGATTTTTGCACGACGTACTTGGATGTTCTCACCAATTTTTTGTACTAGAGCAACACGAGCTTCTTCAACAGTTTGACCATTACCATAGTCTAGTGCTGAGATGTCAGCAGCTTCAGTTTTGTTGTTTGCAAGTGCAAGTTCAGCTACTTTGTCAGCGAACGCAGTGAAGTTTTCGTCTTTAGCAACGAAGTCAGTTTGGCAGTTTACTTCAAGAAGGATAGCTTTGTTGCCTTCTTGAGCGATAACGATAGCGCCGTCAGCTGCGATGTTACCCGCTTTTTTGGCTGCTTTAGCTTGACCTGATTTACGTAAGTTGTCGATTGCTTGCTCAACATCGCCGCCAGTTTCTTCTAGGGCTTTTTTACATTCCATCATGCCAAGGCCAGTGCGGTCACGTAGCTCTTTTACTAACTTAGCAGAAATCTTTGACATATCTTTTCCTCTATTTTTATATGAGTCGTTATGAATAATAAATAAGTAACAGAATTAATGTGCGTTATTCAAGATTCAAGGGTCATTGGTATCGTGATTTAGAATAAATTTATAAAATGACAAGGGCATGACGAGGGTTTCCACATCATGCCGCAATACAGTCAAATCATAGATTCTAAACTTAGATTGTTACCATAGATGTTCAAGATAGAACATAAACGTTTAAGTTAAAACCGCTAAAGTTAAAAACGTAGACGTTTAAGTCAACACTTAAACAGCACGTGTTTCAAATTACTCAGCTGAATCAGTTGCTGCTTCTTCTGCAGGTGCTTCTTCTGCTGCTACTGGAGTTTCAGCATTACCGCCTGCTTGAGTTTTAGCGTATTCTTTACCAGCGATGATCGCATCAGCCATACGAGTAACGTATAAAGTTACAGCACGGATTGCGTCGTCGTTAGCTGGGATAACGTAGTCAACGTTGTCTGGGTTTGAGTTAGTATCTACGATACCGATAACTGGGATACCTAGGTTTTTAGCTTCTTTAATAGCGATTGCTTCATGGTCAACGTCAACAACGAAGATAGCGTCAGGTAAGCCGCCCATGTTTTTGATACCGCCTAAAGAGCGCTCTAGTTTTTCCATAGCACGGGTACGCTCTAATGCTTCACGCTTAGTTAGCTTAGCAAAAGTACCGTCTTCGGCTTGTTTTTCTAGTTCTTTTAGACGATTGATTGACTGGCGTAATGTTTTCCAGTTAGTCAACATACCACCTAACCAACGATGGTCAACGTATGGCTGGCCAGCACGTAGTGCTTGCTCACGGATTACTTCACTTGCCGCGCGCTTAGTACCAACAAATAAGATTTTGTTGTTTTTAGCAGCTAGACCATTAACATAAGTTAAAGCATCGTTGAATGCTTTTACAGTGTACTCTAGGTTAATGATATGAATTTTGTTACGTGCACCAAAGATGTACTGGTTCATTTTTGGGTTCCAAAAACGAGTTTGGTGACCGAAGTGAGCGCCGGCTTGTAAAAGATCGCGCATTGGCATGTTAGTTGGACTGTTTGACATGTGTATTTCCTTTATAAAGTTGGGTTATGCCTCCACATTGCAAAAACTACCGATTTATCGACACGCATTTGTTCTATATTTACCTCGCCAATTAGGGCAACAGCAAATACGATAACGAACAAATTAGTCAAGCCGACAAACACCCAGCAATTCTTACACGCAATGTGTGTGTCATTGGTTAATAAATTAAAGACTGATAGTGGTAAAAATTACCCTCAGCAGCTTTAACTTAATGTGAGTTTTACAAGTATTGTTTTGCTTTCAAAACTTAGTCAGCAAACGCTGTAAATTTAAGAAATAAAACAAGGCAGCTATTTTATCATAGTTTAGTATTAAGTAGAAGTAGTAATTAAGGGTATGAAATGACAAAACAACTTAAAATAAAGCGACGTTATAACACCCTCTTAAGTAGCTTGCTAAATCACTTCCAATCAAAAAAACTGCCAGTAAAGCAACTTGTAATAAAGTAGTTACCAATGTAGTTCTCAATAAAGTAGCTTGTAATAAAGTAACTCTCAATAAAGTAACATAGCCATAAATTAATTGATAAAATGTCTGTGTTATAATAGCCGCTTAAGCTCAACACGCTAAGTTAACCCAGATGCCCAATGGCTAACTGTTAGTTAACTAAAAGCCTAGCAGGTTAGCACTCGATATCAGTACTAAAATATCTATTTTTAAAAACTGTCTTTTAAGTTAAATTTTAAGCTAAATCGGTTAAATGAATTTGAGCCCAATATATCCATTTAACCAACTTATCCCCTATTAATAACCATTAATGTAACACATAATTATTATGACTAATCCAAACAATCTAATTCTTGCACCCGATGCAATTGAGAAAATGAGAGTTGCCGGTAAACTTGCCAGCGACGTATTAGTAATGCTTGATGAGCACGTTAAAGAAGGCGTGACCACTGAAGCTCTAAATAAATTAGCGCACGACTATATCGTTGATGTGCAAGGTGCGATTCCTGCTCCATTGAACTATGGTCATCCGCCATTCCCAAAATCAGTGTGTACCTCAGTCAACCACGTGGTGTGTCATGGTATCCCAACTGAAAATAAAATCCTAAAAGATGGCGACATTATCAATATCGATGTGACCGTCATTAAAGATGGCTACTATGGCGATACCTCAAAAATGTGGATTATCGGCGAAGGCTCTATCATGGCTCAGCGCATCTGTGATGTGGCGCAAAAAGCACTGTATGCTGGTATGGCTGCCGTAAAAAATGGCGCACACCTAGGTGATATCGGTGCTGCAATTCAAGAAGTGGTCGAACCTGAGCGCTTTAGCATTGTGCGTGAGTTCTGTGGTCACGGTATCAGTAACCAATTCCACCATGAGCCTCAAGTGATGCACTATGGCCGTAAAGGCACGGGTATGGAGCTTAAAACGGGTATGACCTTTACCATTGAGCCAATGATTAACCAAGGTACGTGGAAGACCAAAATCCTACCCGATCAGTGGACAGCGATTACTAAAGACCGTAAATTATCTGCACAGTGGGAGCACACCCTAATGGTGACTGACAATGGCTGTGAAGTATTTACTACCCGTCCTGAAGAAGATCTAAGCTTTTTAACCACTTAGCACACTAAAAGACTGCCTCGGCAGTCTTTTTTTTACTCAAAAAAACGTCTATATTGTTATCTTACGTTATCTTGCTGCTTGGAAGCCCGTTATGTTTATCCCTGAACCTACAGATACGCTTATCACTCCCCTACCCGATATTAGCAATGTCATCACCGACAGTACCTGCAATGCTCGTAATTTGGGAATTCCAAACTGGCTAAAACAATTAGAACAAGATATTTCGCAAGCACTGGCTAAGGGCGTCAATATTCGTCAACTGGTCAGCGCCCGAGCGAGTGCGATTGATGAGCTGCTAATCGCTTTATTTGAATATCATGAGCTCGATCAGACCCGACTGGCGCTATTTGCAGTTGGCGGCTATGGACGTGGTGAACTGTCGCCCTACTCTGACGTTGATATCTTATTGTTATCTCCAGAGCCTCTGACCGAGTCAGAATCACTCAAAGTCGATGCTTTTGTAGCAAGACTATGGGATATTGGCATTGAGCCTGGTTTGGCGGTACGTAGTATCGAAGACTGCTTACAGGTCGCCGCCGACATCACGGTCGCGACCAACTTACTTGAAGCGCGTCTACTTGTCGGTAATGATGACTTAAGCGGCGTGCCTAATAATGTGGTACAAGAAGTCTGGTCACAAAAAGACTTTTATGATGCCAAGATGGCAGAGGCGCGTGCCCGCTATATCAATCATAACAGCACAGAATACAATCTTGAGCCGGATATCAAAAAATCTCCTGGCGGCTTACGTGACATCCATACCATTGGTTGGATTACCAAACGCTATTTTCGTATTAGCAAGCTTTATGACTTAGTACCGCAAGACTTTTTAACCGAAAAAGAATTCGATGAGCTGATGTTTGCCGAAGGCTTTTTATGGCAAATTCGTCATCACCTGCATCATTTAACAGGCCGTAATGAGAACTCACTGCTGTTTGATTATCAGCGTGATATCGCAAGACTGATGGGTTATGAGCAAACCGAAGACGATGAGCCCAACACCGCTGTCGAAAACTTTATGCGCGATTACTATCGATGCGCAATGCAGATTTCAACCTTATCAGAGATGCTGACCTCGCACTATTATGAGACCTTGATTGAGGCACGCCTGCCTGAGGCGCAGCGCCCTAAAAAGTCTGTGCTCAACGCCCGCTTTAATCAAATTGGTGATCATATCGCCATTGCCCATCATCATGTGTTTGCTCAGCATCCTGATGCGATACTCGAGATGTTCTTACTGATGGGCGAGCATGGGATTAAATATATTCGCACTCGAACCTTAAGAGCGTTAAAAATTGCTGCCCGCGGTATGGATCAAGCTTATCGTGACAATCCGGTGCATCAAGCCTTATTTTTAGACAATTTAAAACAGCAAAATTACCTCTTCCATCGTCTGCGTATTATGAAGCGCTATGGCGTATTGGCCGGTTATATGCCGCAGTTTGTCAATCTTATTGGACTGATGCAGTACGACTTATTCCATCGTTATACGGTCGATGAGCATATCTTGCTACTGGTGCGCATGCTGCATCGTTTTAGTGACCCTAAATACAAAGATGACTTTGCACTGGTAAGCTCCATTTACCAACGTATTGAGCGCAAAGAGATACTGGTACTGGCAGCCATTTTCCATGATATTGCCAAAGGCCGCGGCGGTGACCACAGTGAGCTTGGCGAATCCGATGCCATTGAGTTTTGCTTAACCCATGGCATGAGTGAGAGTGATGCCAAACTGATCGGTTGGCTGACCCGTTATCACTTATTGATGTCAATGACTGCCCAAAAGCAAGATATCTCAGACCCAGAAGTAGTGACTAAATTTGCCAATCTGGTCGGTAACGTGACCCATCTTAACCATCTGTATGTGCTAACGGTTGCTGATATGAACGCTACTAATCCACAGCTATGGAACAGTTGGCGCGCCTCATTAATGAAGCAGCTGTATACCCAAACTCGACGTATTTTACGTGCAGATTTGGATGCTCCGACCAACCGTCAGGATATGATTACTACCACTCGTCAGCAAGCGCTCGCTTTATTAGATAAAGCAGACAATAAGCACATGAATCGTGAAGAAGTACTGGCGCTATGGGATGAGCTGGGCGATGAGTACTTTTTGCGTGAATTACCCGAAGCGATTATGTGGCATACCGAAGCCATCTTAAATCACCCACCGCTGGGTAAAGCTTCTGATAACAGCAGTGAGCCCTTGATTGTATTGCGTGAGCATCAAGAATTGGCATTGGATGCGGTACAAATTTTCATTTACACTCAAAATCAAGCCAATTTATTTGCTGTCACCATGGCGGTATTTGATCAGATGAACTTAGATGTTCTCGATGCCAGAATTATCACGGCCACTCGTGACTTTGCGCTCGACTCTTACGTTTTGCTAGACCGTCATGGCACCTTGCTCAGTGACCCCGAATCACGTGAAGAGTTAAGTCGCCGCTTAGTGGATGCTTTTAGAAGCCCAGAAACTCCGAGACTGGTGCAAAAAAGACTGCCTCGACGCTTAAAGAATTTCCAAGTGCCGACGCGTATTGATTTTCAATACAATGAAGCCAGTCGTCAGCACATTATGAGTCTGACTACCCTTGATCAGCCCGGCTTGTTGGCGCGCATCGGCCAAGTATTTTTAAAGCAAAGCATCGAGGTGCATGCGGCGCGTATTACCACCTTAGGTGAACGCGCAGAAGATATGTTCTACATTAGTGATATTGGTGATGCACCGCTTAGTGAGGCCAAGCTTGAACGCTTAAAGCAGGCGCTAGAGGATGTACTAAGTCCTGCATCGAACTAAGCACTATATTCTAACTAAACAAATAGCATCTTTAATATCAACACTGGCAACTTTAACTACAGGCACACAAGCAGACTATGAATCCAAAATTAAGCTTACTTCACCCATACCCTTTTGCCAAAATGGCCACGTTACTGGCAGATTCAGAGGCAGCCAGTGACTATGACACCATTAAGCTGGGCATTGGTGAACCCAAACACCAGCCGCCACAGTTTGTATTGGAAGTGCTCGCTAATCAGTTAAATAAAGTACAAAACTATCCGTCGACCAATGGCATGCCTGAGCTGCGTGAGTCCATAGCCAGTTGGTTAAAGCAGCGCTTTCATCTCAATAGTATTAGTACTGACTCTCAGATTATTCCAGTGATGGGCACACGTGAGGCACTATTTAGCTTTGTACAAGCGGCTATTGATCCGACCCTCTCTAATGCTAACACCACAGAATTAGGTTTAGAGAAAAATGGCGATGAGTCACCGCTGATTGTGATGCCCAATCCGTTTTACCAGATTTATGAAGGTGCTGCGCTGTTGGCCGGTGCCACGCCATACTTTGTGCCGTGCACTGCCAGTAATGACTTTAAAGGCGATTATCAGTCACTGCCAAACGACGTTTGGGAGCGTGCTCAGATTGTGTTTGTGTGTAGCCCAAATAATCCCACTGGCGCCGTGTTTGACTTGCAAGATTGGCAAGCTTTGATTGAGTTATCAGATAGACATGACTTTATTATTGCCAGTGATGAGTGCTACAGCGAGCTATATTTTGATAATCCGCCGATGGGCCTGCTACAAGCTTGCGCTGAGCTTGGCCGTGACGATTATAAAAACTGCGTGGTGTTTCACTCGTTGTCGAAGCGCTCTAATCTACCTGGTTTACGCTCAGGCTTTATCGCCGGTGACTCAGCTTTATTAAAGCCGTATTTGCAGTATCGTACCTATCAAGGCTGCGCGCTACCGCTGCATCATCAGCTGGCATCGATTGCGGCTTGGCAGGATGAAGCGCATGTCGAGCATAACCGCCAGCTGTATGCACAAAAGTTTGACTTATGGATGCAGCAACTAGGTAATCAGTTAAAGCTGCGCAGACCCGATGCAGGGTTTTATTTGTGGGTACAAGTGCCTGATCAATTTACCGATGCTCAAGGTGACTTAGATGATGAGGCTTTTGTTAAAGTCTTATATGAACATCTTAATATCCATGCGCTGGCAGGTCGTTACTTGTCTCGTGAAGTTGATGGATTCAATCCAGGTAAAGGCTTTGTACGCTTAGCATTAGTAGCCAGTGTTGAAGAAAGTGAGCAAGCCATTGCTCGCATCAAGACTTTATTTGAATAGTTTTATTCACGTTATTTTATATAAGTTGTTTTATTTAAATAATTTTTTAGCGGCAAAAAGCGATAAGCGCAAATCATATCTGGCTTTTATCTACTATGGTTTGATAGGCTATAGCTATCATCCAGCTTAGCACTTTTATGCAAGCCGTTATTTTTAAAAGTTAGTTTATAACAGTTCGTTTATAAAAGTTATAAAAGCCTTCACTGATGACATGGATTGAGGTTATTGTCGCTAATAACCCATATCATACATTATAAAAACAATATGCTATAAAGCCAGGGAGCGGTTAATGAGTAGGCTAGACTTTACCCAGCCGCCGTTTGACGTATTAAGCGGTAACGAGCGTGCACTGTTAAAAAAGCACGCCAAAATCTTGTATTTAGCCAAACAGCAGCTATTGGCAGACACTCAATATCCATACTTTTACGTGGTATTAAAGGGACGTATCCAACAGCGCCTCAATGGAGATGCCATTGGTGAGTTCGTTGCCAGTACCTATAGTAATGATTGGTTCGATGCACGCAAACAACCTGACGGCCGTATTGATTCCTATGTTCAACCAAACGTAGATGACAACACAGCAGCTGACCATTATCAATACCAAGCGATTGAAGACAGCTTGTTACTTCAAGTCGATGCTCAAACCATTGATAAGCTGTCACGTCAAAACCAGCATATTCGAAACTTATTAAGTGGCGAGTTGGCGCAGCGCATGCAGGCCTATCATGAGCGTACCAAATCCGGAGGGCTTGCTTATGCCAGACGCCAGTCGCAGTCATCCCAGCCTTACCCATCAAATGGTTCACAGTATTTTGATAAAACAGCGCGTACAGCGGTCAGTCAATCGGTGTTGACTGAAACAAATACAGCTACTAGCAATCCTGTCAGCGAGCACTTAGGCGTATCACAGCCTGAATCATTACAGCCAACCACATCAGATTTAGCGACTAACCTAAGCACACCCTCCGAACATACAGATATAGATAGCAGCTTAAACAGCAGTAATTTAAATCATAATCAATCGGGCGCTGAGCACACCCATCATAGCCATAACAATACAGCCTTCTACTCTGTACAAGCTGAGTCCCAACAGCTGATGTTACAGCCGGTGACCGCCATTAGCATGCTTGAGGTGCATACCATACATGAGACCGCCAGCTTATATGAAGCGGCAAGCACCATGACTAAGGCCGGTCTTAAGCACGTGTTAGTCAAGCGCATGAATAGCATTGATCGTCACCCCACTCGCTCCTCTCAAAGCAGTCTCGGCATCTTAACCGATGCCGATATCTGCCGTGCTGTCAGTGAACGACTTGATCTTAATACCACTTTATGTCGCGATTACGCCAAGTTTAAGCTGCACACCATCAATTATGATCAAGATGTCAGTGAAGCCTTACTCGCCATGATACGCCACCGCGTACATCGCTTGCCGGTACTTGATGCCAACCAGGACGTTATCGGTGTGCTTGGTCAAAGTGATTTGCTGGCATTTCTAAGTCACCACTCACAGTTAATTACGGTTCAAATTGAGCAAGCTGACAGTATTGAAAGCTTAAAACAACCGGTTGAACAAATTGGTCGCTATATTCGCTCGCAACATCATAACGGCATTAAAATCGGGGTGATTAGTCGCATCGTACAGGCATTGAATGCACATGTGTTTGCCAAGCTTTGGCGTTTGATTGTACCGGAAATGGTATTTAATAATACCTGTATTATTGTGATGGGCTCTGAGGGGCGCGGTGAGCAAATCATGCGTACCGATCAAGACAATGCCCTGATTATCCGCAATGGCTTTAGAGACCCTAACCTTGAGCATTACGCCGAGCAGTTTAATCAAACCTTAGCGCAGATGGGTTATCCGCTGTGTGACGGCAAGATTATGATGAACAATCCACAGTGGCGATTGCCGTTAAACCGCTTTAAATCGCAAGTCACCAGCTGGTTTCATCAAAGTCAGCCTGAGCATGCTATTTGGCTGTCATCATTGCTTGATGCTTCCTACGTTTGCGGTGATGAGCGCTTATTAGACAGCTTACGCAAGCATCTGCAAGTCGCACATCGAAGTGCAGACCCGATGTTTATTCGCAGCTTTGCGCAAGCGGCGTTGCAATTTGGAGATGTCAATCAATGGTGGAAGAAGTTTATGCCCCTTATCGGCAAGCCACTTGAACAAGATATTGACCTAAAGAAAGTGGGTATATTTCCCTTAGTACATGGCATCCGCAGTCTGGCGTTAGAAAATGATATATTTGACGTAACCAGTAGCAAGGCCCGCCTGCAAGCTTTGGCTCGTGCAGAAGTCATCACTCCTAAGCGAGCTGAGACCTTAAATGAGGTGCTAGAATTCTTTATGGCCAGACGACTTGATATTGCGTTAGCCACTGAGGACAAAACCGCTCACGAAGTCGACCCAACGACTTTGTCGGCACTAGAAAGAGATCTGTTAAAAGAATGTCTGAATGTGGTGAAAGGCTTTAAAAATGATTTGCGTCATCGTTATCAGCTTGAGGTTGCTTAATGCCAGTTATGACAGTTATTAAGGACATTTATAATTTAGCTGATCAATGTCCAAGCTTTATGGTTGATCAACCATGATGACGATTAGCGATACGGTTCATCGGCTAAAAGCTTCTTGGCATCAGCGCCACTTGAGTCGTCCTGAGTATGCGTTTATGTTCGAACCAGCCGCCAAAGATGAGTGGGTAGTGATAGACTGTGAAATGACAGGGTTAAATGCCAAAAAGAACCACTTACTATCAGTGGCTGCTATCCATATCGATGGCTCAGTGATTGATACCGCACAAGGGCTACACTTAATCTGTCGTCCGCCGATGATGCCTACCGAAGACACCATCATTATTCATGGTTTACGTCCGCTCGATGTGGAGTACGGTCTAAGCTATGAGCAGATGCTACAAATACTGCTGCCTTTCATTGGCAATCGGCGCATTGTCGGCTTTTGCCCTCAGCTAGATATGAGCTTTTTAAACCCATTGGCCAAGACTTATATGGGAACACCCCTGCCCAATCCTGTCATCGACATTCGTCACCTGTATAATCGCTATAGCGGTGATCGCACACAAGGTGTCGCCCATCAAGCACAACAGCTAACTGCCATTTGTGAGTCGCTAGATATCCCAGAGCTTGGTGCGCATGATGCTTATAATGATGCGCTGATGACAGCCATGGCTTTTTTACATCTAAAACCTTAAAATAAAGCCCTTAATACCAGAGAAGTCATTGATAAAAGACAGGTTAGCTGTTTTCTCTTAATGTCTGACTCTGCTGATTCTGATCTTTGCTAACCCTTGCTAACTTTTATGAGAGTAACTGCCTTGCTTAAGACTCCTTTTAATCATATTTTGGCAGCAATTCGCCTGTACAAAGCAGCTTCTATGACAGTCGCTGCGATAGTGACGCTTGCCCTAACCCCATTCTCATCTTATGCTCAGCTGCCTGAGCCTATAGAAAATGCGCTACAGGCGGCCAATATTTCGCCAGATAATATCAGTATTGTGATTGCGCCAGTCACAAATCAAGCGCATGACCAAGCACGCAATCAAAGCGAGAACCAAAGCAGTGAGTCGAATCAAACTCAATTAGAGGCAGGCAACTCAAGTCGACTATCGGCGTTGACTAACGATGAGCAAGATCAGCAAGATCAGCAAGATCAGCAAGCCCAGCCTAATAAAACCAAATCTCAGTCTCAAGCAAGCAAGGGTGCTGACGGTGTTAATATTACCTCTAATAGTTCAATACCAGGGTTACCTACTCAACAATTCAATGCTCCACAGCTGCAACACGCTGTGCGTCACCTTGCTAATGTCCCACGTACGCCAGCCAGCACCTTAAAATTGGTGCCCACTTTTATCGCTTTAGATTTGCTCGGACCTGATTTTACTTGGTTTACCAAGGTGTATCATACTGGCTATGTTCATGCCAATACCCTATACGGTGATTTAATTATCGAAGGCGGCGCAGACCCTAAGCTAACTCATGAACATTTAGGTCGATTATTACAGCTAGTCAAAGACCACGGCATACGCCATATTAAAGGCAACATTATTGTGGATAGCGCCATCTTCCAAGACGTCGCGAAAGACCCGGCTGCTTTTGACAATGACCCATTACGACCTTATAACGCCAGCCCAGATGGCCTATTGATAAACTTCAACAGTATCCAAGTCAATGCATACCCAATACAACATCTGCAGCAAGCAAATAAGGCCAAACTATCTTACAAACCTAAGTTAGCTGACTATCACTTGCCCAATACACTGCCGATGAGCGCTTCTGCAGAATGTCGTACCACACTGTCGGCATTAGCTCCAAGCTGGCAGGCCGATGAGCTGGTATTTAACCATCCACTACCAACCTCATGTGATGCGTTTGAGTTTTATATTGCCTACCCGAATACCAAAGACTTTGCCAAACGTGCAATTAAACATAAATGGCTTAATCTAGGTAACTCGTTATCTGGTAATATCAAGTTTTTGGGTCTTGGGAATACTTTGGCTGGGTCTGTAATAAATACAGAAGCACCACAAAAGACCAGATTCGGCAGTTACCTAAGCACTCCACTTGAAGCAGCTAGATATCAGAGCAAACAGCAGGACACTAAAAACAAAAACACCAATAAAAAACAGTCGCAAAAAGAGAGTCAAAAACTGGTTCCAATGCGATCTTCTATCATACCTTCACCGCCGCTGCCTTTTGCCAGCTATCCTTCTGCGCCTTTGTCACAGCAAATTCATGACATCAACCATTACTCAAATAATGTAATGACAGAGCAGTTAACATTGACATTGCCGCTATTTGTGGATAATAAAACCTTAACCAGCAGCAGCTATATAGACTCACCATTTATCAAAACCAAGCACGACAGCCATGCCACTTACCCCAAAGCATTGGCTGTGATTAATCAGTGGTGGCAGCAAAAGCTGCAAACCCCAGCGCCGGTGATGAGTAATGGCTCAGGCTTATGCCAGGACTGTACTGCAACCTCAGATAATTTGGCTGAGCTATTAACTTTCGCCTATAGTCATCCTGACTTTGATACCTTTGCCAACTCATTACGTAGCAAACCATTAACAGGACTTGCTAATATCATTAGCGCTAACAGTGTCAGTAATAACGAGGCGAGCGACTCTTCAACTAATACTCAAAATATAGGTCGTGCATGGTACAAGACCGGTACGCTAAGTACAGTTTCATCAGTTGCGGGTTATGTGCAGAGTCAATCAGGACAGGATTATGTGGTGGTTGGTATTATTAATAGCGATAACGACCAGCCTCTAAATACCTATAATGCACGGGCAGTGCTTGATACCGTGTTAAACTGGACCGCACAGCAGTAAACTTTAAAGCCAAGCCCACAATATTTAGAGCGTACTCAATGATATTTGTCTGGCTCAAATTGAACGGTTTAAATCACCCAGTTACAGGATAAGACACTATGGAAAATATCTTTTTTAATAGTTGGGAGACGCTGTTTCGCATCATCATTGCCTCGGTTGCGGTCTATGTCTGTATTGTCTTATTTCACAAAGTATCGGGGAAACGCTCGAGCTCACAGCTAAACAACTTCGATTGGGTGGTTACTGTGATGATCGGTTCCATTGGTGCCAGCACCATTGTGCTCAGCAACGTACCTATTATTGAAGGCATGGCATCCATTGTCACCCTGCTGCTGCTACAGTTTTTGGTCACTCAATACTCAACAGTATCACCCGAGTTTGCCAGCTTTATTTTGTCTGAGCCACGCGTGGTGTTTTACCAAGGTCAATTTTTACCAGAAGCGATGCGCAAAGAGCGTCTCACTCGTCAAGAAATTGAATGTGCTATGCGTAGTGAGGGTATTCATGATTTTGATGAGGTGGCGGCTGTCATCTTTGAAAGCGATGCTAAGCTGACAGTTGTTGCTAAACGAGATGAGCAGCAACGTTATGATGAGGAGGGTAATATTCGTCCATCAGACACCTTAAACCCACTGACTTAATACCTAATAATTAATACTTAAAGCTTAATAATTTAATACCTAGTCATAGTCAACTAACTTAATGCTTAATTGAATAGGCGCTTCATTAAAGCAGGGATTGGAAGCATAACTTTTTATTAAGTAGCAGCTTGGCAGACAAAAAAAGGTTAGGAAGCAATGCTTCCTAACCTTTTATAACTTTGATAATAAATACGTTGTGATATATGTCTTGCCATAAAACGGTTAATTAGTTAACACGTTTCCAAGTTTGGCTACGCTTCAAGAAAGGCATACCTTTTACGTTACCTGTTAGCTTTAATGTTTTACCGTCATTAGCTAGGTTAACTGTACCGCCATATACTTTACCACTTTCTGGATCAACCAAGTCACCACCTGACCATTTATTGTTACCATCTGCTTTTAGGTTGGTTAAAATTGGCAGACCTACAATTGGTTTATTCTTTAATGCGCCTGAGCATTTTGAACAAACTTCTTTTGCTTTTGATGAATCATTGACTTTGACGATAGTGCCAGTAACAACACCGTTTTTCTCAGTCATTTTGATAACTGCTTTTTTCTCACCGGTTTTATCATCGACTGACTGCCACTGTGTATTGTTAAGTGAAGCCGCCATAGCTGCAGTTGACAAAAGACCTGTTAACGTTGCAGTTGCTAATAATGTAGTGATACGTTTCATATTCGACTCCTATCGAAAAAATAAATCCTTTTAAGGTATTAAACGTCTGCTATTTCAAGTATTTACTAATTTTAAAAAGTACTTTAATAGCGAAAACAAGCCAATAATACAATGTAAAATTAAACTTGTCGAGTAAAAACAATGAACTTTTACTTAAAACAGTATTTATAATCTAAAGTTATATATAGGCGAAACAATTGGGTGCATTTATTGCTCGTATGTTGCCAACAGCCTTTTACCAACTGCCAGTTAATAACCACTTTGTTACTGCTGGTATTACCCCTATGCTTTTAATCAGCTAATAACCAATAATTAATAACTCGCTACTTAATCAGAGCAGATTTTTCGATCCTTACATGAATAATCTTTACATGAATTTAAACTATTTTGGGCTTTACACAAAGCCAATCATATTTTAATCAGCCGTTTGCTATCATCCTTTATTATGACTACACCTAATCGTACTTTCTGTGCGCACACGCTTGCGACATTACGCCCATTATCTCTTGCTTGCGGCTTCGTCTTGGCACTTGCCGGCTGTACCACGACATCGCCCTTTATCATCGATAATAAAAGTTATCACTCACAAGGTCAGGAACAACGTATTAAGTTTATCGTGCTTCATTACACGGTCGGTAATAACGAGCGATCATTGAAACAACTAACCGAGGGAAATGTTAGCGTTCACTACTTAATCATGGATCACCAAGACGACAAGATTTATCAGTTGGTTGATGATGACAAACGGGCATGGCATGCTGGTAAAGGCGCTTTTGCTAATAGAACCATGCTCAACGATACCTCAATCGGCATCGAGATTGTCAACCCTGGCATTAAGCCTGAATACAGACAAGTATTACGCCAAACCGATGCAGAATATTATGCTTACGAGCACTACATGGACTTTGAAGAGGTTCAAATTGAAAAAGTCGCCTACCTTGTAGATAAGCTGGCTAAGCAATATGATATTGACCCAACCCATATTATTGGCCACTCTGATATGGCTCCTTCTAGAAAAATTGATCCTGGCGCCAAATTCCCATGGGAAAAACTACATAAAGAGTATGGTATCGGTGCTTGGTACGATGAGTTCGATAAATCTTATATCATGAATTCTGGAGAGTATGAGACGGCAAGCATTCAAGATATCAAGCAACTATTTCGCGACTATGGTTACGATATCAATGACACAGATGAGTGGGATAAGTCTAGCCGCAATGTGATTTATGCCTTTCAATTACACTTTAGACCACAGCAGCCTACCGGGAATATGGACTCAGAAACCTACGCCATTTTAAGAGCGCTTAATGCGAAATATGTAGATCGAGATTAGTTGTTGAATTCGATAGCTTTAAAATGCAAAGAGAGCGATAAAGATTAGTCTTTATTGCTCTCTTTTTTACTTGAAGTCAGTATTGACTTAAAGCCATCAAAAGATCAGTTATACGCTGATGACAAGCTGATGATAAATAGTGACTAATTACCGTTAGGCGCTTTAGCAGCTGCCTGATAAATAGGCATTACTTCAGGTATTAACTTCTGGATTTTATTAATACGCTGCGTTGAATTAGGGTGAGTAGACATTAAAGTTACAACCGCATTTGATCGGCCGTTGACCGCTTCCATTTTTTGCCAAACACCCATTGCTCTTTCTGGATTATAACCCGCCTGTGCCATTAAACGTACACCAATAGCATCCGCTTCCGACTCTTGGCTACGTGAAAAAGGCTTTGTTATACCTAAGTCACTAATCAAGCTCAACGACTGTGCATCAAGTCCAGTCTTAGCTTGAATTGCTGCACCACCAAACTGAATTGCCAAGCCAGTCAAGAGCTCTTGTCCTGCCCCTTTTTTACTGTGTTCTTCCAAGGCATGCGCCATTTCATGACCAACCACAGCAGCAATTTCAGCATCGGTTAAATTTAGCTTTTCGACAATGCCGCTATATACCGCCATTTTACCCCCTGGCATTGCCCAAGCATTCAGCTCAGGTGAACGAATTACCGTCATTTCCCATTTAAAAGGAACGCCCGTTGTATTGGCTTTATCAGCATATGGTTTTAGACGATTAAAGACGCGATTAACACGAACCGCTGTATTAGAGGTTCTATCAATTGCCCCTTCTGCACTTGCTTTAGTCACTACTTGACTGTAGTTCTTAGCAGCCATATTGTTCATTGACGCTGTATCATAGCCTGCAATATCGGCAACAGTAGCACATCCAACTAAACTGGTCATGGTAGCCGCTAACAGAGACATTTTTATTTTATTAATCGTATTCATACATATCCTTATACAAAAGAGAGGGCGTTCAATTGAAGGATCTCTAACACCGAAATGTAGTCAGAACTTAAGACTCTTGATACTGACGAGTCGTTAGTTAGTTACTTACACAAAATGTACCTTATATGTAAATAATGTATCGATAATATTAATAAAGTTAAATTACCACATCTAATAAATAGTGTCTACCATTAAGTTAAACTACTAATAGTTGTCTGCTTTTAATGAAAAGATACAACTAGTTAACGCCCTCCTCTAAAATGTTTTTTATTCTCTACTTCCAGATAATGCTTGCTTAAACATGGGTATTAGCAGTCTATTACCATATTCGCTTAAATGGTCACCATCATAATAAATGGGTCGGCCATGGTACTCCCCCATACATTCAGTCATAGAACATAAATAGCGGGTTGGATCTAATAGCTGTACATTATCGTTTTTGGCTACGTTATAAAGAATATTTAGTGCTTCTTTATTACGCTTGTCATAAGCATGCCGTGGCAAAGACACATCGGCTTGCTGCTGCTGTAATAATAGTGCTCGGCTTACTCGCTTGGGGATATTTTGCTGCATTTCGGGTACTGGTAATACCAGATAAACTGTTCGATTAGCAGATATTTGTTGAATACTTCTATCAAGGTTAGTATTGAATTGTGATAACAGCTCAGGCGTCGCTTTCTGGTACTCTTCATCAAAATAGATTAACGGCTGCGTATCAATTGAGTTGATGATACGTTCTGGATCATTTTGTCCATACAGGTATACCGCTGTTCTAGAACCCCAAAACACAGGAGTATTTTGATAGTTGCTCTGTAAAAACTCGAGTCGTTTCAAGTTTTCCTGCTTACAGTCCACTCCTTTCTCACGAATATGAGCATCCAATATGAAAGGGCAAGAGGATCTTGTTAAGGCAATGATTCCTTCCTTATTTAAGTCAAGAGCATCCGCTAAAGCAGTGGTTATAGCATCCGCATGGCTATCTCCAACCATTATGGCGCGTATATTATCTTTATTACCAATATAACAAGGAAATTCTTCATCTAGCATACACCGATAAGGATTTTTATTGTTTGCCTCTTCAGTTGCTGCAATGACACTAGGCGAATAATGCCAAATGAAACCCTCTGTTTTATAAGCTGCCCGCCCAACGATGGCAATCAGTATCATCATGTATAGAGGCTTAAAGGTGAGCACCTTTTTAATACCTTTATGTGCTGTGTGCCAGTTTCTTTTTTCAATAAAATGATAGCTTAAATACCCCAACCCAACAGACAACAATATACCAATAAAAATACTGTATTTTGGTAAGTCAAAATAATAGATAGCGACCACTAATGGCCAATGCCACAGATAAATAGAATAGGACCATGCACCTAGTTTTTGTGCTAATGCGTTACGACTAATCAGTCCGTCTTCACGTTGAGATTGAATAATTAAAAAAGTACCAATGACTGGAAACAGTGCTAAATAACCTGGCCAAGCATTCTCAGCTGAAATAAATAAATAAGAGCCGGTGACAGCGGCTAAGCCTATCCACTGGGCATATTTTTTATAACGGTGCAAGACGGTAATCGGATATAAATAAGCAATACCTCCCACCATCATTTCCCATGCTCTTGATGGCAGCAGATAATAAGCGCTGTCTGGGGTCTTGTAAGAGGCATAAATACAGTAGGCAAAACCAACAATCGCTGAAGCCAGTATCAGTCGCTTTAGTACCTGTAGGCTGAAAAACTTGCCAAGCAGTACCAGCAAAAGAGGATAAATAATATAAAATTGCCACTCTACTGATAAAGACCAACTGTGCAGCAGCCACTTCTGGTGTGATGCAGTATCAAAGTACCCTGCTTCATTGTTATAGGTGAAATTAGAGAAGAACCCTATGCTACTAGCCACATGTCGTCCAAGTACCTTGTAATCTAAAGGTATAAGATAAAACCAACCAAAGATGAGTAAGGCTATACATAAAGCTGCCAGTGCAGGGACAATCCGATTGGCACGTGCCATATAAAATTTAGACAGCAAAAAGTTTTGATTTTCGAGGCCACGAAAAATAATACTTGTCATCAAAAATCCAGAGATGACAAAAAATACATCCACACCCGCAAACCCGCCTGGCATCCATGCAGGATTAAAGTGAAATAAAACCACGGCTACAACAGCAACTGCACGTAGACCATTAATATCTGTTCTAAACTTCATAGGTTGATTCTATTGGTTGGTAAGTTTGGTTTGCTTATGAATAAAAGAAAATATCCGCTATTATACCCATAGTCACTACAAAGCCTGGCTTAGTATTTGATAAGGGTGATATATGAGATAAAGTTACTCTCCGTAGTCGCAAATAGTGCTCTAACTGGTTGCTAAGCTTAAAATGGTAAAATAGATCATTAAACCCTATTCTGCATTATCCAAACAGGAGCTATCATGAGTCACTCACAACCTGATTATTCTCAACCTGAAGAGCTAGAAGCCTACTTTAAACGTAAAGCCGAACAGGAAAAGCTGGCACAACAACAAGCTCAGCGAGAAGCTGAAGAGCTGTCTGCATATGAGGCTTGTGTATTAAAAGAAAGTGCCAGAGTGAAAGAGTTAATTGCGCAGGCGCAAGCAAAAGATGAGCACAAAGATTAAAGCCAACCTCTGATACTAAATTTTAACCACAAAAAAGGTGAGCCATTTCTGACTCACCTTTTTATTTAACCATATATACGTGTAAAAACTAATGTTTTGCTTCTTGTAACGACTCAATTTCTAATACTGATTCACAGCCTTGTTGCAAACCTAGATCACAAGCCTGTTGGTACCAGTCTTTTGCCGTATCTAAATTCTTTTCTACGCCGTGGCCTTTTTTGTATAAGCTACCCATACTGTGATAACCAAAAGCAAAATTATTCTCAATAGCTTGGAGGTAGTACGCTTTTGCTTTTTCAAAGTCCTGTGGCACGCCATAGCCATTCTCATACATATCACCCAGATTATTTATTGCTACTGGATATCCATCTGCAATCGCTTGTTGGTATAAATCAATGGCTTTTTGATAATCCACATCAACACCTTTACCTGCTACATACATATTCGCTACATTGATGTCTGCTCCAGGATAGCCATTATTAGCTGCTCTGACATACCAAAAGAAAGCTTGCTCAAAGTTTTGTTCAACACCACCGATGCCAAAATAATTCATTTCCCCTAATATAAATTGCGCCTCATTTGCACCTTGCTGTGCTGCTTCTTTTGCATAAGGTAGCGCCAATTCATACTCATCCATTTCATAGCATGTCTCTGCATAGATAGTAGACAGTGATACATTATTTATTGGATGTTTGAGCGCTTGGATTTTAAATAATTCTGCTTTTTCGTTATTCTTAGGTGTTCCCATCCCACAATAATACATAGCAGCCAATGTCAGCTCCTCATAGCCTACACCAAATATTTGATTCTGATTTGACTCAACCAACTTATTTTGCCAATAAAATGCCTGCTCATAATCAGTATCGGTGCCTCTGCCATAGCGATACATATACGGCAAATCCTGCAATGACCCATAAACACCACTCTTAGCTGCTTTTAATGTCCAATAAAATCCTTTATCGACATCTTTTTCAACATTATATATACCATCCAAGTACATACTAGCTAATAACCAATAAATCTTTGGGTTACTGTCACTCCCTTTCTCAAGCCAATATAGCCCTTTATCAACATCTTTTTCTACGCCAATACCTTCTAAGTACATACCACCTAACCGAGCCTGCGACTCAAGGTCACCGTTATTTGCTTTGGCTTTGATAACGGGTAAAATATATTGCCAAGCCTCATTTGTAATTTCATCGTTGGCTTGAGTGGGTAAGGAATAAGTAAGCGAAACAGTTGCCAGGCTTAAGGCTAGAAAAGTTGATCTAGCGAGGGGTAATAGCAGTTTAGATAGTGAAGGCATGAATTATCCGTAAAAGTGAGCAATCGCTCTAAAAAGTCTATTTACTTTAAAATAATTAATGCAGTTAGGCAACCAATCATTTCCAATCAATATTTCATTTAAAAAGCCAACACTGAACCACAAAAAAAGGTGAGCCATTTCTGACTCACCTTTTTATTAACGCTCTAAATTAAGTAATGCGACGTCTAGCGCAACCAAGCACGAGCGTTGCGGAACATACGCATCCACGCACCGTCCTCATCCCACTCTTCTGGCTTCCAGCTGTGGTTCACCGCACGTAATGTACGCTCAGGGTGTGGCATCATCAGGGTCACACGACCATCAGTGCTACAAATACCAGTCACACCACCTAGTGAACCGTTCGGGTTCAGTGGGTAAGTTTCAGTTGGGTTGCCTTGGCTATCAACATAGCGCATCGCAACTTGACCGTGATTTGACATACCTTCGATGTCCGTCTCATTTAAGGTCGCAAAACCTTCACCATGCGCCACAGCGATAGGTAAAATGCTGTCTTGCATACCTTTTAACAAGATAGACTTGGTACGTTCAACTTTCACGTTCACAGTACGTGCTTCAAAGCGTGCTGACTTGTTGTATGTGAAGCGTGGGAAGTTCTCCGCGCCTGGAATTAAGTCTTTTAGCTGTGCCATCATCTGACAGCCGTTACACACACCTAAGCTGAAGGTGTCAGGACGCGTGAAGAAACGGACAAACTGCATACGTAGCTCATCATGGAATAAGATTGAGTTTGCCCAGCCAGAGCCAGCGCCCAATACGTCACCATAACTAAAGCCGCCACAAGCCACTAAACCATTGAAATCACGTAAGTCGATACGGCCTTCTAATAAGTCGCTCATGTGTACGTCAACCGCATCGAAGCCGGCACGTACAAAGCCTGCTGCCATTTCCAACTGGCCATTCACACCTTGCTCACGCAAGATAGCGACTTTTGGCTTATTAGGACGGCTTGCTAAATAAGGCTCTTCAACTTTTTGATTCAAGTCAAAGTTTGCTTGTGCAATTAGACCGTGATGATTTGGATCAGCAATTAAGTCAAACTCTTGCTGTACGCACGCTGGATTATCACGGCGCTTAGCGATTTGATAGCTCACTTGCGTCCAGGTTTGTTGTAAGTCACTGCGGCTAAATACTAACGCATTGTCGCCTTGATGTGACGGTGTAATGATGGTTAGTTTGTCTTGATTTGCACCGCCTACTGGTGTCTCAATGGTTTGACCGATTAAGGTTAGCATCTCAGAAACTTGATGCTCTTCGGCCAATGCCATGGCTGCTTCAAGATGCTCTGGTAATACTTGAATCACTGCACCTAATTCTTCAGCGAACAATTGACCCAATAGATTATCATTGCTTAGGTTTAGGTTAATGGCCAAGCGATTGGTGAACTGCATTTCAGCAACGGTTGCCAATAGACCGCCATCACCAATATCGTGATAAGCACTGATGACAGCTTGCTCATTCGCTGCTTGGATAAAGTTAAAGAAGTTAACCAAATCTTGTGGATTTTCTAGATCTGGGCACTCATTACCCAACTGGCTTTGAGTTTGCGCTAAAATTGAACCGCCAAGGCGCAACTTACCGCGTGATAGGTCTAAGCGGTACAAGCCTGCATCTACATTTTTAAGCTCAGGGGTTAGCGTCTTATTCACATCTTGTACTGGTGCAAAAGCAGAGATAACCAAGCTCATTGGGCTAACCACTGACTTTTCTTCACCCTCATCTTGCCAATTGGCACGCATAGACAGCGAGTCTTTACCTACTGGAATCGCAATACCTAATGCAGGGCACAGTTCCTGACCGATGGCATATACTGCATCATACAATGCGGCATCTTCTGTATCGTCGCCACATGCAGCCATCCAGTTCGCAGACAAGGTAATATCAGAAATTTGATTGATACGCGCACCCGCGATATTGGTAATGGCTTCTGCAACTGCCAATCGAGCCGATGCTGCTGGATTGATTAACGCCACAGGCGGACGCTCACCCATACTCATCGCTTCACCGGTTGTCGATAATAGACCTGAGCTGGTTACCGCACAGTCTGCGACCGGTACTTGATAACGACCCACATATTGATCCTGAGTCACCATACCAGTGATCGAACGGTCACCAATACTGATTAAGAATGACTTACTGGCAACGGTTGGATGACGTAGCACATCATGAACGGCTTCATCGATTGTAATATCATCAAGCTGTAGAGATGCTAACTCTGTGTTTTTTCGCTCAAACTCACGCTTCATCTGAGGGGTACCGCCAAGCAATACTTGCATTGGCATATCAACTGGCTGATCGTCTAATAAGTTGTCGTCTACTTGCAATTGACGTATCTTGGTCGCTGTCCCTAAGATTGCATACGGGCAGCGCTCACGCTTACAAATAGCATCAAATAATGCTTCGCTTTCAGGGCGGATCGCAAGCACATAACGCTCTTGCGCTTCATTCGACCAGATAGCCATTGGCGACATGCCAGCTTCCAATGATGGAATACGACGTAGATTCAAATGCGCGCCCATGTCATGGTCATCAACCAACTCTGGCATCGCATTAGACAACCCACCAGCACCAACGTCATGGATTGATACAATCGGGTTGCCATCTTTACCACTGTTACTGGCTTCAACATCATCACCAGCCAGCGCCCAGCAGCGGTCAATCACTTCTTGACAGCGACGTTCCATTTCTGCGTTATCACGCTGTACAGAAGCAAAGTCTAAGCCTTCATCAAGTTCACCACTATCCACTGAAGAAGCGGCGCCGCCACCTAGACCAATCTGCATTGCAGGACCGCCCAGTACGATCAGTAAATCGCCCTCTTGAATACCATTTTTTTCAACTAAGTTACGTTTGATATTACCGTAACCGCCCGCCACCATCATTGGCTTATGATAGCCACGCATTTCGCTACCATCTTTGGCATCACTGGTGTCTAACTGGAATGAACGGAAATAACCACATAGGTTGGGACGACCAAACTCATTAGAGAAGTTGGCTGAACCCAATGGGGCTTCGGTCATAATCTCTAAACTTGAGGCCATACGGTCTGGCTTGCCATAGTCTTTACTACTCACTTGACCTGACTGCTCCCACTTTTCTGGCATATCTGGCAAGTGTAAATGCGATACGTTAAAGCCAGTCAAGCCAGCTTTTGGTTTACCACCACGACCAGTAGCACCTTCGTCACGTATTTCACCGCCGGCACCGGTTGAAGCACCTGCATAAGGCGCGATTGCGGTTGGATGGTTATGAGTTTCTACCTTCATCAGGATATCGATATGCTCATCGTGGAAGTCATATTGATGCATTTCAGTCGATAACGTATCTTCGCTTAATTCACCGCCCAACTGTACAGTTGGTAGTGGATAAAAGCGCTCGGCTTTGAAGCCTTCCATCACTGCAGCGTTGTCTTTATAGGCAGATAAAATACCTGCTGGATTTTTTTCATGAGTGTTGCGAATCATTTTAAACAATGATTTTGGCTGCACTTCGCCATCAACTGTCCACTCAGAGTTAAAGATTTTGTGACGGCAATGCTCTGAGTTGGCTTGAGCGAACATCATCAGCTCAACATCGGTAGGATTACGCTTCAGCTCATCGACATAAGCATTCATCAAGTAATTGATATCTTCGGTTGATAGCGCAAAACCAAATTGACGGTTGGCTTGCTCTAATGCTTGACGGCCTTCACCGATAACATCGATGTGATTTAGCTTCTCTGGGGTGTGGTCATCAAACAATTGAGCCAGTTTGCTCATGTCGTACACCAAGCTTTGAGTCATACGGTCGTGCAAAATTTGCTCAGCAGCAGCAGGCAGCTTTGTCGGTAAGTTGTCACCGGTTAAGGTGAACACAATGACTCGCTCTATGCGCTCAATTTCTAGCTCACAGTTATTAAAGATATCCGTTGCTTTACTTGACCATGGTGAAATAGTACCAAAACGAGGGCTGACAACTACCTGACACTGACCAGATTCTGGCGTGACTAAGGCAATATCTTCCCCTTGATTGAGCAGATCTAACGCTTTGTTGCGTTCTGCTTGGTTTAGCTCACGTGATAACACATACACTTGTTGGGTGTTAATGCCAGTCACATTCAATGCGGCTTGGCTATTTAACTGCTCAATCAGTTGATTGGTTTTAAATTCGGTTAAAAAACGGTGTCCAGCAAGGATCATCATAAGGCAAATTCCGCAGTATCTAAGTGGGAGTAGAAAAAGATTGTGATTGTTCGTTTAGTGATATCAATCGACTAAAATGCAATCGTTTTGGCGCTTTGAAACAGGCAACCAAGATAGACGTATAAAACGTTGCATACATAAGTCGCTATTATAGCAAGAACTGACCCGTTAAGTCGCCTGCAAACTTTACTGATTAAGGGGCTATTTTTATGGCGACTGTCTTCAGCTTAAACCTAGTTTTAGTCAAATCCTGAAATCTACTTACTAGCTACTTGTTGGCTGCATGTGATTAGCCGCTTAGTGACAGCAATAGACGTTCTAAATATTGACCGCTTATTTTCAGTACTGATATCTACTCTTACGTTACCTTACTAAACACAGAGTCTGATTACAAAGACCTAACAGCGCTTACATTCTGAGGCTACGAAACTTACATTTTGAATCTACGAAAGGATATTTTCGTGTCTTAATATAAATTCATAACCTATTAAAAAGCTTAACTGCTATCACCTAATAGTTTTTAACTAAAAGATAAATAACAACTTAACTTTTTAATTTAAAAAAGAAATCATAATAAACAAGGAGCGACATATGAGTAAACAACAGCACATCGATACGGTTCGTGAGATTGTAAAAGACATCAAATTTGCGATGATGACAACCATTACTAGCGAAGGGCATTTACACGCCTGCCCAATGACCACTAGTGAAACCAGTCTTGGTGCACGTGAAGTATGGTTTATTGGCGACAAAACCACCGAAGCTGTGGCTAATATCAGTAATAACCCACAAGTTAACCTATCTTATGTCAACCAAGACGGCAAAGACTATGTCAGCATTAACGGTAAAGCTGAGCTGATTGACGATCAAGATAAGTTAGATGAGCTGTGGTCGCCAGTCTACAATGCGTTTTATGAGCATGGTAAAAAGGATGAGAATATTCAGTTAATCAAAGTCGTACCCAATGGTGCCGAATACTGGCGCAGTGGTAATACAGTGGTTACTGCAGCCAAAATGGCCGCCGCTGCCGTTCAAGATGGTAAAGTGGCGGAAAGCTTAGGTGAAAATGGTTCAGTTCAATTTGATTAATGACTGCACTTTTATTAATAACTGTAATGCCTGAGCTTAGTAACAGATTGTCGAAAACTAACGACGATAGTAAATTAATTCAAAGCTCAATTAAAAAAGCCCTAACGTGATGTTAGGGCTTTTTTATTTTATGGCTTTAGACTAGATAGCTTTAATATTTATATTCACAATACCGATAGCTTAATCGATATAACTAAGCCAGCCATTTCTAAAACCAGCGACTGCTAACCACTTTGCTTCAAGTATGGCCAAGCAGCTCGCATATAAATCATCATTGACCACAATGTCAGTACCACTGCCGCCATCATCAGCACATAGCCAATGACTTCAAGAGATTCAATGTTTAATAACAATACCGTGATCGCAATCATCTGAAACGTGGTTTTTAATTTACCCACATAAGAGACCGCAACACTGGTACGCGCACCAAGCTCAGCCATCCACTCACGCAATGCCGATACTGCAATCTCACGAGAAATAATCACAATAGCAGCAATGGCCATAATAATATTTGGATGCCATTGCACCAATACGATAAGCGCTGCAGCCACCATCAACTTATCCGCCACTGGATCTAAGAATCGACCAAAAGCAGATACAATATTCATTTTGCGAGCTAAGTAACCATCAAGCCAATCGGTAATGGCTGCCAATACAAACAGCAAAGTTAATATTAGATGTCGCAGCATACTGTCACTAAAGGCATCCATATTCATACCAATATTGGCAATGGCGTTATCAGAAATCATGGGTACGCCAATTCCTAAAGCAGGCGGCCAATAAGCAATAGCCACAAACAAAGGAATCATAACAATACGCGCGATGGTCAAATTATTAGGCAAGTTAAAGATGCTTGCCTGTTGATCTGACTGAGTATTTGGCGGTGAAGATAATTGAGTCATAATAAGTTATAAACAGCATTTAATTGCGGCTAGCTTAGCATTTATACCTAAACTTAGTAAGCCCTATTGCATCAAATCGGCTGACTAATGAATAGACGTGAATTGTTAACAGTTTTAAAAGTGTTATGGCTATTTTTAGCGGCTAACTTCTGGTTTTTTGCTAATACACTATTGTTATCAGCACAGTATCTATTATTAATGTTAAATCTTATCGCGATTGTGAGCAAAGTAAGCATCGAAGCGTAATACATCATTTTGCCACTGCTCATCGGGCTGACAATTAGCAAGTAACGGAGCAGTTACTGGTCTTTTGACAACCACTCTACCTTTTGCAGCCTCTTTATCATCACTATGATTTACGGTATTTAGTGCTAAATTCAGCAGCGCTTGCTCTTCATCAATATCAGGCGGCAAAGCGATATCATGTAGCGCTTGCATATGCTTACCCACTTTTGCCCCTTTATTACTGTTGGCATGCTCATAACTGTTATCAGGGAACATGGGGTCTAGATAAATCACATCAAACGCTGTAGCACTATGCTGTGAACTCTTACTATCGGCTTTATGGCTGTCATTAGCATGATAATTAGCCATATAGTCGCTAGCATCGGTGCACACTATTTGAAGCCGGCTCATCAGTTTTTGCCAATTTTTATGCTGCGCCATTTTTTGCTGTTCGTACTCTAATAATAACGCCATCAACGGATTACGCTCTAGCATAACCACAGTGGCGCCGGTGCTAGCTAAAATTAAACTATCATGACCAAAACCTGCGGTTGCATCTAAAACATGGCTAGACTGTGTCAACTTACAGGCTTGCAATAACAGCTCTGACTTCCTGCCAGCACTGACGACACGGCGCTGTAAGCTTTGCCATGCTGGCGACACACTCACCTGCCCAGTTAATAATGACAACTGCTGCTTATTATCTAAGGTTAAAATAGGCCGTGCATATTCATCACTTAAGCGCTTGCGTACCTTTTGGGTCAGCTTCTCTTCGATCATAACAGGCGTCAAATTCAGTGGCAAAGTGAACTGCTTGACCAATGTCAAAACCACATTGACGTCATCATCTGCCACATCACCAGCAATGATCAAAGGCGTATCTGACTTCAAAGCGTTAGCCTTCAATGTTATAACCAAATAACCAAGACATAACTAACACCAGCACACCGGTTGCGATACGTAGCCACGCAAAAATAGTAAAGTCGCGGCGGCTAACCCAGTCAACCAGCCAGCGAATACACAGTAAGGCAACCACAAAAGAAACCACAACGCCCACTGCCAATATTAACCAATCTTGGCTGCTGCTTAATACCTCTTTGTGCTTCAATAAGTCGAGTAGCCCTGCACCAACAATGACTGGAATTCCCAAAAAGAATGAAAACTCTGCCGCTGCTTTACGCGATACACCCAGCCATAACGCCCCAATAATAGTAGAGCCAGAGCGTGAGGTACCTGGTATTAATGCCAAGCACTGGAACAAACCGATCATCAGTGCTGTTTTAAGACTGACATCCTCAGCTTCTTCGGCAATCACTGGAATCGGCTTACGCTCAACATAAAAAATCAGTAGACCGCCAATAATCAGCATCGTCGCCACTGTATAGGGGTTGAACAAATATTGCTTAATTTGATCGGCCATAGTAAAGCCGACAATCATCACAGGGATGGTCGCGACAATTAAGCTCAACCCAAGTTGGCGAGGATTCTTAAGTGCATTAGGACCCTCGGATTTACCGGTAATGAGTCCCATCAACGCGTGCCACAGCCGTCCCCAATATTCATATATCACCGCTAATATAGCGCCTAGCTGGATAACAACAATGAATAGATCTGCTTTTTCTTTGGTCCAAAAGTCCATGATATCCGCAGAAAGAATCAGATATCCGGTACTTGAAATGGGTAAAAACTCAGTAATACCCTCAACAATACCCATGATAATGGCTTGGAAAATGAGTAATAAATCCAAAATTCGCGCTCACTCTTGATAGGATTAACAATATAAAAAATAAAAACTAAATCAGATATTAAAGCTTAGATAGTACAATCCAGATAGCAAAACAACGCTATCACTGCTTTAGATGTTTTAGCGTTACGCTTTGCCCTGCTCTTTCAATGTTTTCCAAGCGTCGTTACGCAAATAGACGGGCAGCGCCTGATCAGCAGAGACGCCGCCAAAACGTTGGTAATGAATCACACCAAGTTTTGCCAAACTAAGCGCATCGGGATGAATATCAGAATATATCTTTTGTTCATCCTGAGCCGTCAACAATGCTGCCCCATTACCCGCAATGGCACTGTTGTTTTGTGTACTTTGTTCATAGTCGACAAGCTGTTCTTGTGTGCCATCAACCAGGGTCATGATGCCTGCTAGACCTGAAACAGCACCATCACTCTCTGAGCCATCCAAGTTATTTAAGTTAACTAGACTAACAAACTCATACTCAGCAAAGTAGACCTGATTCATGCGTGCATCTAAAGCAGCATATACCTGCTGCACACCATATTTATCATGGGCAGCTTGAGCAATTGCCGCCAAGCTAGAAACACCAACACAAGGCAAGTCATGAGCCACTGCTAATGCTTGTACCACCGCTGTATTAATACGAATACCACTAAAAGGCCCTGGACCACGATTAAAGATCAAAGCGGTTAAATCAGCAAGCTTAATGTTAGCTTCCTCTAACACGCTATCAATCATTGGCAGTATCTGCTGAGTTTGTTCACGCTTGCCAGTCTGAGTATGGCAACTTAGCGTCTGCAACTGCTCATTAACGATTGCCACAGAGCACTGATCAAAAACGGTATCTACTGCCAAAAACATGAGGGCCTCTTTTTTATGATCATAGTTTAATATCGTTGTTTAACATGCAACGATTGGTTCAACACAGCGTTTGGGTCAATCTGTTTATTTAGGTAGTGCTGCTGATATTTGACTCAAAATATCACTGATTTCACTATTGGCTTCTTGTTCTTTATCCAAGCCGCCAGTTGGAGTCAACTGATTGACAACCTCAGGCAACAACTCAGCCAGACCTTGACGTACTTCGGTCTCATCAGCACCAGTTTGCTTACAAACATGTTCAATTTCTGTTTCATCAAACAGTTTATTAATTTGATTTGGATCTAAGTTCTGGTTTTCTTTGTCAGTGCTCATCCACGACTGTGCTTGATCAGCAAAGCCCATTTTCTGAACTTTAGATAACGCACCAGACAGACCACCATTACGTTGGATCCAATTTAGTACGATAGGCATTAGAGTTGCCACAAGCATGGCCTTACCGCCACCGCCAGAGCGTGCTGCTGTATTATTGCCCAACACACTACCTAGGATGTCACCTAGACCGCCAGTGCTGCCTCGGCTACCACCCATTTGGCTTTTGATAATTCCGCCCAATACATCGTCCATACCAAAGCCGCCGCTTTGAGTATTTTGAGTCTGACGACTTTGTCCGCCACCTAGGACGCTACCTAAAATGTCGCCTAAGCCACCAGTTGCTCGAGGTTCTATACGCTGATTCACTGGATTGCGCTTACCATCTTCAGGGTCTAACGCTTGACGAGCAACTTGAGTGATTAAGTTTCCTAATAAACTCATAATAATTTCCTTTATTGTTTTAGTGTTTAATGAATGTTGGCCACCTACTAATTGACAACGTAGTTTGTTATTGGCTAAGTATTTTCAACTGACGCCAAATAGTGGCCGACACTTGGTCTTGCCATATTATAACTGTTTTTTTACGTATGCTAGGGTGAGTGGTTGCAAATGTAAATACAATACAGTGGTGTAGATTTTGCGATGCTCTTATTTTTGCTTGCCACAACACTGGTCTATCTGCACCTAGATACAGCAGTTGCCAGTTACTGTTGGCCGCATTGATATCACATAAGGTCAAATGTAGCGGTTGATTTCGTAATCCTATCGTTGCCAATACATATATAAGCAGGCTTAGGACGATAATAACCATAATCCAAACCCAGTTTAGGGCGAAACCAAGCTCCCAACTAAGCTGCCACTGTCGACCTAACGTCAACAGCACTCCGACCGTCACTAGCAAAAAAGCAAATCCGTAAAAGTGCTGCCATCGACTAAAAGCTTTAATCTCAGTGGCAAGTTGACGACTCATTGAGCAGTATCTGCTGTCATATAATGACCTATGTTATTAATAATCATCAACGTTAAAGAGCTATGCATACATCCGTTAGTGTTATCTAACCGCTTGAAGAATCACCTTTAGCGTCTAACCTTTATAGCCAACATCTTTTATAGTGGACATCTTTTATAGTGGACACTTTTTAACCATGTTGTAATTGCTTTAACTTAGCAACCAGTTCTGCCACTTTGGCATTGTCTGGTGTGTCTTGGTTCATAAAAAAGTTTAGTAAATCAGGGTCTTCATAAGTTAATAACTTGGCGAAAGTCTCTTGCTCATCCGCATCGGCTAGTAAATAATTTTGCTTCACGTAGGGATCAATATAAAAGTCTAATTCTTTTAAACCTCTACGTGCCTGATAAATCACTCTTCTTTGCTCAATGGTTGGCTCAGGTTGTGTCGTCACGCTGTATCTCCTATGACAATATTTTTTTAAAGCTTCAAATATTAACAAATATAATCGCAAGTCAGTTGCTATTCTATTAGCAGGTCTTACTAATCTACTCTATTTAAATTTTGATTGATTAAGCTGTTGCCACAAAGCAAGCCCTTGCATGGTTAACCCAACATTATGGGTGCGCACAATACTCGCGCCTTGCTGATATGCAAATAAAGCTGCAGCCATGCCAACGCCATCTCTATCAATGGCCTTATGCCCTTCAAAGGCAGGGTGCTGAGTATTATCTAATACTTCACCTAAGAAACGCTTACGTGATATTCCAAATAGGATCGGCAACTTTAAATCATGTAATTGGCTTAAGTTATTTAGTAGCGTCTGATGATGAGTATAATCTTTTGCAAACCCAAATCCTGGATCAATAATCATATTATGACGCTTAACCCCAGCCTGCTCAGCCTTAGCGACAACTGACTCTAGTTCAGAGATTACCTCAGCAATGACATCCTCATACTGAGCCTTGCTATTCATGGTAGTGGGTTCGCCACGCATGTGCATTAAAATAACCGGAATATCCAGTTTAGCAGCCATTTGTGGTGCATTATCACGTTTCAAAGCACGCACATCATTCCATATATCAGCACCCGCTTTCACTGCTTGTTCAATCACGGTTGGTGAGCTGGTATCAATAGACAGCCATAACTGTTCACCAAACTGCTCTCTTATCGCTTCAACCACTGGGACAACTCTGGCACACTCTTCTGCTTCACTAACAGGAGTTGCGTTTGGACGGGTCGATTCACCACCTATATCAATAATGGTTGCACCCTCATCAATCATTTGCTGACAATGAGAAAGCGCTGCTTGCACATTATTAAACTTTCCACCATCAGAAAACGAATCGGGTGTCACATTCAAAATACCCATGATATGTGGCTGTGATAAATCCAATTGCTTTTGAGTGCCACTTAGCATTGTTGTCATTATTCGATGATTCGGAAGGTCGTGTAATTGCATGATAATCGTCTTTATCTGGCTGTTTAAAACGGATTGTTAGAAATTAACTATCCGCTATTCTAACAGATATCCGCTATTAAGACGGCTTAAATATAGCCCATGCTTGTACGCTCATCGTAAATCTAAATCAATTGTTGCCGCTATCAGTCGCTATCAATCGGTTAGTTCTTTATCAATTGGCTAGATGTTTATAGCTATCATTTTTAAAAAGCTATACGCATAAAAAAGCCCCTTCAATAGCTGAAAGGGCTTTTTGTTATTCACTCAATACACAAGCGATATTACATCGCTGGTAGTGGCGGTGGGGTTGGAGGACCTGAGGTGCCTGTACCCACTTCATCTTTAGGTGGCGTGACGTCTTTTTCGTCTTGATAAACACGAGGCTCACGTGGCTCATTACCCGCTAAGATATCTTGCAACTGATCCCTATCAATGGTTTCCCACTTCATTAGCGCATCTACCATTGCATGCATCTTATCTTTGTTGGCTTCGATAATCTCACGCGCAATATCATACTGCTCTTCTAAGATACGGCGAATCTCTTCGTCAACTTTTTGCTGAGTTGCTTCTGAGATAGTGCGAGCACCTGCGCCAAAGTAGCTTTGTGATTCTTCATCTTCATAAACCATCACACCAAGCGCATCAGACATACCATACTTAGTAACCATAGCACGTGCCATTTTGGTAGCACGTTCAAAATCGTTTGAAGCACCTGTTGTTTTTTGATTCACAAACACTTCTTCTGCAATACGACCACCAAATAAAATAGCGATATCGTTCAGCATTTTTGACTTATCAAGGCTGGTCTGGTCAAATTCTGGCAGCTGCCAGGTCACACCCAATGCCCAACCACGTGGCATAATCGTTACTTTGTGCACAGGGTCAGTGCCAGGTAGCATCTCTGCTACTAGTGCATGACCTGCTTCGTGATAAGCGGTTGCACGACGTTCTTCTTCACGCAGTACCATAGACTTACGCTCAGGACCCATAAATAACTTGTCTTTGGCATCCTCAAAGTCATTCATATCAACACTTGTCTTATTACGACGTGCCGCAAATAATGCCGCTTCGTTAACCAAGTTAGCAATCTGAGCGCCACTAAAGCCAGGTGTACCACGCGCCAACGCATTGACGTCAACACCAACTGTTGCAGGTAGCTTACGTAAATGCACCTTCAAGATCTCTTCACGACCTTTAATGTCTGGTAGACCAACATGCACCTGACGGTCAAAACGACCTGGACGCAACAAGGCCTTATCAAGTACATCAGCACGGTTGGTTGCTGCAATAACAATAATACCGTCATTGCCTTCAAAACCGTCCATTTCAACAAGTAATTGGTTCAGCGTCTGTTCGCGCTCATCATTACCGCCGCCCATACCGGTACCACGGCTACGACCTACGGCATCAATCTCATCAATAAAGATGATACAAGGTGCATTTTTCTTCGCTTGTTCAAACATATCACGAACACGTGACGCACCAACACCAACGAACATCTCAACGAAGTCAGAACCTGAAATCGAGAAGAAAGGTACTTTTGCTTCACCAGCAATCGCTTTCGCTAATAAGGTTTTACCAGTACCAGGAGGACCTACCATCAAAATACCGCGTGGAATAGTAGCACCAAGCTTGGTAAATTTATCTGGATCTTTTAGGAAGTCGACAACTTCGACCACTTCTTCTTTGGCTTCTTCAGCGCCGGCGACATCCTTGAAGTTCACTTTAATTTGATCTTCGCCAAGCATTTTAGCTTTTGATTTACCAAAGCTCATCGGTCCACCTGCTTTACCGCCTGCGCCACCTTGCATGTTACGCATGAAGAATAAGAAGATACCGATAATCAATAACACCGGGAAGCTTGCAATCAATAGCTGCATCATAATGCTTTGGCGCTCAGGAGCTGCTGCCTGTACCTCAACGTTATGCTCACGCAATGTCGGCATAAGCTCATCATCAGCCACCGCAGGAAGAACCGTCTCAAATTCTGAGCCGTTCACTTTTTCGCCAGTGATTTGCTCACCGTCGATCTTGATGCTTTTTACCTGATTTTCAGTGACTTGAGTTACAAACTCAGAGTAATTGAGCGTATCAGGCTCATTACCGCTGTCAAAGTTGCTAAATATCAGCACTAATACGCCGATAACAACTAGCCACAATAAGGTATTTTTTACCATGTCGCTCACAAGCTATACCATCCCTTACTTGTTGATGTGTTCAAATTTATAGTCGATCTTTTCAAAATTCTGCTCAATTTATATCTGTTTAACTTATGATTATAGCACGAGGCAGAGAAACAAAAATGGCTCGTCACCTTGTTAATACACCCTGTTATTATTCTGACATTTAAGCATCACCTTCGCTTTAGTGAGCACCCGATACTCTGCTTTTCACAAGGACACCATCGCGCACTCACGGTATATCAGCGATATGCTAAGCTGCCAATTTCTTATTGTCGGTGTATTAAAGACAACAAGTCATACTTATACTAACCTTTATTAGGTCATCTTTGTTATTTATCAAGCTTATTTGTTATATATCAAGCCTAAAAACCACTATTATGTCTTAAATCAGCCAAACTAGACTTTCAAAGTCAGTCAAACAACATAAATAACTATCAAATAAGAGCTATTAAGACTAAGTAGCATATATAAGCCCAAGCTATCTAAAGCTAACTTGTTTCTATAAGCTTCAATAACTAAACGCTTAGATCAGCTGTTAATCCTAATGCTAAGCTCTAGTCTTAGATATTATGAAGGTTTAATAGCTACTTAGTCGCTATCCAGAACACTTCTTTTGAACGTGGGCGTGAAGCAGACGGCTTAATAGTGCGTACCTTAGAAAATTGCGCCTGCATATCTTTACGCAATGCCTGTTCGCCTTCACCCTGGAAGACCTTCATTACTAAGCTGCCGCCTTTAGGAAGCACTTTCATAGCAAAATCAACAGCCAGCTCACATAAATACATCATACGTGGCTGGTCAACCACAGAGTGACCTGAAGTATTGGGTGCCATATCAGACAACACCACATCAACCTGGCGATCACCGACTTCATTCATCAACTGATCGAATACTTCTTGCTCTCTAAAATCGCCTTGAATAAAAGTGACGTTCTCCAACGTATCCATAGGAAGGATATCTGATGCTATCAAAATACCGTCATCACCGACCAATTTGCCAGCCACTTGTGACCAACTACCTGGGGCACTACCAAGATCAACAACGGTCATACCTTTTTTAATCAGGCCCATCTTTTCATTAATCTCAAGCAGCTTATAGGCGGCTCGGGCACGGTAGCCATCTTTTTGAGCCATTTGCACATAGTGATCGTCTATATGCTCTTTCATCCAAGCTTTACTACTTTTTGATAAGGTCTTTTTGGTAATACGTGTTGCCACTTATTCCCTCTCTACAATTTGTTTATTAAAAATAAAATGAGTAACGTTAATGAGTGCTATTGATAATCAGATCGCTTTAGCAATAACTAAAACAGCAACTAAAATAGGTTAATCACCAATTCTAGCATTATTTATACCTTCACAAGACAAATAGTATGCATCAAGCTAAAACTTTCTTTATAATGGTCGGCTTGGGTAAGCATTTATAACTTATCCATAATTAAGTTTTATTTCTACGGCTGGTAAAGTTAGGCCTAATAATCAATACTGAAACGACTAAACTGAGATATTATGAGTACAGCACAAAACAAACGTTCGACCTTAGATAGCACTGAATTACGCCGCCTAAAAGGCATCGGCCATGAGTTAAAGCCGGTGGTAACTATTGGTGGTAAAGGCTTAAGTGAGTCTGTGGTTGAAGAACTAGATCGTGCATTAAACGATCACGAACTAATCAAAATCAAAATGCCGCCAGGCAGCAAAGAAGAGCGTGAAGCCTTTAGTGATGAGTTAGCGGCCAAAACTGGTGCCCAGCTTATCCATAGCATTGGCCGTATGGCTTTATTATTACGCCGTAACCCAAACGCTAACCCTAGACTATCTAATCTAGTTCGCTTTAGCGATTAATATTTTGATTTTACTTTTTTAAAATCAGATTAATTAAATAAAAACAGGTCACTCAATTTGAGTGGCCTGTTTTTATTTGCCACAACTTATATCTATACCCAACTCTATCCACATCTCAAGGGCACTTCTTATACAACAAAAAAACCCAGCCATATAGCTGAGTTTTTTATTCTATATATACAGTCACTTATTATTAATAACCGTTTTATAGTAATTAGATAAGCCCTATGAGCGCTTATTCCATCGCTAGGTAAATACCTTCGTTCGATGCATCGTTTAAGTAACGCGCGTCACGCCATGTAGTATATGAATACTCTTGGCTATATGGGTTTTTTCTAGCCTGGCGGAAATCTGATACCCACTGAGAACCATCATAAATTTGGATATGGCCGTGTGGATGCTTTGACGAACGGTTATAAACAACCACGTCACCAATTTGTGGCGGTGTGTTATTGCTGATTTTAACGAATCCAGCTTGTGCTAAAGTACCACGAGTTGCATATTGATAGGCTGAAGGGTTTGGCGTGAAGCTATAACCTGCAGACTGTAATGCTTTACGAACATAACGTGCACATAAGCCAATAGTTCTAGAGTGTGCCGCTCTTGCTGCACGTGCTGCTGCTACCGCTGGAGGTGCAGAGCTGTCTAATACGGTTGAACCGAAGCCTGGTGTATTAGCCGTAGTTGCAAAAGAAGTCGCAGTGAATTTGCTCTCTTGCTGCTGTGCTAATGCACCTAACGAATCTAATGACTGCTGCTTTTGCTGAATCAAGCTTTCAATACTTTGAACGCTTTGTTGAGCACTATCAGAACGGATGTTGGAAAAGCTATTAACAACAGTTAATCTTTTGGCAGGGGTACTACCAGTATTACTAGCTGAAGCTAATGAGGTGCCCGCAACTGGCTGGTAAGTATGCTGCACTGATGCATTTACTTGTGTGGCACTCAGCCCCATTAACGACAAAATAATAAGTGACTTTTTCATAACGCTCCCAAAATTAATCTTTGCAATATACTATCCAACGTACCTGTCAAATAGCCTTCTATACTTTCATTTGTTTAACTGTATTTGATTTAATGTGTGATTCAAAACCAACACCGTAAATCAAATGAGATATCAAAACATAAGGTGTCTTGTTATGACGGTTATAATCTTATAACCACAAAAACAACTATTATGCTATCTATATCGTTCGTGATACCTTAATCTTTAATACAACACTTAATAAGCGACTGATTTATAACTAACTTAGTTTGAGGCTTGCTATGCAAAACCGATCAAAACCTAATCACTTAGCAAAACTTATTGATCATCAAAAGTCTGCGGCGTCTTCCTTGCCTAAGTCTGTAAAAGATAAGTTCACTGAGCTGAATCAATTAACGCATGAGATAAAAGCGTTATTAAATACTGGCTTACCAGAAGAGATCTTAAATACGCTTTGGGTTGTTAAGTATGATGATGGTAATTTAGTGCTTTCTGTGCAGTCTCAAACTGCGGCAAACCATCTTCGATACCAAGCTAACAACCTAATTCATATACTAAAAGAACAATCTCTTACATTCAGCATACTAAACAATATAGATGTAATTGTTACCTATCCTGCTTCGATCGCTCATCTAAATGAAAGTCAGGATTACTCGAAACCATCTTTAAATAAATCGAACTTAACTAATTATTCTGATGCAAGCCATAATGAACATGGCCTCACCGAATCAACGAAACGAACTATAACACACACTTTGGAGCATGTCATTAAAGACGACAAGTTAAAAAGAGCTTTAAAACGCCTCCTAAAACCTAACTAAAACCCTTCTAATTTGTTTTATTATGTAACTAACAGTAGTGCAACTGCTGAAAAAGGTTGGTTTTTTAAAAGTAATTTAAGTGCTCGGTTAGTTGTAATCAGTATCCTCTACCCAAGTAGACATGGCTAAAACCGCTCTAAGTATGGATTCTGTTAGCATTATGTACATATTCACATTTTTTTCACATAAAAAAGCGAAACCTAAGTTTCGCTTTTTACATCTTTCCACAATGTTTCTTAAAATCGCTAAAAACTAAGCATAAATTTGAAAATAATGTCAGATTTCACTTGAAATTTATAAACTATAGTCTATATCAATTTTATCTATGTCATAATTTGTTACAATTTCGAAGGCGCTGGGGTCTTCATATACCGCTCTGATCAATTTATTGTTAAGTGCATGGCCTGATTTGAAAGCGCTAAACTTACCAATCAAGCTGTATTTAGCTAGATACAAGTCCCCAATCGCATCTAATATCTTATGTCGAACAAACTCATCCTTATAACGCAGCCCTTCTTCATTAAGAATTTGAGTGTCATCGAGCACAATAGCATTGTCTAAACTGCCGCCTAAAGCTAAATTATTGCTTTTTAGGTATTCAATGTCTTTCATAAAGCCAAAAGTTCTAGCCTTACCAACTTTTTCAATATATCCCTTGGTCGAAAACTCAAAGTTAAAACGCTGAGTATCTTTCGGTATTCCAGGATGATCAAAGTCTATCTCAAACTGAACACTAAAGCCCGCATGAGGCTCCAGTTGAGCCCATTTATCACCTTCTGTGACGCGTACAGGCTTTACAATCTTCATAAAGCGCTTCGGTTCGTCCTGCTCTTCAATACCAGCTTGCAGAAGCAAGTCAACATACTGTGCAGAACTACCATCCATAATCGGCATTTCAGCATCAGATACTTTAATTAGTAGGTTATCAATACCTAATCCCGCAAGTGCGCTTAGTAAATGCTCAACAGTACCTATCTTCACACCATCAACCACTAAGTTTGATGACATAACTGTATCTGTCACTAAAAACGCATCTGCAGCAATCAAAGGCGCATTATCTATATCTGTTCGTAAGAAGTGTATACCACTGTCAACTGCTCTTGGTTCAAGTGTTAATGTGACATCCTGTCCACTGTGCAAGCCTACCCCAACCACTGTAATAGGCTGTTTTAAAGTCCGTTGCTTCATAAACTGACACCCTTAATATCTAAGCTAGAATTTAACCATTGGCTTTATATGGCCTTATAACGGTTTTAGCTCAGTTAAAATAAATTTATTCTAGCACAGTGCCTATACCTTACCAATTGATAAAGTTGATATTTTTGCGCTGCATATCACTGTTATTATTACCTTATAGTACAGGTAAATAGAGATTAACGCTTCAATATTACTTGTATAGTCAGCTTAATCTGCTTAATTAACCACAAATCCAATTAATCGCAGTCTAGATGTATTTGAAACGTGTACCTAAATTAGGTTGATAAACTCGCAGTAATTAACTTAACGATCCATACAACTGTATTTTGAAGGGTTTAGGTCAAAAACAATTGCTGCTTATGTCAAACAAAGCATTTTATAAATAATAATGACAGTTTCAACGCGTAATGAAGTGTTTTAAGCTTTGCACACAGCCTTATATAAATGCTTATACAGAAATAAATCCGAATTTAAGTTTCTAAGATAACCTAAATGCATACAAGTTAATGAATATTAATCATTAAAACATAATAACCTTAAAATATTTTCATTAATAACCCCCACGCAAAGAAAAAGCCCCCACTCGGATATGAGCGGGGGCTTTTAGGTATAGGGAGCTGACGATGACCTACTCTCACATGGGCGAACCACACTACCATTGGCGCTACGATGTTTCACTTCTGAGTTCGGGAAGGGATCAGGTGGTTCCATCGTGCTATTGTCGTCAGCAAAGGGGGTATAGATATGAGTTGGTTAAGTTATTTACTTAACTTTGTATTGACTAGTATATCAAGAACCTGAATCAAGTTAATCATCAGGATGATATCGAAATAATTGGCGACATACTAAAACCACTTGGGTGTTGTATGGTCAAGCCAAACGAGCAATTAGTACAGGTTAGCTACACGCATCACTGCGCTTCCACACCCTGCCTATCAACGTCCTAGTCTTGAACGGCTCTTAAGGGAAATCTAATCTTGAGGTTGGCTTCCCGCTTAGATGCTTTCAGCGGTTATCCAATCCGAACGTAGCTACCGGGCAATGCCATTGGCATGACAACCCGAACACCAGCGGTTCGTCCACTCTGGTCCTCTCGTACTAGGAGCAGATCCTCTCAAATTTCCAACGCCCACGGTAGATAGGGACCGAACTGTCTCACGACGTTCTAAACCCAGCTCGCGTACCTCTTTAAATGGCGAACAGCCATACCCTTAGGACCTGCTTCAGCCCTAGGATGAGATGAGCCGACATCGAGGTGCCAAACACCGCCGTCGATATGAACTCTTGGGCGGTATCAGCCTGTTATCCCCAGAGTACCTTTTATCCGTTGAGCGATGGCCCTTCCATACAGAACCACCGGATCACTAAGACCTACTTTCGTACCTGCTCGACTTGTGGGTCTCGCAGTTAAGCGCGCTTTTGCCTTTATACTCTTTGAACGATTTCCGACCGTTCTGAGCGCACCTTCGTACTCCTCCGTTACTCTTTAGGAGGAGACCGCCCCAGTCAAACTACCCACCATACATTGTCCTCGGTATTGTTATACCTGAGTTAGAACCCCAACATGACCAGGGTGGTATTTCAAGGTTGGCTCCACAAATACTGGCGTATCTGCTTCAAAGCCTCCCACCTATCCTGCACAAGTCAGGTCAAAGTTCAATGTAAAGCTGTAGTAAAGGTTCACGGGGTCTTTCCGTCTAGCCGCGGGTACACAGCATCTTCACTGCGATTTCGATTTCACTGAGTCTCTGCTGGAGACAGCGCTGCCATCATTATGCCATTCGTGCAGGTCGGAACTTACCCGACAAGGAATTTCGCTACCTTAGGACCGTTATAGTTACGGCCGCCGTTTACTGGGGCTTCGATCAAGACCTTCGCATACGCTAAGCCCATCAATTAACCTTCCAGCACCGGGCAGGCATCACACCCTATACGTCCACTTTCGTGTTTGCAGAGTGCTGTGTTTTTAATAAACAGTTGCAGCAGCCTGGTATCTGCGACTGTCAATAGCTTACGGAGCAAGTCCTTCACCATCGACAGCGTACCTTCTCCCGAAGTTACGGTACCATTTTGCCTAGTTCCTTCAGCAGAGTTCTCTCAAGCGCCTTGGTATTCTCTACCTGATCACCTGTGTCGGTTTAGGGTACGATTCGTTTATGACTATAGTTTAGAAGCTTTTCCTGGAAGCATGGTATTTGCCACTTCGCTAGTAAACTAGCTTGCTATCAGATCTCAGTATTAACAGCCCGGATTTACCTAAGCCGTCTACCTACATCCTTCCACCTGGACAACCATCGCCAGGCTGGCATAACCTTCTCCGTCCCTCCATCACATCATAAACAAGTATCGGAATATTAACCGATTTCCCATCGACTACGCCTTTCGGCCTCGCCTTAGGGGTCGACTCACCCAGCCCCGATTAACGTTGGACTGGAACCCTTGATCTTCCGGCGTGCGAGCTTTTCACTCGCATTATCGTTACTCACGTCAGCATTCGCTCTTGTGATACCTCCAGCATACCTTACGATACACCTTCACAGGCTTACACAACGCTCCCCTACCACTTGAAACATGTTCAAATCCGCAGCTTCGGCTCCTAGTTTGAGCCCCGTTACATCTTCCGCGCGGGCCGACTCGACTAGTGAGCTATTACGCTTTCTTTAAAGGATGGCTGCTTCTAAGCCAACCTCCTAGCTGTCTATGCCTTCCCACTTCGTTTCCCACTTAACTAGGAATTTGGGGCCTTAGCTGGCGGTCTGGGTTGTTTCCCTCTCCACGACGGACGTTAGCACCCGCCGTGTGTCTCCCGGATATCACTCATCGGTATTCGGAGTTTGCATCGGTTTGGTAAGTCGGTATGACCCCCTAGCCGAAACAGTGCTCTACCCCCAATGGTGTTCGTCCGAGGCGCTACCTAAATAGCTTTCGGGGAGAACCAGCTATCACCGAGTTTGATTAGCCTTTCACCCCTATCCACAAGTCATCCCCTGGCTTTTCAACGACAGTGGGTTCGGTCCTCCGGTGCCTGTTACGGCACTTTCAACCTGCTCATGGATAGATCACTCGGTTTCGGGTCTATACCCTGCAACTAAACGCCCTATTAAGACTCGGTTTCCCTACGGCTCCCCTAATGGTTAACCTTGCTACAGAATATAAGTCGCTGACCCATTATACAAAAGGTACGCGGTCACACTGCAAGAGTGCTCCCACTGCTTGTACGCACACGGTTTCAGGTTCTATTTCACTCCCCTCACAGGGGTTCTTTTCGCCTTTCCCTCACGGTACTGGTTCACTATCGGTCAGTCAGGAGTATTTAGCCTTGGAGGATGGTCCCCCCATCTTCATACAGAATTTCTCGTGTTCCGCACTACTTAATATGCTTCATTATATGTTTCGAATACGGGGCTATCACCCACTATGGCCAGTTTTCCCACACTGTTCTTCTACATATAAATCCGTCGGCTCCTCCCCGTTCGCTCGCCGCTACTAGGGGAATCTCATTTGATGTCTTTTCCTAAGGGTACTGAGATGTTTCACTTCCCCTCGTTCGCTTCCTAATAAATTAGGATACCCAGCTTACACTGGGTGGGTTTCCCCATTCAGAAATCTCCGGATCACAGGATATTGCCGCCTCCCCGAAGCTTATCGCAGGCTGTCACGTCTTTCATCGCCTCTGACTGCCAAGGCATCCACCATGTGCGCTTAATTACTTGACCATACAACCCCAAAGGGTCTTATGTTCAGCAATTATAACGATATCACCTTGATAATTTACGCTTGATTCAGTTCTCTTTACTTTGTAACCAACCCCTTGGGATAACAACTGATGTCATTAAAAGGTTGGTTACTGGTTAAACAATGGCTCAGTGAATGATTCATCGTTTAACCGTATTACAACTCATATCTATGTTTTTAAATAGTAATAACGTCTTCATCAGATCGTCATATATTCTCTGTATAAAACAGAAGTAAGTAATTTATTATTTAACAACTAAATAATCACTTAATTCTACTTTATCCACTCTGATTATCTGCACCTATTATGGTGGAGCCAAGGAGAGTCGAACTCCTGACCTCCTGCGTGCAAGGCAGGCGCTCTACCAACTGAGCTATGGCCCCGTATAGGATAATGGTGGGTCTGATAAGACTTGAACTTATGACCCCCGCGTTATCAACACGGTGCTCTAACCAGCTGAGCTACAGACCCTTCAGAGCTTGCTAAATCAAAGAACAACTTGTTGTGAATTCTTGCTAACCGAATGCTTTTGTTAAGGAGGTGATCCAGCCGCAGGTTCCCCTACGGCTACCTTGTTACGACTTCACCCCAGTCATCGACCACACCGTGGTGAGCGCCCTCTAAAAGTTAGGCTACCCACTTCTGGTGCAATCAACTCCCATGGTGTGACGGGCGGTGTGTACAAGGCCCGGGAACGTATTCACCGCGGCATTCTGATCCGCGATTACTAGCGATTCCGACTTCATGGAGTCGAGTTGCAGACTCCAATCCGGACTACGATAGGCTTTTTGAGATTCGCATCACATCGCTGTGTAGCTGCCCTCTGTACCTACCATTGTAGCACGTGTGTAGCCCTGGTCGTAAGGGCCATGATGACTTGACGTCGTCCCCGCCTTCCTCCAGTTTGTCACTGGCAGTATCCTTAGAGTCCCCGGCCAAACCGCTGGTAACTAAGGAAAAGGGTTGCGCTCGTTGCGGGACTTAACCCAACATCTCACGACACGAGCTGACGACAGCCATGCAGCACCTGTATTCTAATTCCCGAAGGCACTCCCGCATCTCTGCAGGATTCTAGATATGTCAAGACCAGGTAAGGTTCTTCGCGTTGCATCGAATTAAACCACATGCTCCACCGCTTGTGCGGGCCCCCGTCAATTCATTTGAGTTTTAACCTTGCGGCCGTACTCCCCAGGCGGTCTACTTATTGCGTTAGCTGCGTCACTAAGGGATCAAGTCCCCCAACGACTAGTAGACATCGTTTACGGCGTGGACTACCAGGGTATCTAATCCTGTTTGCTACCCACGCTTTCGAACCTCAGTGTCAGTATGATGCCAGGAGGCTGCCTTCGCCATCGGTATTCCTTCAGATCTCTACGCATTTCACCGCTACACCTGAAATTCTACCTCCCTCTCACCTACTCTAGCCTGACAGTATCAGATGCAGTTCCCAGGTTAAGCCCGGGGATTTCACATCTGACTTATCAAACCACCTACGCTCGCTTTACGCCCAGTAATTCCGATTAACGCTTGCACCCTCTGTATTACCGCGGCTGCTGGCACAGAGTTAGCCGGTGCTTATTCTGCAGCTAATGTCATCGCTAATGGGTATTAACCACTAGGTCTTCTTCACTGCTTAAAGTGCTTTACAACCAAAAGGCCTTCTTCACACACGCGGCATGGCTGGATCAGGGTTTCCCCCATTGTCCAATATTCCCCACTGCTGCCTCCCGTAGGAGTCCGGGCCGTGTCTCAGTCCCGGTGTGGCTGATCATCCTCTCAGACCAGCTACAGATCGTCGCCTTGGTAGGCCTTTACCCCACCAACTAGCTAATCCGACTTAGGCTCATCCAATAGCGAGAGCGCAAGCGCCCCCTTTTCCCCGTAGGGTGTATGCGGTATTAATTCGAGTTTCCCCGAGCTATCCCCCACTACTGGGCAGATTCCTAAGTATTACTCACCCGTCCGCCGCTCGACGCCTGGGAGCAAGCTCCCATCGTTTCCGCTCGACTTGCATGTGTTAAGCCTGCCGCCAGCGTTCAATCTGAGCCATGATCAAACTCTTCAGTTTAATCTTGCTATGAAGCTCTTTAAAGAAGCTTCTAAACTTGGCTCATTCGTTACTAGCAAATTTGCTTTCCGTATGTTTCATATAATGAATTAACTTCGAGTTTTTCTACTAATAATGAATGATAATTTCTTATCGCATTCTGTATTAGCAAAAATCCACACAAGTTGTTCTTTGATTTTAGCTTTTAAATAGTTGACTTATCTTGTCGTCCAAGGTAAGTTGTGCATGTAATCAAAAACTCATTCTTAATTTAAGATGGTTAGTGTTACTTGCGAGCCATCCAGTATATCATCATTTTAATATCTGTCAAGCTTTTTTATTCGGTAAGATTTAAATATTTTAAAATCTAAATCTTTATCATTTCACCAAAACACCAGACCAACCCAAAGGTCGCTTCCGTTGTCCCGATAAGGTGCGTATTATAGACGCTTTATTTTTCTTGTCAAGACTTTTTGCTAAGTTTTTTATCACCTAACCGCTCCACTCTCGCTTCGCTTTGTCTTGATTAGGTCGTGTATTATAGCGACTTTATCTCAACCGTCAACCCTTTAATTGGTTTTATTTGGGTTTTATTCAATTCTAGCTGATTTCCCAAGTATTAGTCTATTTTTTGATATGATCTGGTAGCTTTTCACCTACTTTTTATAACTGCTTTTGCTTTCTTCTATAGACAGTAACAGTAATAGGTAGTCTTCTATAAACAACATATCAGTATAGTAGATATAAGCACGCTTCTATTTATTCAGTTATAGTTCTTAATAGATACCCGCTTCTACTCCAGCAGCTAAAGTCATGGCTAACTCTGCCACTTGATCAACGAACTCATCCTCCCATTGCCCTTTTAGTATCAAAGCATCCTGAGTCCATTGCCAACGCAATCCGGTAGTGATAGTGGTTAAGGCGCGTTTAGTACCAGTACCATCGTGACCTGCTCTAATGTAGACCGCAAAAGCAAGGCCTTGCTTCTTTTCTAACACTGGATAATAGCAGCGATCAAAAAAGTCTTTCGTTAACCCTGCCATATACGCTAAATTCTCAGTGGTTCCTAATAATAGCGCATCAGCAGCAAGCACATCCTCTGGCTGGGTATCCTGTGGTGCTTTTAAAACAACTTCAACATCAATATGTTGATGATCGGCACCATCGAAAGCGGCTTGTGCTAATTTTTTGGTATTGGGTGATGGCGCATGCGCAACAATAAGCAGTTTCTTTTGAGCCATGGCTATTGACCATTGGGATAGTTAAAGTGGATATCTTGATTGATATCAGGATGAATGCTCTTTGCAACAGGACATGTTAGTGCTGCAGCCTCAAGGATCTTTTTAGTGCGCTCATCGAAGTCTTGCTGAAACTCGATGGTGACTTTAATTTCATTCACTCGACGCGGATCTGCTGCCATGACTTTGGTTACGTCTGCCTTTGTGCCCACAACATCTATCGCCATATCTGCGGCCTTAATACCAATGATGGTTAACATACAACTGGCTAAACTGGTGGCTAACAAGTCAGTTGGAGAAAAAGCTTCACCTTTACCATGGTTGTCGGTTGGTGCATCAGTAATAATTTGATTATTAGACTGTAGATGCAGTGCTTGAGTGCGCAGATTACCTTGGTAGGTTACGGTTGAGGTGGTCATAACATTAATCCTTTATTGTTTTTGTCTTGTTCTATACTAGCTCATTTCGATTAAATAGCAAAACAGCCAAAATCTATTGCATTACAGCGCGTCAACAATTCAATCAATCTAATCTCTAAACTGGCATAGATTAGGATCAAGACTTATTAGACACAAAAAAAGCCAAGCATTGGCTTGGCTTTTTAAATAACAGATAGCGTCTTAGTGTAAGATTAACGGTTTTGTTGACGCTTCAAGTAATCCTGGATGCTATTAGAAGTTTTTGGCGCTGATTGATTTGAACCACCACCTGCAAACGGATTAGCTGATTGGGTTTGAGTAGGTGCTTGCTGCGCTCTTTGATGCGTTGACAATGCACTTGGATGCTTCTGAGGATCTACTTTTTCGTTACTTTTAATAGAAGGAATGCCAGCTGCTTTAGGCTGATCTTTTGACTCATCTAGAGTCAGACCAGTTGCAATAACAGTCACATGTAGATCTTCACCTAGCTTCTCATCAATAACAGTACCGATAAAGATATTGGCTTCTTCAATATCAGTGATGTCGTTAACCACTTCAGTGATTTCGTTTAACTCATCAAGAGTGACTGACTCTGATGACACCACGTTTACGATCAAGCCTTTTGCATTTTCAAGCAATAAGTTGTCTAACAATGGTGAACGAATAGCTTTTTCAGTGGCTTGACGCGCACGATCTTCACCACTAGCACGACCAATACCCATCATTGCATGACCTTTGGCAGTCATTGCAGTGCGAATATCGTTAAAGTCAATGTTGATCACACCTTCGCTAGAGATAGTTTGTGCGATACCTTGTACAGCATGCATCAATACATCGTCTGCCTTTTTGAAGGCGTCTTGCATTGAAATATTACCATACACTTTTAATAGCTTATCGTTCGGGATGGTAATGATAGAGTCAACAAAGTTAGACAGCTGGTCTATGCCTGCTTTTGCCGCTTTGATACGTTTACCACCTTCGAATTTGAATGGCGTGGTGACAACACCAACCGTTAAGATTTCCATCTCTTTGGCAATACGAGCAACCACTGGTGCTGCACCAGTACCTGTACCGCCACCCATACCGGCAGTGATAAATACCATGTCTGAATCTTCAAGTAGCTTGCGAATGGCTTCTTCATCTTGCTCCGCAGCTTCACGACCTACTTCTGGATTAGCGCCCGCACCTAAACCACGGTTAGTATTAGCACCTAACTGCAGTTTGTTATCTGCGGTCAGTCTATCTAATGCTTGCTTATCCGTGTTGGCGCATACAAAAGTAACACCTTTAACGCCTTGCTGTACCATGTGCTCGACCGCGTTACCGCCGCCACCGCCAACACCGAATACTGTGAAACGCGCTTGACCATTATTTAAATCGTGGCTATTGGTAGCCATTGTGTATTTAGACATTATCACTCCTTGGGGTCTATCATTTGCGTACTTGTCTGTCTGTCAATCATTGTTTGTCTGTCAATGTATCATAAATCTACAAATAATCCGATGATACGCGATTAATCTATTATTCTATAGTCTGCTAATGACATATACATAACACGGAAACATACACCAAATATATTGTGCAGTTAAGCCGTGTAAACATAAAAGTCATCAAGATGCAGATTGAATAAAAGATAACTTAAACAAGGATGACTGGTCAAAAAGCATAGGCAATTGAATAGACTGTCAAATATTAAAATTTAAGTTATAAAATGTTCTTAAAAAAGTTGCTTAAGCTTTGCTTCCATGAGTGCAGCTTGGTTAACTTATTAACCTCAAGTGCTTCAGGTGAGCTTTTTTCACTGTGCTTAAACTGTTCACTTTGGCTATATAACAAGGCACCAAAAGCAGTTTGTAAAGATCGATTATTAACCCATCCATTAAGCTCTTTGTACTTTTTGTCATTGCTTTCAAAACAATCATAAGCCGCTATTGCTTCATGCGGTGTCGTATAGTGTACCGGCATATTTAACAAACGCTTTGAAAAACTAAGCATACCAGCAACCTGACTGCCGCCACCGGCTAATACCACGCCACCTTTCAAATAGTCCATCAAGCCTTCGTCATATAACTTCTGGAATATGATACGATATAGCTCAATGTAGCGCGCTTCAATTACTTTGGCCAATTCTAAAGGATTGAACAGTAATTCTTCGCTGGTATCTTTATTTGAAAGGGTGAAAAAGCGACTGGGGTCCGCACTTTGTATATCTACCGTACCCTTTTCAATCTTCAATTTTTCGGCAGCCGCCATGGTTATACCCAGCTCAGCTGAGATATCCATCGTCACTTTGTGGCCACCTTCTTCAATGCAGCAGGTGAAAATCAGTTTGTTTTCTCGATAAACACAAACACTGGTCGTGCTGGCACCAATATCAATTAAACAAACGCCTTGCTGACGATCTTCTTGTCTTAAGCCATACTCCGCTGTCGATACCGCATCAAACAACACATGGTCAATACTGACATCACAAGACTGTATCAATTTTTGTATGTTCTGACGGCTAACAACAGGCATCATCATCAAATGATACATGACATTGACTTTTTTGGCATGCATTCCTATCGCATCATCTACCATTTTGGTTTGATTGTCTAATAGGATGCCTTGCTGGCAATGGTGCATGACATAATGCGTGTTTTGTAGTACACCTTCTTTCGCCTTGGTCAATGCATGAACAATATGGCGAATTTCAATGGCTTCATCGCCATTTAACGTGTCTAACTCTACAGTACCGGACACATTATAGCTTTTTAACTCAGGGGTTGATAATGTGAGCCAAGCACTGTGAATACGGCAGTTTGCCATCTCTTCAGCATCGGTAATGGCTTTACGAATGGCATTTTTTAACCGATCGAAAGAGTTAATTTGACCTTGCTGAAAATCCTCATTACTTGCCTTCCCTACCCCTTTAATACGAATATCATTAACAGAAATAACATCGCCAACAACAACATAAACTGCTGTGGCGCTTAAATGGATTACGGCTAATAAATTCTCAGGTTTACTCATAGGGTTTAGAACATATGTATGCACTGTAAGGGATTAATAGCATAGTAATATACTGTAGATCCTTATTAAAACAGTTGGGTTAAGAGGATGTTTTGGTCAGGCTTAATCTTTTCAATTTAATGCTGTGTTTAAATTCTATATTTATAAAATAACGGTTAGATTCGATAAATTCATCGTATCTGTCAACTGTGATCTAGATAATTACTAGCTAAATAAAAACTAGCTAATTGCTAGATATCAGTCGAATTTGCATCACTATTTGTATTTGGGCTGTTATTGCTTGGCTGCTCAGCTTTCCAATCAATCACAAATCCATTTTTATAACGCAAATCAATGGCACTGATCTTTTCGCGTTTATCAGACAGCTGGTGTTGTAATAGCTGACTTAAATTCATCAACTTTTGTGAGGTCATCTCATTATCAACAATAACGCGCTGATTATTGGTAAATCGAATAATCCAAGTCATTCGTGGCGTCAACACCATATCAGCAACCTGCATTTTCAAAGGTGCGAACCACTGATTGATTTGCTGCATTTGCTGCATAATTAAAATCGACTGATCGGCATCGCCTTGCAGCATAATCAAATTGTTTTGCTGCAAATCGGCCTCATTAACCGGACGAAACACTTGGCCTTCTACATCGATTAAGTGCTCACTGCCAAAACGAGCAACCGGCTCTCGAGGTAATACCGTAATGACTACCCCCTCACCCCATCTACGCTCGATATCAACTTGGCTCACCCAATCTTGCTGCAACACTTGGTTTTTCAATTGCGGTAATTTTACCGTGAAAAAACTGCCCACTTGCTCTTCAGCAAGCATATCATTTAGTTTTTGATATTCGGCTGCATCCAAGTTTTTGGGATTCACCACCACTTTGGCAGGTTGCGAGTGATACACTCTATTGGCAACTAACAAAAACAGAGTGACAAACAGTACCACTGCAATAGCGACCCACACCCTTGCGGTTAAGAATTTACTCAAGTTCGGCGAGGTTTTATTCACAGAGGCGGCCATCTTGTCCAGTTTAGTTAATAACTTATAATTGTAACGCATTTGCTGTAATAGCGATAGCGCCTAAGGTTAATGAGCATGTATCAATTTATGACAACTTTATAACAGAACAATCACAGATGAAGCTAACTCACCTGATTTTTTGTTAAATTACTCAATAAAGGCAGCTAAACAATCACCACTGCTAATAACCAACATCACAGCAAATAATGCAGCGTTAGCGATTATAGGGTTTGTGCCAAGATATGCCAGCATAACTGCTCAAAGTCCATACCACGTGCTTTGGCTGCCATTGGCACCAAGCTGTGGCTGGTCATACCTGGGACGGTATTAATTTCTAATAACCAAAACTGACCAGCTTCATCTTGCATCGCATCAATACGGCCCCATCCTTTTGCGTCTACCGCTTTGAATGCAGCAACACTTAATGCTTGTAGGTGCGCTTCATCTTGTTCCGATAATCCACAAGGGATATGGTAGGCGGTGTCATTGCGATTATATTTCGCTTCATAATCGTAAAAGTTAGCCACATCGGCTGGCTCTAAGCGAATCACTGGATACGCTTCGTCATCGATGACAACAATGGTGAATTCACGGCCAGTAATCCACTTTTCAGCCATAACTACGTCACCACAGCCTGCCGCCATAGCATAGGCTTCTGGCAACTCGTCTAAAGTATTTACCTTACTCATGCCAATACTTGAGCCTTCGTGTACTGGCTTAACCATTAATGGCAATCCTAAAGTATTAACGATTTGCTGCCAATCAGTGTCTTCCGTCAAAATTGAAAATGGTGCTGTTGACAGGCCACAACCTTGCCAAAGCTGTTTGGTACGCACTTTGTCCATACCAATTGCTGAGGCTAAAACACCAGAGCCGGTTTGCGGGATACCCAACCAATCTAGTAAGCCTTGCAGCTGACCATCTTCACCGCCACGACCATGTAGCACGTTAAAGACTCTGTCATAGTTCTTCAGCTCTGTGATGTCTTGATCTTTAGGATCAAAATGGGTCGCATCAACCCCTTGGTCTTGCAACGCTTTTAATACAGCAGCGCCACTGTCTAAAGAAACAGCACGCTCATTACTGTTACCGCCATACACCACGGCAACTTTACCAAAGACTTTAGGGTCTTTGACAGTTGAACCAGTGGTCGCGTCAGTGCTAGTGGCTAAAGTATCTGGTGTTGATTGGATGGCAGAATCAGTCATAGTATTGGCATCTTACGTAAATATATAATTGGTTAGGATTAACGTCGTTCAATCTACAGCTTTTAGTTCAATTTTAATCAGCCTAACGTTTATTTGGCTGATCTAAAAAATTATTCTTTTATGTACAAGTCATTGGCTGCCAAATCCTGACAAACCTGACCTACATTACCTGCACCTTGGGTGATAAGCATATCACCTGTTTTTAAAACACGGCGCATCACTGGCGCTAAATCATCTTTATCGACTAACATCGGCTCAACTTCACCGCGTAAGCGAATGCTGCGTGCTAAAGCCTTGGTGTCTGCACCAACAATCGGCGTTTCACCAGCGCTATAGACATCCATCAGCAGCAGCTCATCAACTTGTGATAATACGGCAACGAAATCATCGAAGCAATCACGCGTACGTGTGTAGCGATGTGGTTGGAATAACATAACCAAACGGCGCTCAGGATAACTCTCGCGAGCAGCTTTAATGGTAGCAGCAACTTCAACCGGATGATGACCATAATCATCAATCAATAACACATCACCGTCATCTTTTTCAACACAGGCTTGCTGCTCAAATCGACGGCCGACACCAGCAAACTTAGCCAACGCACGCTTAATAGCCTCATCATCGACGCCTTCATCGGTCGCCATGGTAATGGCTGCAAGCGCATTGAGTACATTATGTTGTCCAGGAATGTTCAATGTCAACGGTAGCGGCTCATGATCTTTGCGTAATACGGTAAAGTGGGTCTTGGTGCCTTCAACTCTAACGTCAGTGGCTTGCACATTGTTATGCGGCTCAAAGCCATAGGTCTGTACAGGACGACCAATATCATCAATCATCGCATACAGCTCTTTGTCATCACCACAGATGACGGCCAAACCATAAAATGGCATGTTTTGTAAGAACTGAATATAAGCCGCCTTTAACTTATCGAAGCTGTTTTCATACGTTTCCATATGATCTTGATCGATATTGGTCACAATGGCAGCCATTGGATGCAGTGTTAAAAACGAAGCATCTGACTCATCGGCTTCTGCAATTAAATAGCGACTTTCGCCAAGTGAGGCATTTTTACCTGACGCATTTAACTTACCACCAATCACATAAGTCGGATCTAATCCGGCCTCTGTCATCATCATGGTTAACAAACTGGTCGTTGTGGTTTTGCCGTGTGCACCAGCCACTGCGATACCATGGCGATAACGCATAAGCTCACCCAACATATCCGCTCGACGTACTACTGGCAGCTGTGCTTTTAGCGCCGCTTGAATCTCAGGGTTTTTACGGTCAATGGCTGAAGACACCACCACCACGTCAGCATTGGCAATATTCTTAGAGTCATGGCCAATGCAAATTTCTACACCCAGATCAGCCAATCGTCTGGTCACTAGGCTTTCTTTAATATCTGATCCACTAACGCCATAGCCTTGATTTTTCATAACCTCAGCTATACCACACATACCTGCCCCACCAATCCCAATAAAGTGAATGCATTTGATACGGCGCATTTCTGGAATTTCAATCAATCGTTTTGGCAAGGCTGCTTTTGGCATAAGTCTCTCTTTATTACTCAAAAAATTATTAAAAAAGGTCAATAAATACAATTAAAAATAAAATCAAAAATTCAGTAAACGTTATCAATCATCGCGCCATCGCACAATAACAGTCTAACTGTCTATCGCAACTGTGACCAAATAAAGTCCGCTGTCACCTCGGTAGATTCAGGATTGGCCAAGGCTCTGCCCTTGATAGCCATATCTTGACACTTAGCACGGTCTAGCTCTAACAAAATCTCCGCCAAATATTCAGCGCTCAATTTACTCTGAGCCACCAAATAAGCCGCACCTTCTACCGCAAGTGAGCGCGCATTGGCTGTTTGGTGATCATCGACTGCATGTGGTAAAGGCACAAAAATTGCAGCCAAGCCCACATTTTGAATCTCGGTCACGGTTAAAGCCCCGGCACGACAAACAATCACATCCGCCCAAGCGTAGGCTGCGGCCATGTCATCAATAAACGGCTTAACAGTCACTTTATGAACGTCTTTATTAACCGCATGATACTGATGCTCAGTATCGGCTAAGTTATTACGGCCACACTGATGATGCACTTCAAACGGCTTATCTATTTGAGCTAAGGCTTCTGGCACAGTACGGTTCAGTGCTGCTGCACCCAATGACCCACCAACAATTAATAACTTTAATGGACTATCATCTTCAGTATCATAACGCTCTTCAGGTGGCGCAATATCACAAATAGTTTCACGTACTGGATTGCCGACGGTTTCAAGTTTTGGGTTATCTGCGCTCTCACTGTCACCAAAAGTATTTGGGAATGCTTGTAACACTTTGGTCGCAATCTTAGCCAAATAACGATTACTCATCCCGGCAATGGCATTTTGCTCATGAATGATTAACGGGGTTTTGGTTGCTTTTGCTGCCAATCCACCTGGGGCGCTGACATAACCACCAAAGCCGACTACCACATCGATATTGTTTTGTTTGATAATTTTAATACTGGCCAGCATCGCTTGCGATAAGGTAAAAGGCATTTTTAATAATCGACCAATGCCCTTACCCCGCAGGCCTTGCATATCAATGGTGTGAAAGGTATAGCCGACAGGTCTCACCAAGTCATTTTCCATGCCTTGCGGTGTACCCAACCAATGGATATTCGCGCCTCTTTGACTCAGCTCTTCGGCGACAGCCAATGCAGGGAACACGTGTCCGCCTGTACCTGCTGCCATCATGAGTACATTGGGGGATTGCTTGGCAGTAACGACTGCATTTTGTGGATGACTCACGAAGAACTCTCCTGGAATGTCTCAGCGCTATACGATTCGATACGACACTATTGTATTTAAAATAAATGGTTTGCTAAAAAGTGTTCGATAAAATGCCAATGACTAAACACTTGTTCATAATTTCAATGAATGGCTATATATAGCCTTATTTATTAGGACAAGCAAGCACAAGTAACCAAAATCATAAATGGGACGGCTAATTCGCTAATACCCTGACCGTCTATTCACTGGCTAAATAGTCACTGTCTAAATAATCACTGGCTAACTAATCATTGACTGACTAAATTTTAGACTATTGTATAACTTTACACCTACAAGTATAAAGCCCTATTTCAGTGCTATTGAAGCAAATGCACTAATTTTTGCTCAAAAAAACAGACAAAAAGCCAAGCAACGACTTACTCGCTGCTTGGCTTATGAATTATCTTATTTAGACACTGATATCAAGACCTCTATAACACTCAATTTAAAATGTTTAAATTTTGATTTAAAGGCAATCAAATCAGATCTAATTGACGGTAACTGCTAACTGCCTACTCTGTTTCTGTTATTTATTAATAACATCTACTAATGGCAGATTAGTTACGGCGTTTTAAAATGCGTGTTTTACCTAAAAATGAGATACCTTTATAACCACGTAACTCTAATGTATTCCCTTTTAACTCGCCTTTACCAGAGAAAGTCATACCACTTTCTGGCTCAATACCTTTACCATCAATATATTTATTAGGATTTTTTGGATCTGCTTTTAAATCCCAAAGAACAGTGGCGCCGGTTAGCGGTTTGTTTTTGAATTTACCTTTACAGGTATCACAAACGCTCTTGCCTGCAGCACGTGGGTCTAATATTTTAACGATTTTTGCAGATAACTTGCCGTTGCTTTCAGTAAACTGTAATACTGAATCTGGCTGACCCTTATCATTATAAGTGGTCCATTTGGTATTGTTTAGCTGGTCAGCGGCACTGGCAACCATGCTAAAGGCCAAACCTGTTGTTAATAAAAGCGATTTTGCGAACATATTCATGTGACATCCTTGTTTCAACATTAATGCAAATTACATTATCATCATATAAGAGTGAGATAAAAAATCAATAGCTATCAAGGCGGTTGTTAACTTATTTTGTAAAATAAGTTAATTTTATATTACACGAATATTACTACATCCCATTTAAGCCCGTTGAAATGGCTTAGGTTTTTTATAGCTCAATAAATGTACCGCCACTGCTAAGCCGACTACAGTGATTAATTACTCGCCAGTTTTCTCTCAATGGCTAGGATGAGATCAGTGCCAATGTCTGTGCCGCACTGATCATTAATTTCTCGAATACAAGTCGGGCTAGTGACATTAATTTCGGTAATCTTGCCGCCGATAACATCAAGGCCTACGAACATTAGCGCTTTGTCTTTAACAATTGGTGCGACTGTTTTAGCCACTGCCATCTCTTGCTCTGTCACTGGCATCGCCACGCCTTGGCCACCCGCCGCTAAGTTGCCACGCGTCTCCCCTTTTACTGGAATACGCGCCAAGCTATAAGGCACTACCTCACCGTCAACAATTAAAATACGCTTATCGCCCTCTTTAATCTCAGGCAAATAACGCTGTGCCATAATCGGTAAGGTTTCAAGCTCAGTAAGCATCTCAAGTGTCGCGCCAATGTTTGGGCTATCCTCAGTTAGTCTAAAGATACCTGTACCGCCCATACCATCTAATGGCTTCACGATTACATCTTGATGCTCTTTAATAAACTGACGAATATGCGACTGTTTGCTAGTGACAATGGTTGGGCTCATCAAGTCGCTAAACCAAGTGGCAAATAGCTTTTCATTACAATCACGGATGGCCTGTGGATCATTGACTACCAGTACACCGGCAGCCTTAGCATGGTCAAGCATATAGGTACTATATAAGAAGCGCATGTTAAACGGCGGGTCTTTGCGCATCAAAATCACGTCATAATCGGTAATAGGCTGAGTCACCTTCTCTTCCAGACTATAGAAGTCTTGCGGATCACGGCGAACGGTAACCGCCTGCGCGTCAACTTTTAATGATCCTTTATCCAGCCATAAATCATGAATTTGACAATAACCCAAACGGTGACCACGATCACTGGCCGACCACATCATCGCAAGCGTGCTATCTTTTTTGTAGTTGACCGTCTCAATCGGGTCCATAACCACTAGAATATTAAGCGACTTTGATTGTTCTTTATTCATGATAGCTGACTCCATTATGACTGTAGTTTTTATTATTTAAGCGGTTATTATTAAAGCAATTGTTATTAAAGAAGTACTATTAAAGCGATTATTGTTGCACTGGCTATTATTGAAACAATCGGGTTTTAAACACCATATTGTTCACGATAGTGACGCATTTTTGCCAACTGTGTCGAGTCACCTTGCTGCTCAACATAATCAATAATGTCATCCATATCGACTAACGCCTGCACAGGTACGGATAAGGTTGATGCCAACTCTTGAATGGCCGACTGCTCATTTTGACCTTTTTCTTTACGGTCTAAAGCAACAATAATGCCCGCTACCGTGGCATTGGCTGCTGACAAAATATCGACCACTTCACGCATCGCGGTACCTGCTGTAATCACATCATCGAGTACCCAGACAGCTTTGCCGCTGACATCAGCACCGACTAGATTACCGCCTTCACCATGATCTTTGACCTCTTTGCGGTTATATCCCCATTGTGCATTGATACCATGATTGTTCCATAACGCTTGTGCAGTCGCTGCGACAAAAGGAATACCTTTATAAGCCGCGCCAAAGATAACCAAATCATTATTGCCTGATGCTTTAACCTGCTCGGCCAATACATCTGCATAGCCATTTGCAAGCAGCGATAACATTTCACCGGTTGCTAATAAACCAGCATTAAAGAAATAAGGACTGATGCGGCCTGACTTAAGTACATACTCACCAAACTTCAATACATCATTTGACAGCGCCAATTGGATAAAGTTATGACGACTAAAACGGTTGCTAGCAAGAGAAGATGACATGAAAAATCCTATAAAACAAATGAAAGTAGCAGGTTCAAATAGACCACTACACACCAACGTAAAAGCCATATTTTAATATATAAATGCGGCTCTAACGCTAATTTAACGAAAATTTATGACCATCCGTTAATGTAATAACGGCTGATATTGGGATAACGATTAAACAAGGCAGAACGGGATGACACGTTTAAATAAATTGGCTCACCTAAGTTACTGCTGGTGTTACCTTTACAATTGGTCGCTGAATGACTGGCATGTTGAGCTGCACAGACCACATCCAAGCCCAAATAATGGGCAGCGACTATCACATGACCGACAAACAAACGAATCTGCCGATATTGCTTTTCAAACTGAGGGTGACGATTACACTGACTAAGGACATAGCTGCGCATATGCTGACATATCTGCTGCGCTGTCAGACTGCGATTGATACTCTGCCGAGTCTGACATTGCTTTAGGATATGTACTGCGACACTACAACCTAAAATATCGGTAACTAGACTGTCTACGCCATTATCAAAGCGCTCTGGGTATAAAATCAGCTCCCAGTTTGGTGCAAAGATATCATTAATCATCTCTGGCATCATCGCCGCTAAACTTGAGCTTGATGTTGATATTGACGTCTGCTGCGCTTCTGGTTCTAATTGCTGATTTGACGGTTGCTTTAATGATTTGACGTTAACTTTTGCTTTGCCCGTAAAGCCATAACGGGTTAAGCCTGGATAAGCATCACAAGCCTGCTGAATGTCTGCCAAATCAAGCAGCGTCATCTCAGTTAATGGTGACAGTAAAGCGTAATTGTTTGCCGCCTCATCGGTGCCAGCGTCTTGGCTGGAATCAGCATCCTGATGAGCATCCGCAGTGTGCTTAGCGCTTGATGTTTTGTTACCAGCACGTCCTTGCTTAATGGCTTTAGCGGCTGCAACCGGTTCAAAAAATTGTGCCGGTAAATTAATCAACCCGCCCAGTTGCAACAACTCCAAATGCGACGCCAGCTCAGGAGAGGCAATCAGCCCCCACATAGACGTATCATCATAGTCTGAAGATTCTAGCTCTGATGATAATAGCTGTGCGTTTTTTGGCTTGCTTTGCGCCTGCTGTTTTTCTGAGTCCTGCGCCACTGTAGCCGATGTTGACTGCTTTGATCGTGCCTGTAGCACTGCTGGTATTTGTACGTTATCAGCTATTAGATGCTGTAACACACTTTGGTATCGAGGGGTTGGCTCTGGAATATCAGCTAAACTGCGATCAGGATCTAAAGCAGACTCCCCATGATCAATATTGGGATGTCGGACATTGGTGCCGCTCAATTGACGCTCACTGAATAGACGCGCCAAGTCCTCCTCGAGTCGCTGCTTTTTTTGCTGCGCTTTGGTCAGTTTTACCGCTTCGTTTGCTGCCTGCTGCTCAACTTGTGAATGCTTATCCTGAGCCTGTGCAGCGTGAGCTTTGCTCTGGTTGACAAAGGGCTGATTCAGCTTTTGGTTTAATGCAGCAATAGAACTAAAGTCTTTGTCGATATGCCCAGCTCCTTGTTGGCTGTGTGCGCTATTGTGAGTGTAGGTTGAGTCAGCATTATTATTCGATGAAGGTTTGCTATCGTTGGATTGCTTACGCTTATCCGAATCCGACTCATTTTGCGCATTGTCGTGCGAGTTTCCCATAGATGACATACGCCCTCCTACCAAGCTTTACTTCAAAATGACTGTAGGCGGTTAAGTCTATCAAAACCGGCTCAATTAGCAACTACAGAAGGTTTATATTTTTATTAAAACAATCCTGCAACTATGCATCAAAAATCTATTTAATGGCAGATGCTTCAATCGTTGACAAAATGTGTTGATAACCGACACGCCAATCTGGGTATTGTAGCCAATCTCGCGGGATATTACTGTGTAACCGTTTGCCGATCATTTTATGAGTATCTAACTGTGATAGCTCTGGTGCATCACTGCCAAGCTTGTTTGACAGCCAAGAGCTGAGCTCAAATGAGGTCACAGGTGCATAATCAGTCGCTAGATACATTGGTTTCAGCTGCTTCTCGTCTTCTAACAGCACTTGAACCACGATATTGACCAAATCTGTATCCATGATTCGGTTGGTCCATGCATATTTTGGCATTGGCTGTTTGTTGCTCTCACTCGCTTTGCGGACACGCATCAAACGCTGCTTACCATAGATACCACTAGGGCGGATGATAACCGCCCGCGCAGCATATGCCGATTGTAACACCTGCTCTGCTTGTAAAATGTAACCTGATGCCTCGCGCTTTGGTGTTTGCGGAATGACGGTTTCATCTATCCATTCACCGTTATCCTGACCATAGACACCAGTGGATGATATAAATACCACGCGCTCAAGCTGTGGCAAATTGTCCGCTAACGTCGCGATGTGCTCAGCAATACCAAAGTAAGTCTGCTGATAATCGGTCGCTTGATAGTTATCAGGGGCGACAATAATAGCGATATGAGTAAACGGACTTAGCTGCTCGGCTGTTAGATCATGAGCATCTGCTTGTAAGTATTCAGCCGTATTAGCCAGTTCATATTGATGACGCTCACCGCGTGCCAGCCCAGTGACTTTTATATCTTGATTGGCTAATGCATTCGTTACTGCCAGACCGATATCGCCTTGACCGATAATAAGTGGTTTAAATTCAGTTTGCCCATTCATAGTGGTCTTACCTTTTATTATTTTAATTATTATGGAATGTTTGATTAGTAAGTTTCAGTGGTCGCTGTCTTATGCTTAATGTCAGTTATTGCTGGCAAGGATTAGATATAGTGAAAAGACTTATTCTGCTTTCAGAAGATCTATCGAATACCTCAACATCACCTGTTTTATTAAACATTAAATCATACTTAGGCAGTACATCAGACTCAATGTTGCCAACTGTTTGCACTAAATCAATACGGTTTTCTGAAAAAAACGGAGTGGCAACCCACATTTTCTTATCATAGTCGTACTCTACAGCACACTCTGTTTTTGTATCATAATCAAAGAAGTAATCAAAACCCTGCTTCTTACCCTGTCGACCAACTAATATATTGCCAGCGCAATAACTGCCACAAGCTAAGTTAAACAGATAAATATCATCATTTAGCTTTTTAATTCGGGAATGTGACCACCCATATCCGTCGTATTCATCCATAAATTGTGATTCAACAACCGTACCATCATCTAGCGTTTCAACTTTTAGTACATAGCCTGCTTCACAAGCCAACATATCTGAACCCATATAAACAGATTTTGTGCAAATCTTAGTTAAATAAAATGGCAGAGGGTCTGATCTACCTGCTTTTGATTTATCAATGTCAGCTTGAGTAGCAAAGTGGTTAGGCGTATTGCCATATGCCTGAAGCAAGCTAATATTAGCAACAGCAATACCAACAAATAATAAGCACCAGAAACCCCGAATATTCAGTACATAACTTATCAAAATCTTCGATAACAACTCTTTATCTAACTTCCGATAAGGCATTTTTAGCATCCTGTACGCTATTATATATAATAGGTTTTATAACGTTATTATTAACGCCTAAAACACCATATTTACCAGAATCTTCAACGATAAAAACACCGTTAACATCAATTATGCTGTCATAAATAAAAGGGATGAGGACAGTATCGATATTAAAGACACCATACTGTTTGTTGCTACTGGCGATATAAATATTCAGAGTGTCTTCACCATAATACTCATTAGTAATTGAGTTACTAGAGAAATATTGCTTGTCGTCTTCACCGATTTTATTATATGTTTCATCTGGAAAAGGAATATATTGATCTAGCCCTGTCTCCGCTTCGAACTCTGAGGTTTCTTCATTCCATGTGATTATATCTTCAGTTACCCTTATGTCATCGGTATCGACACTTTGTGCAGGTTGTAGCGTATCAAAGTAACGACGTACAATTAATGCATTGCCTGATTGATCCACCTCTGCCAAACCTAACTTACCCGCTCGCTCAACCAAAAACTTCTGATTGGGTTTGACTATAATTCGATCGTAATTAGCGTCCAATATTATCTCAGCCCAATTATTAATGATGCCAACCTTGCCATTTTTTGAAAACTGATAGAAGTTGCCACGTAAATCTTTTATGGGCTCATCTGAGGTCAGTAGCACTTCTCCTTTCAGCGTTATTAAATTTTCCCTAATCGTATCTTTTTCCTGAGGTCGCCAATAGACAGAATCTACTTCACCTTGACTGGCTTCAATATGGTTTAGAATAAAAGGCGTAAAGGTCTGTGTATTGAAATAAATAATCGACTGCATAGGTGCCAGGGGAACACTCCATTGGCCATTAGGCTGAATCAATCCTAGTTTATTATCAATACGTACTTTTAGCGCATTTGTCTCATCAATATCATAAACAGACTCACATGTGTCGTTCATGACACTCATTTCATCATAAATAAGAGGGACAACCATGTCCCCATGCTGATTAATCACGCCAGACTTGTCATTCTGATCAACTTGAAAATAACCTTGCTGACTTTCAGTATCGTAATGAATGGCGGTAATGCGAACCGCTGTATTTTGCTTATCAGCACCATTAGTTATGCCTGCGTGAGATTTGGCAGGGTAAATAACCTGTCCATCATGCGTCATCAAAGTATCGCTTTGATGCCCTTGGTATTGTGTGGTTAAGATCACTAATTCATCATCTACCAAATCAATACCTTGATATTTAAAGTCATAAATGAGCTTACCGGTCGGATTGATTAGTCCATAGTTGGAGCTGGTATCGCCTTTATTATTAGCTTTAATACCAATAGCTTTTCTATCGTCACCTTGTGGCGTATCACTATTTGCTTGCTTTGCAATAATATAGCCATTGGTATAGACCTCTATATCATATAACCTTTGATATAGAGGCCTGCCTTGAGCATCTTTAACTGTGAAGAAGTCGCCCTTTTTCTCTAAGCGAATGTCTTTTAAAACCTCATTCATATCAAGCACAGTGCCAGCTGGTACTATAAACTTGTTGTTGTTATCACTATAATTTACGCCAACCCCCCGATAATAACAGCTATTGATTTCGGCATAGGTTATTGTGGCTGAACTCATTAATACAGCAAAAATAATCAGAGATTTAATGCCTGTTGAAAGATATTTACTGCATAAGATTAAGGACATAGTGAGGGTTAATACCTGATTGGTTGTTATAAAGAAAATGAAGAAGAGTATTTAGCAAGGATACGGAAGCTGTTTTTTTAAAATAAACAATATATCATCAATCTTTAACCAACCACTCAACCGTCTGATTTAATACGCGCTCATCAGTCAATAAAGCAAAATGACTGACCTCATAAAACACCGCTTTATGCGTATCAGAAACACCCAAAGTTTGCGCCGGTGTATGCTCCCCCAAAGCTGAAGGAATATTTACCAAGCCATCACCCAACAACTGACTCATATCTGACTCATCCTCCGCCTGACTTAAGCTGCCTGCTAAAAAATAACTGCTAATATGCTCAGGCAATGGCGTAAAGTGACGCACCTCATCCGGCAAAACACTACGTGATTGTAGCAACTGCCAATCCTCATCTCTAACACTGCCATGACGCAGGTCAACAATACCCACACTGCGGATATAGCCAAGTTTGGCCAACGCGCCCGCAAAAGGCAGCTTGGCGATACTTTGTTGCACAAAATCACCGATACGTTCTAGCACCGCACCATGATGCGGCGTACCTAGCGTGATTAGTTTACCTACCTTTTCTACCCACTCATATTGAGCTTGAGTACCGTAATAAAGCGCACTACGCGAGACCAGCCCGCCCATACTGTGCCCAACCAAATCTATTTGGCTGATATCAGGATTCTCGGTAATTAGATGATCTAACAGCGCTGCAAACTGACGACCATTGGTCGAGATACGCTGGCCAGTATTGTAACTAACATAGTATAGAGTGACTTCAGGCAAGGCTCTTAATATGGCCAACCCAAGACCCTGTGGATTAGTAGGTTGCCAGTTGATATGACCCATACACAGGCCATGCAACAAGATAACCACTCTACCAGTGATAGGATCAGCTTGTCTGTTAGTCTGTGTTGTATTGGCGGTGGTGTTTAGTCTGTCTGAATTGGCTGAACTATTTGGGTTGGCTAAGCTATCTGATCTTACAGGACGCTTGATACTAACTGACATTGGCTTGATTTGCATCTGAGCGCTTAAATGATGCTTATCATCTAAACCAAGATGCTTGTCAAATTTATATAGCGTCATCGGTAACGCCAGCGGATTGTGATTACTAACAAGATGATCGCCCATTACCCCATTAATGACATTGACCGCCGCATTCAGGTGTGAGGGTAAAGGCTGAGTAGGCAGATGACGAGTGAGGTGACTGTACTGAGTAATACCTAAACTAAGGCCATGCCCGACCACTGAAGTTATCCCCTTCACCACTCCATAGACTCGCCCGCTGATGCCCTTGTTCCAAAGCCGACCGTATCTATGATTGAGCAAACCCAAAGGACGCAGCACAATTTCGCGGTGTATTGCTTCCACAATACCGGTGGTTTCAATCACCCCGATGATAGCCAACTGACTCATCCCAGCGACGAAATCACTGATTGAGATGAAGGTCATATCAGACTGGCTATCTACCACAATAGGGTCTGATTGCTTAGCAGAGTCGACCATAATTTCACATCCATGTTTTGTTTGGCATCTATAGCAGACGTCGGTGAAAGGATAGCGCGTGTCCGTGTCATTGATATTAATATGATCGATTGACTCGCACTATCAATTTATTTGAACAGCCATGTTTTATATCTAAGTTATTTCTTTATCCAATAACTGCTCAACTTAAAAATACTTAACATAGGCCAGTTGAACGTCCTCACGTCCTTCAATTCTATCTTGTAACTCGTAGCTACCCTGCAAGCGAATTGCCTGATTTTGTCCCAAATCATACTGAGCACCAAGACTTAGAATGGGCTGCCAATAATGCCCTCTGACTTGATCAGAATGAGTACTGCCATGATACCAATAAGGCAGTTGCAGCTCACCGACCAAACGTGCATTGCGCGCGAATTGATAGCGGCAACCTAGATTGACGCCCGCACCCACTCGAAAGCCTTTCGAGATGCCCTTACCTACTTGCGCCATACCTGTCCCCATTGCATAGCACAGATGTGGAGGCAGTTCGCCAGATCCAGCTTTTGGTGTACCAAAGGCAGCCGAAATTCCTTTTTCATAGCCTAGGCTTCCGACCAAATGACGGCTGTCATTGTCTGAGTTTTCTCTGGTTCTAAACGCTTGAGAGCCATCTTTAACTTGAGTTGCTTCAACATTGATGCCCCAGCTTGATAGCAAAGAGTCACCACTATAAGCGGTATTAATGGGATTAAAAGATCGGCCACGTACTAACGTTAACTGCTGCAACTCAACGCGATCGTGATTACCTTTAGATTTTTCATCATCGGCATATACTCTAATCTCAGCAGACCCAGCCTCTAGATGGAAGTTTTCTGGGAAACCGCTAGGGCTATCAAGAGGGCCATTAAAGCCGCCTCTATATGATAAGCTCAGATAGCCGGTGTCATCGGTGCTACCGGCTGCGACCATAAAGCGCTGCAGTGAATGTGCGTCTAATGGATTATTGTCTACAGGCTGTAGCGATGTTTTAACCAGCTTGTGGTCTGCGCTGATGCTACTATCAGGTAATTGTGAAAGCTGTGGGTTATTACGCTTAGCCTGTTCTAAGGTCTTATCTGCTGGCAAAAAGCGCTGCTGTTTTAATAAGCCTTCTTTATCCAGCAAACGAACGACATCAAACGGCACCACTGCCAGCTTAAAAGCATCAAGCAGATTGCCTTCAGGACGAACGATATCAATATAGCGCAATATCTCCGAAGCACAGTTATCTAAAGTGAAGTAGTAAGGTAGCTCTAAATCTTTTGACTCCCAGACATGACGCATAATCTGCTGTACTTCTTCTTCATTTAAATCAAGCACATAAGTCCAGACATCACGGCTGTCACGCTGTAAGTATTCAGCCAGCTTTTGTGGAAAGGGCTCAATGGTGATGTCATTATTGTAGCCGCCAAACGCTGAGTTAATCGCATATTTAAACATCGAGTCATCAGGGTCTCCTGCTACGGTGTCATTTAATGCATGCGCTTTGTCAATGGCAGCTGGGTCAGCCAAACTTGCGGTTGAGTCAATTAATAGTAAAGTGTGACCGAATGCAGAGACCAATCTATCAGGATATTCTTCGGCATGAACCACTGACAGCTGCTGCGGGTCAAGCTGTTGCAACCAAGCGTCAAACTCAGGACATTCTGTGCTCACCTCTTCAATACCCAGCTGTGTTTTTAGCCAATGAGTACGTGCCGGAAAGCGGCAAGCCACACTGTCGTTTTTGTCGACAGCGCTGCTATCAATGCCATCTCCATTCATACTCTGGGTCACGGTGGCACGAATAAAGGCCTCCAACTCAGCTTGCGGATTGTGCTTGCCTTGCTCACTGACAAAAAAGTCAGCGCTGTCCACTTCACTGTCATAGCGGCGTTGATTGTCAGGACCTTTGGGACCCTTGGCATGATAAAAATGAAGTCGCAACCAACTAGGATGTGTTGCCAGTTGCTTTTGATTGGCGCGTTCAATTAATTCATCAATCAACGCTTGCTGATTGGTTGTTGAGCTAGATTGCAGCTGGGTTTGATTTTGGGTTTGAGTCAGTTCGCTTGATGCTTGACTGACATTTACCTCATTAGCCATATCCTGAGCATGGGCCGCCATCATAGCGCCACTACTAATGGCCACACCGCCAATAGTGAGCTGCTTTAAAGCAGTCGCAACTACTGATGGCAGCAGCTTTTTGGGTAACACTGGTGTAGCGAGAGGTACCGGCTTACTATAGTTATGCGGCTTAGCGCAATTTTTAGCCATTTTTTTCTGCGTGTGTGACTGTGATTTTTTTGAATGATTAAGCATTGAGGCAAACATAGCCACCCTTTATATAATGAAGTTTTATAATCAACCAATGAAAGATAGTTAGTAACTTATTTTGCTAATGAATTGCTAATCGATAGTTATATTTTCGGCTTATAATCGTTAAAATTATCAGGTAAGATGATGACTGAGGCGTGTCATGATTGTTATTACTTCTTATGCCTCATACCCTATCGAGCCGTATACAATGGAGCAGCACAATATGAAGCAGACCATGAGTGTCACCGCTGGCCGATTAACCGAAGCACAATGGTTAGCCTCGCCTAACTTTAATCAGCGCCCAGAGGGCACGTCAATTAGCGCCATTGTTATTCACAATATCAGCTTGCCGCCCAATGAGTTTGGTCAAACCGATGCTAATGGACAGCACTATGTCAAAGCGTTTTTTACCAATCGCTTAGACTGGGAAGCGCATCCTTATTTCAAGACCATCGAAGGCTTTGAGGTGTCGGCGCACCTATTCATCGAGCGTGATGGCCAAGTTACGCAACTGGTCAACTTTGACGATAGAGCTTGGCATGCCGGCCGCTCAAGCTATCTTGGTCAGCCTGAATGTAATGATTATAGCATTGGTATCGAGCTTGAGGGCTCAGACTATCAAGCATTTACAGATAAACAGTACGATAGCTTGGCTCAGGTAGTGGCCGCTCTATATCAGGCTTATCCAAAAACACGTCGCCATCTCACCGGTCATAGTGACATTGCGCCTGGACGCAAAACGGATCCAGGTGACTACTTTGACTGGGCAAGACTGCGCCAACAAGTCAGTCAGCTAGTTGATGATTAATTTTGCTCAGTTGCTTAACTGCTTAACCAATTAGCTGCTTAGTATTTGGCAGCTCACTAGAAAGTATTAGCTGTTTGACTCAAGCAAACGCTGACATTGCAAAATAACCGGCAAGTCTACCATGACCCCGTCAATGGCAAAAATACTGTCACCGGTCTGCTTATAATGATCGATGACCTGCTTGGCAAATTGTAGCTGCTGTTCTGTGACATTAAACGCCTGATTGACCACAGCCACTTGACTGGGATGGATACACAACATCCCAGAAAAGCCTAAATCTGATGCGTAACCTGCAACTGAGGTCATAGCCTCTGTGTCTTTAAAATTAGCATAAATACTTTCAATCGGCGCCATCAAATGGTGAGCCTTGCTAGCGATCAACATCTGCATCCGTAATTGTCCAAAAAAATCCGCTTCTGCTTGTGAGCCCGTGCGCAAATTAAGCTCATTGGCAATATCTAGACGACCATAGCTGATGGCTTGTAACCCTGATACTTGGGTAATGTCAGTGAGATTACTGATGCCAAGTGCTGACTCAATTTGTGCAATCACTGGTGTTTGAAGCTGCTGCGTGACTTGACGCACCTGTGCTGAGCTACTGACCTTGGGCAATATAATACCGGCCAGCTTACTGCTATTTGACTGTTCACTGTCATTATTACTGTCAATCAACTGATGACACAGCTGCATATCTGACTGCCATGACACCTCATCTTGATCAGGATTATTGATGCGTAACCACAGATGAGGCAAAAAAGAGCGCTCATCAGGCTTTTGCTGTTGATCCAATACGAAACTGGCCACATTCTGACGCGCTTGCTGCTTATGAGTGGCATCGACCGCATCCTCTAGGTCAATAATAACTGCATCAGCACCACTATTCATTGCTTTAATAAATCGATCTGAGCGCATGGCCGGTACAAACAGCCAACTACGCGGGGTTAGCAGTGGCGCTTTGTTGAGTCTAGATAAGCCATTATTATTGGTCATTGCTGTCATCATCCTTGTGTTTATATTTATCACTGTCTTTAATTACTGTTTTTGGTTATTTAGTTTAAAAGCTCTCTAACAATAGCGCTGTAGCGTGCCGTGCTGTCTGTCGTTCGTCTCATTATTTAGATTGATACATCCGTGACTTGCACTGGTTTCATTATAATTTCATCTGTCATCATCATTCTAGCCGTGAGATAGTGCTATAATTTGCGCTATTTTTAAAAAGTGGTACATTTTTTTATAATACCTCTTTTGTAAAACCTTTTGAATTGAACACAGGCATTTACATAACATGGCAAAAAGTAAACTGTTTCGCTCGACGATGATCGTCAGCTCAATGACCATGCTATCACGTATATTAGGCCTTGTACGCGATATGGTTCTGATGGGCGTGTTTGGTGCTGGCGGTCTGATGGACGCCTTTTTGGTCGCCTTTAAAATCCCTAACTTTCTGCGTCGTCTATTTGCTGAAGGTGCCTTCAGCCAAGCGTTTGTTCCTGTGTTATCCGAGTACAAAGAGCGCTTTACCTTACAAGAGGTACAGATTTTAATCAGTCGCACCTCTGGCGCTTTGTTGTCGATTTTAACCATGCTCACCGTGGTTGTCATGTTGGCATCACCTTGGGTCATTACTTTATTTGCCCCAGGCTTTGCTGATGATCCGTACAAGTTCAATACCGCCAGTGAATTGCTGCGCCTCACCTTCCCTTACTTATTATTTATCTCAATGACCGCCTTTGCCGGCAGTATCCTACAAAGTTATGGCCGCTTTGCCGCACCTGCTGTGGCACCGGTACTGCTTAACTTATGTATGATTGCCGGTGCGCTAATTTTTGCGCCTATGTTTGATAAGCCCATTATGGCGTTGGGTTATGCGGTGGCAATCGCTGGATTACTACAATTCTTTATTCAGTTGCCGCAGTTGTACTTACAAAAGCTGTTGGTTGGTCCTAAGATTGACTTTCAGCACGAAGGCGTTCGCCGTATTTTAAAACTGATGTTACCGGCCATCTTTGGGGTGTCAGTCACTCAGATTAACTTGCTGCTTAACACCATCTTAGCGTCATTAATGATTACCGGCTCAGTATCTTGGTTATATGCAGCAGAGCGTTTAACCGAACTGCCTTTAGGTCTAATCGGTGTTGCCATTGGTACGGTTATTCTTCCTAGTCTTTCGACCAGTGAAGCCAAAAAGGATGACGTAACTTTCCGCAAAACTCTAGATTGGGCAGCACGCCTCATTCTCGTCGTCGGCATGCCAGCGGCTTGTGCATTGTTCGTGTTATCTGATGTACTAATGCAGACCCTATTCATGCGTGGTGAGTTTGCGCTTGAAGATGCTAATATGAGTGGTTTTGCACTGCGTAGTATGGCAGGCGGTATCTTAGGCTTTATGCTGATTAAGATTTTTGCACCAGCATTCTTTGCACGCCAAGACACCAAAACCCCAGTTAAAATCGGTGTAATTACGGTTATTGCCAACATGATCTTTAGCTTAGTATTCGTGGGTATTTTCTACTACTTCAAGCTACCTTTGCATGGTGGTCTGGCTCTAGCAACCACAGGTGCTTCTTTTGTGAACGCCGGTTTATTATATTATCTACTACACAAGCGTGATCTGTTCCGCTTTGGCCCACATTGGAAAAAACTACTGGCTCAGTTTGTTGTCTCTAGCGCAGTGATGGTTGGCGTCCTTTATACGGTTCTACCTTACTTCCCAACCCATTCATCACAATTACATCGTGTGATTGCGCTACTACTTATCTGTGCATTGGGCGCTATCGTGTATGGTGCGGTATTGCTGGCATCTGGCTTTAGACCACGTCAATTAAAGCATGGCTAGTTTTAGATGTAGTCTTACATTTTCTGATTGAGAATCAGATGAAGTAAATAAAAAGCCAGCGTTATGCTGGCTTTTTTATTTCTAGTCATTAAATTAAGCTGCTATTTTCTATTTAAATATGTTCTGGCATATCACTTTGTTTTAATGCCCGATCTTTTTTTGACCTTATCTCTAGAGACTCTTTATACTCTCTAGCTTCAATATCATCAATGAACTCAACATCAGGATTCAACTCCCATACTTTCTCTTTGATTTCATCCAAAGTGACATTGAAATATTCTTTTCTGTAATTAACCAAGTTTAATCTTCTATCAGCAAACTCTCTTTGAATCTGTGCCTCAAGTGCGGGTGCATCTTCACTAAATATCATAGCGTGAACATCAAAATAAAATGGAACACTGGCGTCGCCTAGCTCTTTCACCCTATCCATTGGCTCTAATCTTCTGGTCATTCCAATCTTATAAACATTCTCGCCAAACGACCCAATATTCGAAATAACGTAAACGTAACCTAGCTTCGTTTGCTCTGCCATGGCTTTTACTCTGTCATGAACTCTCTGCATTTCCTTAAGCTCATCACCCAGCTTAGCAATTTCTGCTTGCAATCTTTCAAGCTCAGAACCTTCCGAATGACTGGCTTTTTCTTGTACTTTTGATAATAAAGCCTGAAGCTTTTCTTCCTCAGCCAAAGCCCTTTGAGCTTCTTTTCTTAACTGCTCTTCTTCACGTTCTTGTCTTCGTAATTCAGCTTGCTCTTCCTTCTCAATCTGACGTTTTTCTTTATACTCATAGGCAAGACGTAGCTCATTTAGCTTTAGTTGAAGGTAGTATGGTGATATAACAACTTTGTTTGTCTCATTCATTTTATTGATTGCTTCATGGGCTTTTAGTATACGCTTTTCCATACGTTCAACGTTATTCCACGTCACATTAGCAATCGCAGCATCACATTCATTATTGAAAGCTCTAGCAGTAAGGCGAATAGCTCGATTGGTCATTTTTCGACCTTCGGCTTTACTGCCACTTACTTCCCATTCGATAGAGCACGTAATGGCAGATTTCTCTTTTATCATTTCTTTTTGCTTGGCTCTAACTTCTTTTATCTTATCCCTATAGGCTTCTGATGTATCAAAATCGAAATGAGGTTCATACATACCCATTTCAGCATACTCTAGTCGTTCATCATAAATAGCTATATGGTTCAATAAATCATCGTAAACTGATCTCTTTTGTTTATAGCTACTTTGCAATTCTTCAATATTTTGTTTAATACTAAGAACTTCCTGTCTAGCCTCATCTGCTGCTGAATCAATATCTATTACTTTAGAGTATTTATTAGTGAACTCTGTATATTTCTGAGACAAATTAGAATGACTTAAGACTAGCTCATCATGCTGCTGCCTTAAGATCGTCAGCTCATTAATCGCTTTCTTAAGCTGATATGCTAAATATCCCACTACAAATACTAATAGAGCTGGCATATATATCGTAATCAGTAGTATAGCTAATACAGCTATTACCTTAACTGCTAGACTCTTATCCTTCATATCACATTACATCCAAATAGCTAGTTCCTCTGCAATTATCAAATTAAATAAAAACCATATAAATATAATAAGCATTATTAAAATCTAATAACTCTAATATACCGCTTATTAATGTATATTCATTAAACAATAAATCGTTATCGCTTAATTATATATTTAAATTTAGTACTTAAGTCAACCTTCATAAGATAATAGTGATATTAAAGGAATTTCGTTGAGAAAGCTTTGCCTTTAACACAATTTTTAGCCATAAAAAAACCACTGCCTAAGCAGTGGTTCTTATGCTGAAAACAAACAGCGAAGTAATTTAAATGATTACTCAGCGTCAGTTTTCTTAGCCTTGCTACGGCCACCAAACGCGCCAAAGCGTTTGTTGAAGCTAGCAACACGACCTTCGTTAGACGTTTTACGTTGCTCGCCTGTGTAGAAAGGATGTGAAGCGCTTGAAATATCTAGTGGGTAGTAAGGATATTCTGTGCCTTCATACTCACGAGTTGCTTTAGTTTGAGCAGTAGAACGGGTTAAGAAGAAAACGTCCGCGTTAGTGTCGTGGAACAATACTTCTCTGTACTCTGGATGGATATCTTTACGCATAATATATTCTCTCTGTGTCCGATATACAGCAATGCTGTACGTAACTGAGGCACCAAACGCATTAGTAATTAGCCATCATGTCACTGGCTCATTCCAGCACATAACACCAACCACCTGCTATTCTAGCCTTCCTCAGCGGGAAGTTAAGCCGGTAATTCTACCGACTTGAGGCCTTTGTTGCAAGTCATTAATGGGTTAAATTTAACCACTTAATGTATCCAATATAACTTAGGCCATTTAATAATCAGCTATTAATCAACCTCTATCCGCTATTAATCTATTATTTATTAATAGTCGACGTTTGATTATTTATCGTCAGACGCTTTGTCGTCTGAGTTAGCACTGTCATCTGTATCATCAGAGCTTGCGTTGTCTGATTGCGAATCGCTTTTATCAGCAATCGCTTCTTTAGCAGTAACTGGCTCAGGACCAAATGTAGCTCTTGCTACACCGATTACTTGCTCAATCAAGTGACTGTTATAATGCGCAGCGATTAGAACTGATGAGAAAGGCAGTAGCTTGGTTAACCAGCTTAAGTTCATATTATCGATATCGATATTAAACTGCTCTGCAATTTTATCGACTTGCTCAGCATAGTACTGAACGTTGCTGTTACCCATGCCAGAGTTTTTCAGCTCATTACGTAAGCCTTGGCTTTGAGCATTACCTAACAAGCCTTTAGCCATACCAAGACCCGCCAGCAAGGTTTGCTTCTCTTGCATTTTGCTTAAATCAGCATGAGAAACCACTTTATACGCCATTTTAACGCCTTCTTTACCGGTTAATGGCTTATCATAAACAGTGGCTAATTGGTAAACCGTACGTAGCGATACTAGCAATAACCATAACGTATCAGCCAACATACCTGGCAAACCAGCTAAACCAGTCACACCGCCAATGGTAGCAAGCGCACGGTTTTGGTTCGCGATATCACGAGCCAATGCATTACGCTCTTGGTCGCTTAAGCCTTGAATACCAGCAAAACGCTGCTCGCTTGGTAAATCGACTTCACTCCAAGTTGCGGCTAATTTGGCAAGTTGAGTGAATGCCCCTTCGGTTGCTTTGTTGAATAAGCTATCTGGAACTACTTTTTTAGCGTATTTACCGTAAGTGGCAAAGCGTTTACCTACCAGCTGCTGCGATGATTTTAGCGCTTGCTGACTGAATAAGTTATCAACTGACTTAGAGTTTGATTCATAGTCAGATAGGTCAACCGCTCTAAATTGACTAGGCTTACCAGACTTAGCATTGACCTTATCAAGCAGTGATCCTAAACGCTCTAAATTATTGCGCGCTAGGTGTCCTGCAGCATCTAAACCGTTAAATAAAGCTCTACCCGCTTTTGGTTTTTTTGATTTATTATCCATACGATACGCTCCCTAAATTGAATGTAAAAAGTTAAATGATTGGGGTTAATAACAGGTTGTTTTGGTTTAGGCTTATGACCTTAATACTTATGATCTTAATAACATGGGCAAAAAATAAGCCAAACCAGTTTCAAATAGTTAATATCATGCAGTGCGTCATCTAATGGTTCGTCAAGTCGCTCAATAAGTAATTGGTCGAATAAATAAGCGGTTAACTTAATTTATTAACCAGTTTCGTTAATCAATGATAATTAACTTATTAGCGTAAAACAATAATTTAGATTAAAGCAAAATAGCCTTGGCCCTGATATAAATTCGAACTCATTAAGTCTATTTTATGTAATCAATCACCAAATATCAGTTGAAACAGTGTTATCAGCGATTGGCACAATGTAAAATAGTGGCTTTAAAATTCGACAAAAATTGAAAACTCTCATCATGTCATGTTAGGTGGCATCCCTTCAATAAATGACCCGTTAAGCTTTTATGAGCAATCACAATGAGCAATAACCGTTTCCAATTTAACCTTGCGCCTGCACATCAGCTACTGCCTCATCTGACCCAGCTGATTAATGATCCGACATTAATTGCAGCCGTTAGCAATACGATTTCGAGCCCATTACCTTGTACGCGGCAAAACCTGACGCAGACTGTACAAGATTTAGCTTGGCATCTTTGTTGGTTAAATAATGATAAGCACCCGGTGATTGGTCTGTTGCCCAAGGTTGCTTGGACGGTCTACCCGCCTGCTGACTTAGCCTCTTTAGAGGTTAAAATCGTGAAGTCACAACGTCTAGACAATCTTCAGGGTCAAGATACGCGGCACGCTCTGCATAATCAATCAGAGCCGAATCAATCTGAGCAAATCCTATCAAACAAAAGCCAGCCAATTTCTACGCAGCAAACACCCGAGCAACTTAGCTATCAAGACTGGATTGATGAGCTCATCCATTACTCAGAGCAGCATCAACACTCGCCACAACATAACGCGGAAACTTGCTCACAGGCACAGCACACCGCTTATCAACATGGGCTAATGGGATTTATTGGTTATGATATAGGCGCCAAAGCACTGAGTCGAGACTCCAAAGTCATGCTCGCCGATCAGCCCTGTGCGTTTATCGGACATTACGATATTTACTTAACACCTTGCAGTGATGATTATTGGCAGCTGCATACCCAGCCCTCGACATCTCAAGCAGCTATAGATATGGCCGTCTGCATATTAAAGCTGCTAGAACATTACTTGCAACAGCAAACAGTTAAGGTGCTACCCACACCAAGCTTACCCTTGAATCCACGCTGGACACAGCAAGATTATCAATCTGCATTTGCACAAACTCAGCAGTATCTGTATCAAGGTGACAGCTATCAAATCAACCTGACCCAACAATGGCTAGGACAACTGCCAGTGTCTGAGACCTCAGATAAGTCCTACCCTGCTTCGACTGACCCAACTTTGACTGAATCTGACACAACCGAGTTGCACACAGTTCATCAAAACAGATTAAACTTGGTGAACTATTTACCGCAATTACATCAGCAAACTCAGGCGCCATTTGCCGGCTACTTAGCAATAAGCTCAGATAAGCCATCAGCTAATAAAACTTCAGAGTTTGAGCTACTAAGCTGCTCACCTGAACTGTTTGTGATGTTCGATAAAAATGCTGATAACGAGCAACGTATCTTGACCAAGCCAATCAAAGGCACTTTGCCTCGTGGTCAAACGCCACAACAAGACGAGCAGCTAAAACAGCAACTGGCCGATAGTGAAAAAGACCGCGCTGAGAATGTGATGATTGTCGACTTACTGCGTAATGACTTGGGTAAATATGCTAAGACCGGTAGTGTGCAGGTGCCTAAGCTGTTCGCCATCGAAAGCTTTAGCAATGTGCATCATATGGTCAGCTCAATTGTGGCAACTATCAAACCAGAGTGTCATCCGTTGACCGTATTATTCGATAGTTTGCCTGCCGGCTCAATTACCGGCACACCCAAAAAGCGAGCGGTTGAATTAATCAGTGAACTGGAAGCTGAACCCCGAGGCGCCTATTGCGGCACCTTAGGCTATCTGAATTTTGATGGTAGCGGACAGTGGAATGTATTGATTCGCTCATTACAAGCCAATGCCAAAAAAGAAGTCGCGCTGTGGGCTGGCGGCGGCATCACAGTTGCCTCGCAATGTGATTTAGAATATCAAGAATGTTTGGATAAAGTAGGCAACTTATTGGCGATTTTAGCACCTCAATCGTAAAGCGCTTTATTTCATAAATAATAAAAACAGCCATAAACTTATGTCTATGGCTGTTTTTTTGACTACTAATTCAGTACAGGCTTAGATAAGTGCACGCTAATTAAGCCGTACTCAACTCAGTAATTTAGCAACTAAGCGCCTAGTTCCGTTAAGGCAGTGATTAAGCGTTGGTTTTGTTCCGCTGTGCCAACAGTAATGCGCAAGTACTCATCAATACGTGGTTGACTAAAGTAACGGACGATAATCCCCTGCTCACGTAGTTGCTGAGCAACCTCACTGGCATTGCCCTGCGCAGGGCGTGCAAACACAAAGTTTGCTTGTGACGGTAATACATCAAAACCAAGCGATGTTAATTGTTCAATCAGCTGTTCACGTAGCTCAATTACCTGCTCGCATACCTGCTTAAAGTAAGCAGTGTCTTGCACACTGGCCAGAGCGCCGGCTTGTGCTAAGCGGTCTAACGGATAGCTGTTAAAGCTATTTTTCATACGTGTTAACGCTTCAATCAGTGACGGATTACCAAACGCCATACCCACTCGCAGTCCTGCTAATGAACGTGATTTAGAGAAGGTCTGAGTCACCAACAAGTTGTCATGCTCATTAATCAAGCTAACTGCAGATACCGCTTCACCTGACTCAGGCTTAGCAAAGTCAATATAAGCCTCATCAATCACTATCACCGCATTAGGATGCTCATTTGCCAACTTACTGATGGCGTCTAATGACAATATAATACCAGTTGGCGCATTCGGGTTGGCAATGATAATGCCTGAGCAAGGCTGACGGTAGTCATTGGTTTCAATGCTAAAGTCTTCACGCAATGGGATATTCACTAGCTCCACACCGAAAGTATCGGCATACACGGGATAAAAACTGTAGCTGATATCTGGGGCCAATAATGGACGCTCTTTCATAAAGAAGCTGGCGAATACCAAGGCCAGTACTTCATCTGAGCCATTGCCGACAAATACTTGATTGATATCTAGTTGATAGGCATTGGCCAATGCTTGGCGCAAGTCATCTGACTCAGGCGCTGGATACAGACGCAGCGCCTGTGCTTGATCAGCCAACGCAGCACTGATAGCCTCAGCTACTTTTGCAGAAGGCGGAAAAGGGTTTTCATTGGTGTTGAGCTTACATAAGTTATCGTGTTTTGGCTGCTCACCTGGCACATAAGGATTTAAATTACGTGCTTTATTTGACCACAATCGGGTATCAAGTTTAAATTCCATAGGATTTGTCATCTTTTATTATCAGTCGTTTTTATCTTGAGTTATCGTTTTTATATTGAGACATTTATTCAAGTTATTGCTAGTTATGACCATAGCTATTTACATCATACCTATTAAAGGTTAGCTCAGTCAGCTGCTTGGCTTTTTAACTTTTAAGCTATCAACTTCTTTTATGTCTTCACTATGAGTTAACTGTCACTGCGATAGCGTGCTGAGCGTGCATGTGCCTCTAAATTTTCTTGCATCGCTAAGGTATCGGCGACTTTAGCCAACGGTTTAGAGCCCTCCGCCGTACAATAAATTAAAGACGACTTTTTCTGGAAGTCATATACCCCTAAAGGCGAAGAGAAACGTGCGGTACCAGAAGTCGGTAGCACATGGTTTGGACCTGCACAATAATCACCAATCGCTTCAGGCGTATGACGACCCATAAAAATAGCGCCGGCATGACGAATATCATCAATCAACGCTTGCGGATCATTCAACGAAAGCTCTAAGTGCTCTGGCGCCACACGGTTGATAACCTCAAGACCTTCGCGGCGGTCTTTTACTAAGATTAACGCCCCACGATTTTGTAATGACTCACGCGCGATATCTGCTTTTGGCAATAGGGTTAATGCCTTAGTGATCGCAGCATCAACGTCTTTTAATTGCTGCTCACTGGTAGTGACAAATATAGACTGGGCAACGGTATCATGCTCGGCTTGTGATAATAAGTCCATCGCTAGCCAGTCTGCATTGTCTTCGGCTTCACCCTCAGCATAGACCAACACTTCAGAAGGGCCTGCAATCATATCAATGCCGACCTGACCGAATACGGCTCGCTTAGCGGCGGCCACATACTTGTTCCCCGGTCCGGTAATCTTATCCACTTGTGCAATGGTCTCAGTACCATACGCTAAGGCAGCAACGGCTTGCGCGCCGCCAATGGTAAATACTTTCTTCACGCCAGCCAGATAAGCGGCAGCCAGTACCAGTGAATTAAGCTCACCTTTGGGCGCTGGCACTACCATAACAATCTCCGGCACACCGGCTACTTTCGCTGGCAGCGCATTCATCAATACTGATGATGGATACGAAGCCAAACCACCAGGAACATAAATCCCGACTCTATCCAGCGGGGTTACTTTCTGACCCAAGCGATTGCCAAGGTCATCGGTATATTCCCAAGTCGGTTGACGTTGGTGTTGATGGAAGCTTTCGATACGTTCAGCGGCAACATTCAATGCTGCTTTAACGGTCTCATCTAAGCCTTCATAAGCCTGTTGTAATTGCTCAGTGGTTAATAGCAGCTGCTGCATATCGGTTGCTGGATGAGCATCAAACTTCTGAGTGAGCGCCAATACGGCTTCATCGCCCTGTCGGCGCACTTGATCAATAATGTCATCGACCGTCGCCAATAGTTGTTTGTCATTTACCGTTTCAAAGGCAAGCAGCTCATCAAGCTGTTGATCAAAATTCGCATCAGTGCTGATTAACGTCCGCATGAACAATCCTTAAATAAAAATAGCGTAAAACATAGCAGCATTAGCATTAACCGCTTTTAGACTCAGTCTTAGGACTTAACCTTTAAGCATCAACGCTTTGTTTAAAGCTGTCTAAAATAGGCTCAAGCAAACTAAATTTGCGCTTATAGCTGACCTGATTCACAATCAAACGTGACGACACGTCACAAATGTGATCGCGTGGCTCTAAGCCATTTGCACGTAAGGTATTACCAGTATCGACCACGTCAACAATCAAATCACCTAAGCCGACTAAAGGCGCAAGCTCCATCGAGCCATACAGCTTAATGATATCAACTTGCTGACCCTGACTGGCAAAATAAGCACGTGCCACATTAACGTACTTAGTCGCAATACGTAGGCGGCGGTTGGGTAATTCAGCACCTTTGATAGCGGCTGTCATTAACTTACATTGGGCGATTTTTAAATCCAGCAGCTCATAAACATGCTTAGCGCCATACTCAAGCAGCACATCTTTACCGGCCACACCGAAGTCTGCAGCACCATGCTCTACATAGGTCGGCACATCACTGGCGCGCAAAATTAGTACCCGCACATGCTCATGCGAGGTTGGGAATATCAATTTACGTGATTTATCAGGATCTTCTAGCAGCTCAATACCGGCTGCTTTCAGCAGTGGCAAAGTCTCTTTTAGAATACGCCCTTTTGATAATGCCAACGTTAGCCCATTAAAGTCACTATCTGCTTGATTGAGTAGTTCGTTATTATTGTCAGTCATAATAAGATGGTCTTATGGTTGTATTATTTATAGAAAGCCAGTTATATAAACTCAATAACTGGCTCTTCTGACGCCACTGGCTTAGCTTAATCGGCTGCGATATTACTCATCAGCGCTTGGCTTAATACGCTCAATATTAACACCCAAGCCGCGCAGCTTTTCTTCTACATTTTCATAACCACGGTCAATATGATAAATACGGTCAATCACCGTTTCACCTTCTGCCGCTGCTGCTGCCATGACTAAAGACATCGACGCACGTAGATCGGTTGCCATTACTGGCGCTGCATTAAACTGCTCAATGCCACGAATAATAGCGGTATGCCCGTCAACCTGAATGTCTGCACCCATACGCTTCAGCTCTGGCACATGCATATAACGGTTTTCAAAAATATTCTCGCTAATGGTACTGGTACCGTCCGCTAAACAGCATACCGCCATTAATTGCGCCTGCATATCGGTTGGGAAACCTGGGTGTGGCTGGGTGCGAATATCTACCGGCTTTGGACGACCTGTCATTTGAGCGCGGATCCAATCATCACCGGTAGTGATAACAGCGCCCATTTCTTCAAATTTTTGTAGCACTGGTTGTAACAACTGTGGATCGGTATTTCTAGTGGTGACATCGCCGCCCGTCATCAATGCGCCTGCCAGATATGAGCCAGTTTCGATACGATCAGCAACCACAGAGTATTCACAGCCATGCAAGCTATCAACACCTTCAATGGTCATTGTCGCTGAGCCAATACCGTCAATCTTGGCGCCCATGGCCACCAACATATTGGCCAAATCAACCACTTCTGGTTCACGTGCACAGTTTTCTAAAATAGTGGTGCCCTTCGCTAAGGTTGCAGCAATCAGTACGTTCTCAGTACCGCCGACTGTCACCATATCAAAGCTAAACTCACAACCTAATAAGCGACCACCTTCTGGTGCTTTAGCAATAACATAACCGTTTTCAACAGTGATATCAGCACCCATCGCTTTAAAGGCTTTTAGATGTTGATCAACAGGACGTGAGCCAATAGCACAGCCGCCAGGTAATGACACTTCGGCTTCACCGAATCTGGCCAATAGCGGACCCAATACTAAGATAGAGGCACGCATGGTTTTTACCAGCTCATAAGGGGCAAAGTAGTTTTCGATACTGCTGGTATCACAGCGCACGGTATTGCCTTCTTTGACAATATCAATGCCCATACCTGCGATGAGCTTGACCAAAGTGCGCACATCTTGCAAGGAAGGAACATTATTCAAAGTCGTCGGGGTTTCCGCCAATATCATTGCTGCCAACAACGGCAAAGCGGCATTCTTTGCGCCTGAGATAGTGACTTCACCTGCGATACGACTACGGCCAGTGATTAAAAATTGATCCATTGAATATTGTCCTAAACTAAAATTACAAAAAATGATTAAAAAATGAAGAAATATCGGATGTCATGCACAGTATAAAAAATGAGGTAATGGTATGGCGCTTAATGACTAAAGCTAAATCATCAAACAGCCTCACTCCCTACTGACCTGCCTGCATCTGCTCCCACTGTTCTGGTGTTAGTGCTTGAATATTAAGGGCGTGAATTTCACCACTGGCAATAATGTCGTTAACCAAAGCATATACTGCTTGTTGACGCTGCACCGGACGTTTGCCTTCAAAGCTAGCATCGACCACACGCACATCAAATTTGTTACCTTGGTTAGCTGCCTGAATGAGCGCCTCTGGAAAGTGGGGTTGTAAAAATGCAATTAGATCATCAGCGTTCATACTCATGGGACTACCTTTATTATGAAATGATTTTAAATCAGAATTTTAAAAATAAGTTGTTTAATAAGCTCTATCAGGCATCAGCACCTGTTAAATGAAGCAATTGGTTTCGATTATAGCAAGTGTCATCAATAATTGCCTAATATCTAGTGCTTACCAGCCAGGTACTTCTTTCTTATACATTTCTATATAGGGGCTGGCGTAAGTAGATGATCCTTGCGTGGTTGGCGTCTGACCGGATGGATTGCCACTGGTTTGAGTCGGTTGTGCTGGCTGAACGGGTTGCGCCGGTGCTTGCGCTTGTGGCTGCCCGCTGCTCGGTGCTGCACCGCCTGCTTGCGCTTGAGGGGTCACAATCGGTACGCCAGAGTTTTGGGTTTGCGCAGTGGCTTGTGAACTTTGCGAAGCGTCTTGACTGGCGACTGCTTGTTGGGCAGGTGCTTCAATCACCACAGGTGCTTCGGTGTAACGTGCTGCCGGCGGCTCAAGACCTGTCTCTTGGCTAATGCTGTTTTCGTCTAAAGGTTGACCATAGTCATCAATCAGCTGTGTTAACAATACCAACTGCTTAATGCCTACTGTGCTGTCTACAATATTAAGCAAGTGTCCACGCTGCGATGGTGTCAATTTACCCATGGCATAGACAATCCCATCATCGGTCACAATCTTGATTTGGCGACCACTGATGCCGCTGTTTGCCAAAATTTTGGCATTCACCTTCGAGCTGATATAAGTATCATGCACCGTGTAGCTGGCACCTTTGAAGTTACCAACATTCAATTGGTTATAAAACTCTTTCACGTCTGGCATAGACGAAATAATGGTATCGATCTGCTTTTTGTTGGCTTCATCGGGAACCTCACCAGTGACCAAAACGGTACTGTAAAAGCTATAGACATTGATACGACTACGTTCATGCAAAGTTGGATCTTGGCGATTAATATTAACCAGAATCGTATTTTCAATACTCTTATCTAGGATGCGCTGCGCTAAGGTTCTGTCTGTTGCCGCCACACCATAAGATTCATTCGGTGCAGTCATGGTTTGTAATGATGTACAGCCGGACAATACGCCGACACCCAGCGCCATGCAAAGTGCGCTACTGCGAACAACCTTATTGGCTAATAACCAAGAACTCGCCATACCTATATCCTTATTTGTTTACTCACGATCAATGTCAATGTCATTGGTGATCGGTTCGTGAAATACTGATTGTTTAATAACCCCAAACTCATTTACCAAGCCGCTCCCATAAAAGCGCTTTGTACCCATTCTGGCAATAGCATTAATGGTTCACTATCAACTTGACCGGTTTTTGTCTGCTTGGTTTCAAACTGTATCGTCTTTGGCTCATTATAAGCCACCACATCAAAGCGACATTCTAAATGTGCATACTGTGGATGACGCTGCAAAAAATATTTAGCAGTTTTAATCAATTTACGCTGCTTGGCCTTGGTAACACTCGTCAATGCATCACCATAACCACTGACTTTACGCTTGCGCACCTCGATAAACACCAAGGTATCCCAATGCTTTGTGGACTGCAACATGACTAAGTCAATTTCACCAACTTTAGGTTGCTGCCAGTTACTGGCAATAAGCACCAATCCTTGCTGCTGCAAAAAATCAGCCGCCAGTTGCTCATAGTCACTGCCATGCCGCTGCTTCGGTGATACCAATAAATCAGGATTAGATGGCATAAAGTGCCCTTAGTATCGCAAAGCAACCAAACAACGTATATAAGTCGCTTAAATTAGCAGCCATTTAAATCAATAGCTTACACTAGCAAATTCCGTCAATAATTTAGACCCATAACTCAATCCATACCGTGATTGATTATTGATAACTTGCAAGCATCAGAAGGATATATTATCACATCATGGTAAACTGATAACAACAAACCTATTTTTTATCTTCTGTATTATTTTTATCGTTAATATTTTTACACTACAGCCAACTTATCTGTTTTTACACTATTGCACAACGAAGGTCTTTTATGACAACAATCGACACCCCTGCTCTATCTAACACCATAACTGACGCCACAGCAGCGACCAACGCACCCATTATCCACAGTAATCCTGCTCAGGCTGCACTGTATATTGTTGCCACACCCATCGGTAATATGGGCGACATAACCAGCCGTGCCATCGACATCCTTAATCAGGTCGATATCATTGCTTGTGAAGACACCCGCACCTCAGGCAAGCTGCTGTCTAACTTTGGTATTAGCACCCAGACTTGGGCGTACCATGAGCACAACAGTGAGATTCAAACCCCTAAGATTATTGAAATGATTCAGCGTGGTCATTCAATCGCCTTAATCAGTGATGCCGGCACGCCATTGATTAGTGATCCTGGCTATCAATTGGTGCAAGCGGCTCATGCTGCCGGTGTCAAATTAGTCCCTGTGGTTGGTGCTAGCGCCGCTATCGGTGCGTTAAGCGTGGCAGGTTTACCTTCTGACAAGTTCAGCTTTGTTGGCTTTTTACCCGCCAAAACCCATGGCCGCGTCAAGCAGCTTGAGCAATATGCCGCACGTACAGAGACCTTAATCTTCTATGAGGCCCCGCATCGCATTGTGGCCAGTTTAAAAGACATGGCTGCTGTATTCGGTGACAACCGCCCTGCAACCTTGTGTCGAGAGCTGACCAAAACCTTTGAAACAGTAAAAAAGGCCACCTTGGGTGAGCTGGCACAGTTTGTGGAGGCTGATAACAATCAGCAAAAAGGTGAGATCGTATTGGTCGTTGGCGGTGATGTGAACCACACCTCAGACGATGACAGCGTTCACGATAAGTTGTTACTACGTTTACTCGAAGACTTATCAGTCAAAAAAGCAGCGGCTTTGGCTTCTGATATTACTGGGGTTAAGAAAAACGCGCTGTATCAACGACTGCTTGAATTGCAGGATAAATAAAGTATAGATTAATGATGTATTGATTATGCTACAAGGATGTTTGACTATTAGTCATCAAGGTTTATTGGGTTAGAAAACCGCTAAACTCTTGAGTGACTTAAACCGTATCGGATAGGAAAAATAGGACGGACCCATTAATGAGACTTTTACTGACTATTTTAGGCATGGCCGCCGTAACTGGCTGCGTGACTCAACCTGTATCGCCTAACTCACAGCCGGCTCAGGCAAGTAACAGCAGCGTACAATATGCTAAAGAGGCGGTTATCATCGATAGAATTACCTCCGATTACTCAACAATACTTAATACGTCCAAGGTAGAGCCTGCGACAGAGTCACCGCTGACAGCTGAACCTGAAAATGAAAATGAAAATGAAAATGAAATCTATGATGAAATGTTCGTCATACAGGATGAATCCGGCTGGCCGGTCGCCGGTTATGCCTATAAGATTGTGACTGCAGAAGGGGATCTTTATAGAGGATATACCAATGAAAGAGGAGAAACCGTTAGGGTGACGACAGGCAATAGACCCGTCTCCTTATGCTTATTGAGAGATAGGGATAGAGATGACGGCAGGCGCACACTTATTAAAGGTAAAACCGACATACCCTGCCCTGCCTCATCTGAATAACCATTCAATTACAATCATAGATTAACCATGACCGTTGTTTGAGGTTAAAGGTTAAACCGGTAACGCCTGACGGTCTTTTAGCCAACCATAATGCGACCAAAGTAATAAGCTTGCCGCGCTGCGATACGGCGACCAGTCTTGAGTCAGATCTCTTAGCTGCTTAGGCGTCGGTCTGGCATCTAGCTGTAGCAAATCCATTGCGCCAACTTTAATCGCCAAATCATCTACTGCCAATACATCAGCGCGGCCTAAGCTAAACAGCAAATACATCTCTGCCGTCCATTTGCCAATGCCGGTGACAGCGGTTAAGGTTTTAATCACTTCCTCATCGGTCATTACTTCTAGCGACTCAAAGTCGATATCATGCGCTACCAACGAGCGAATATAGCGGATTTTTTGTTTAGACAATCCATGCGCACGCAGCTGATCATCATCGGCATCAATAATTGCTTGCGGATAAATCAGTCCTGCTGATTCTAGCTTATTCCAGATACTGCTGGCAGCGGCAACCGACAGCTGCTGTCCGACCATCGCTCTTATCAGTCGCACAAAACCGCCCTGATTGCGACGTAAATCAGGCATACCTACCTGCTGATACACCGCATCAAAACGTGGCTCAATATCAATCAATGCCTCAATATGACGCTGCAGCTGCTGCTCATCCTTGATGACTCGTATCTGTGGTTTACTATTTGTTTGCTGATTCATGTTATCCGTTTTGGCCTCTAACCCTCTAACAATTGATTGTCCACTCTTTTTATTATCTACTGTTTCTCAGCGGTCTGCTGTTTTAATAAAACCGCGTCTTGATACTGATAACCACCTTCCATCAAGGTGCCCATATAGTTCACTGTGCTTAGTGCATAAGGCTGATTGGGGATGGTATAGATCACATCATCATCTAATAAACAAACACTGTAGGTGGTTGTGGTCTGTGTGGCACTACGATAGTCGCCTTTATCAGTGGCAAGTTGATAGTTAAATTGATACTCATAATAGGTTTCGTCAGAGGCCTCATCACCGCTACTATTAATCGGGCCTAACCATGAGCTTAACTTTGCCCGACGCTGAGTTAACGAGTTAACTTTAATACTGGTCGCTACGTATTCAGGTTCAAGCGAAGTCAGTCGTTGCTTAATACGATTCAGTCGATGTTCAAAAAAGACTCCCTTATCATCAAACTCGTCAAACTGCTTGGTGTTCGGGTTGATATACAGTGAGCGTACTTCTATCAGATTTTGTGGAAACTGAGTATCCAAGTCGTAATAATACAACTGTGGCAAACGCCCCCGCGCATCATCAAAGTGGCGCAAGACATAGACTTTATTATCCCTCGCCTCATAGCCCAAGACCTCAATGCGCTGACCACCGCCAACGGTCGCCAATGCACCAACTGGCAAGGCAAACATAATTGCTAAGCTAATGGCGTGCAATTTGGGGAATAGTCTTGATTTCGTATTTAACATGTCATTCATCAAAATAATTAACAGAAAAATGAAAAACGGTGCAAAGTTTCTTAGATAGAAAGTTTCTTATTTACAGAGACAGATAGGGAGTTGAATAAGATAGAAAGTTAAATAAGATAATAGACAGCAGCGGATAAGAAATCAAAACAAGCCACAGAACAATCAGCTTTTTAGCTAAGTATGCACTGCAATCGACAAATTCATAACACTTATTATGACATCAAGCCTATCACACCTTGCCAAGCCACTCGGCAGCCAAGCACAGTCAAAATAACCAATACCAATTGCCGAAATCTAGCTTGTGATAAGTATTGACGCAAGCGAATACCGACCGTAATACTGGCAATAGAAACCGCCGTTAATAACCCAATCAACAGCCAGTCACTGCTTGGTAGCGCTTTTATTGGCTCCCAAAGAATAATGATTTGTGCCACTTTACCCAAGAAATAGCACATATTACCGACCTTAGCGATGGTGTTTTTATCATCGGTTGCGGACAGCAAATACATCAGCAAAATCGTCGACATCGCATTGGTTGAGCCGCCAACGATACCGGCCAACAATCCAGTGACTATCAGCACCGGCTTGGTATTGGGTAAGATAATGCGCTTGCCCAATACATTGCTAATCACATAAAAGGCAATCACTGCCGCCAACAACAGTAGAATGTAGCTGCTGTCCACCCACAACAATAACTTGACGCCAAGCATACTGCCCAGCAAGCTCATCAACGCCAATAGCCAGTAATTTTTTAGATAATAAACAAAATCGCCCCACATACTACGCTCACCCCCATGCATCCAAGTCATGAGGTTGAGCATCATAGAGGGGAGAATAATCAAAATAATGGCGTGCTGCAGGGGATACATGCTCGCCAGCGCTGTGGTTGTCACCAAAGTAACGCCAAGCCCACTAATGCCATGTAGCAGTGACGCTATGGCGAATATGGCCGATAACAGTAGGGATTCAATATCCATCGCAAACCACTAATTTTAAGTGCCGGATTTAAGTGTCGAAATTTATGTCAAATGTGACGTCCTACTCACAGCTTAGCATAAAAACCATTAGCGCTTACCAAACCCTTGCACATTTAACACATCCATCACATTTGGGCGTAACGGTGTGCCATAAGTTTTCTCAACCTGTGCTGTCCAATCGGCCACTTTATGATCACCACGTGACTCATAATAAGCAGTGACTTCTGCATTATAGTCATCTAATTGCTGTTGTGTGGCTGGCTCAAAGCTATTTTCTGAGATTAAAGCGCCCAATGGCAAGCGTGGCTTTTGGGTAATCTGCTTCGCTTCTTCAGTAGGATAACCCAAGCACATTCCAAATAACGGGAACACATACTCAGGTGCATTAATCAGCTCACCGGCACGTTTTACATCGTTACGCATACTGCCCAAATATACGCCCCCTAGCCCGAGTGACTCAGCGGCAGCCATCATATTTTGCGCAAACAATGCCACATCTACCGCACCGATTAAGGTCACTTCCATCCAATCAGTTTGTGCGGTTGGTACCAGCTGATGATGACGATGGGTGTCGATACAAAATACCAATAACTCTGGCGCCGTTTCGACATAAGGATGGCCCAGTTTTTTGCCCTCAGCGACTGCTTTGTTATAGCTTTCTTCATCCATATCGACCGAAATCTGACGAAACTTCTTACGCAGCTCAGGATCGGTTACTCGCACCACACTCACCGCCTGTGAGTAATTCGAGGTTGATACCATACGCCCGACATTAAATAAGGTTTCTAGCACTTCAGGTGCAACCGCTTCATCTGTAAATTGACGCACAGAACGGTGATTTAATAACGTCTCAACGGTTGAACTGGTCAGTGGACGGCTCTCTGAAAGATGGTTGTTTTGAGTAGATTGGCTCATAGATGTCCCCTTAAGTGATGATGTTAATGACTGTTTTAATAGCGCTTCATAAATCATAGAGTGGCTTACATACAGATAAGCCCTGATACAGATAAACCTTAAAGCTAAGTGTGTGTACTTTTATCTTTATGATTTATAGGTCTATAGTTGTTTTTACCTGTTTACTTCTACTTCAGTCTATTCATTTTGACTACCAATAAATTTGGCTATCAATAAAGATGTATATCAATGAAGCGCTAAATTATCGCACTTTATGAGGGTAACAACATATTTTGGATACGTCATTGATACACAATTAAATCAGTTCAATTACAAACCAAATATTAACAGTAATCACTGCTTATTAAATATTTCTAATTAACTTTAAGCGTTATTGACCTAATCACACGATGACTATCCATGCAATAAATTAAGACTGTAACTGCCCTACTAAGGTCACTAACTGCTTAGCAATATCGTCTTTACTGGCCTTGGCCAAAGCCTCAGGCTGCTGTTGATATTTGTCAGCAAAGAATACCGTCATCGCATTGGCATCACTGGCAAAACCAATATCAGCTCGGGACACATCATTACAAGCAATCATGTCTAAGTTTTTGGCAGCCAACTTACCACGAGCATATTTTTCAACATCTTGAGTTTCAGCAGCAAAGCCCACCACAAACATATCTGGGTAACTGTGTGAAATCGTAGCTAAGATATCTGGGTTTTTGACCAGCTCTAGCGTCATCTGCTCTTGGGTCTTTTTAATCTTTTGTGGTGCAGCTTCACGGGTTCGATAGTCAGCAACCGCAGCCGTTGCGATAAAGATGTCACAACCAGATTCAGCAGCATTAGTAGCTGCTTGTAGCATGTCGTTGGCAGACAGTACATCGACACGCTGCACTTCAAGTGGCGTGGTCAAATCGACCTTACCGCCAGCAATCAAGGTCACCTCTGCGCCAGCATCTCGGCAAGCTCTAGCTAACGCAAAGCCCATTTTGCCCGTTGAGTGATTGGACAAGAAGCGCACCGGGTCTATCGCTTCGACCGTTGGCCCTGCGGTAATGGTTACTTTTTTGCCAGCTAAGCATTGTGGTGTATTCAGCTTGGCTTTGAAGTTAAGCACTCGGCGACATAAAATCTCTGGCTCAGGCAAACGCCCTGCTCCAGTATCACCACAAGCTTGGATACCACTGTCTGGCTCAATGATTTCATAACCCAAATCAGCTAGAGTCTGTACGTTTAGCTGCACGGCTGGATGCGCCCACATTTGTTGATTCATAGCTGGTGCAATTAGAACAGGTGCGGCAGTTGCCAAACAGACTGTCGCCAATAGATCATCGGCCAGACCCATCGCTAAGCGCGCCAAAGTATTGGCAGATGCTGGTGCGATAATCATTAAATCAGCCCATTTGGCCAACTCAATATGACCCATGCCAAGCTCTGCATTGGTGTCTAATAGCTCAGTATGCACCTCATTACCAGTCAATGCTTGTAGCGTCAGCGGCGTAATAAATTGCTGAGCGCCAGCAGTCATAATCACCCGTACTTGAAAACCTTCTTTAATCAGCAGTCGAGCCAGCATGGCCGCCTTATAGGCAGCAATACCGCCGGTGATGGCTAGTAAAACATTTTTAATCTCAGTGGTCACTGGGGCGACGGGAGTGAAGATTGCAGTCATGGAATTGGGTTGCCTTTTAAAAATAACTAAAAATGTGCTTATGGTATCAAGTTTAGGACAGCTTTGGACAGCCTTTATTGTATCAATCAGCAGATAGGTTATGACGATACTGCACCATGTCGGTCTCAGACGCTAATGAATCATAAAGCCGACGTGCTGTGGTATTACCCACTTGGGTAGTCCAATAGACTCGGTTGCAGTGCTTATCTGCTGCAAACTGATAGATGTGCTCAATCAGTGCGCGTCCCACGCCTCGACCTCGTAGCGTCGCATCGACATACAGATCTTCTAAATAACAGCAGTCTGTTGTATCCCACGTATTGGGATGGAGCACCACATGAGCGAAGCCAAGTAGCTTATGACCTTGATAAGCGCCAAATCCATACACCGCTACTCCATCATCAAGCAGCTTATCCCAAGTCGCTTGGTTAATATCCTGACTTAGCTGAGTATTATAAAATCTTAAATAACCCTGCCATAGATTTAACCACTGCGGATAATCCATTCGCGACAGCGGACGTATGCTTATTGCATCTGTAGATGTGTTCATATTCGGTGCCTTGTTTATTTCAATTATTTATTGGGTTTATTTGACGTTTATTGGGTTTAACTTATTGCATAGACATTATGTTGCAATATATGCGATATAGCTGAGTATTAGCTTGGCTCTCAGTTATAAAAAACTATCAGTTTAAGAAACCATAGATTTAAGAAACCATAAGTACGAACCATCATAGTACAACCGATATCAGCTCAGCGCATTATACAAATTGGTTAATAGCGACTATACTCACCTTACACTTAAACTTACAAGCTTAACGCTACCACTCTACACCAATCCTGTAATTTTAATTGCGTGCACTCTGATAAAGCACTTATCACCGCTTACACCAAGCACTCCTGACACAAGCCGTCCCAACAAAAGCAGCCCCTTATGGCAATCAAAGACTGGCACGAAGATGACAGACCCAGAGAAAAGCTACTTAAACTTGGTGCCGAGCAGCTCAGTGATGCTGAGATACTGGCAATATTCTTGCGCACCGGCACTAAGGATCAGTCCGCCATTGAGCTTGCGCGCGGTTTGATAGACCGCTTTGACAGTATCGCCGAGCTATTGGCAGCCCCCAAAGAGCAGGTGCTGGCTTGTCACGGCATCGGCCCTGCCAAATACGCACAGCTGCTTGCCAGCTTAGAGATGGGCAAGCGCTATTTAAACAGCCAGCTTAAGTCAGGTAACAGTCTAAACCGCTCACAAGTGGTAAAAGACTATGTCACCACTCAATTACGCCGCGAAAGCAAAGAAGTGTTTGCTGTATTGTGCTTAGATAATGGTTTAAATTTGCTCGATTTTAACGTGTTGTTTGTTGGCGGCATCTCATCTTGCTCAGTGTGTGTTAAGCAAGTGCTACGCCATGCGCTAGATAACGGTGCCAGCCAGTTGATTGTCGCCCACAATCATCCCAATCAAGACGCCACACCTTCAGCAGCAGACATTCATTTGACCAAAATTTTAAAAGAGGCCTGCCAGCTGATTGACCTTAACTTAGCCGATCACATCATTGTTGGCCGTAATCAAACCTTATCTTTTGCTGAAACTGGAACCGACCCTTTTTAGAGAGTTTTAAAGGGTCTATAAGCTGACCGTTTGTACTAAGAGAATAGCAGTTCTGGGCAAATAAAAAGCCCTAAAGTTCATTGACTTATTAAAGAATAGTTATATAAAACTAACTAATTGTAAAGATTTTAGTCTTGATTATCTTATGCTATCTACTTACTCTGTGGTATAACGCTATAAAAGCGACATCTTTCAATTTTTGGACGTTTTTCAATTTTTGTTAGTCATTATTGTAAGTAAGCATAAATATAACCCGACATTTTATTAACCACATTAACCCTTATCTCTTTTAGGTTACTTATTATGACCACATTGTCTTTAGTTGGCTTTTTCATACTCGCCATTTTATTGCAGCTTCTTGCGCTGCTGGTGGTGTTCTTATATGGGTTTAGCCGCACATTGGGGTCAGCACTATTAATTATTACTGCGATAGTTGCTGCCGTGATTGCGCCTTGGTCCCTACTACTGGGTGTGCCTATTATCCTTGGCTGTTTGGTGGTATTAATTACGCCACTACGTCAGTCTTTGATCAGTAAGCCAGTTTACAAAATGCTTGCCAATGCTATGCCGAGCATGAGTGATACTGAGCGTGAAGCGTTAGATGCCGGTACCAGCTGGTGGGAAAAAGAGCTGTTCATGGGTGCGCCAAATTGGCAGACCTTTGCAGACTACCCTTATCCAACCTTATCTGAAAAAGAGCAATCGTTTATTGACAATGAGGTTGAGACCCTTTGTGCCATGCTTGATGAATGGCAAATCCATCATCATGACAAAGACTTGTCACCGGAAGCTTGGCAATACATTAAAGACAATGGTTTCTTGGGGTTAATTATTCCTGAAAGCTACGGCGGTCGCGACTTTAGCTCATATGCACAAAGCCGTATCATGAGTAAAATTGGCTCACGTAGCTTAACCGCTGCAGTCACCTGTATGGTACCTAACTCATTAGGCCCAGGCGAGCTGTTGATGCATTATGGTACCGAGGAACAAAAGCAGCGCTGGTTGCCTGGCTTAGCGAACGGTACTGAGATTCCATGCTTTGGCTTAACCGGTCCAGAAGCGGGCTCTGATGCCGGTGCGATTCCAGATACTGGTGTGGTGTGTTACGGTGATTATGAAGGCGAACGTGTGCTTGGTCTTAATATGAACTTCTCAAAACGCTGGATTACACTAGCGCCAGTCGCCACTGTTGTTGGTTTGGCATTTAAACTACACGACCCAGACGGCCTACTTGGTGATAAAAACAAAACGGATTATGGTATTACTTGCGCTTTGATTCCTGCCGATTATGATGGCGTCGAAACCGGCCCTCGCCACAATCCAGGCTCACCGTTTATGAATGGTACGGTTGTGGGTAAAAATGTGTTTATCCCACTCGACTTTATTATCGGTGGTATCGAAAATGCCGGTAAAGGCTGGCGTATGTTGATGGAATGTTTGGGTGTGGGTCGTGGTATTTCACTACCTGCCCTATCAACTGCAGCAGGTGAAATGAGCTACTTAAATGTCGGTGCTTTCGCCAAAATTCGTGAACAGTTCAAAATCCCAGTGGGTAAGTTTGAAGGTGTGCAAGATGCCAGCAGTGACATCGCCAGCAGCACCTATATGCTTGAGGCATTTCGCCATCTGGTCACCTGTGGTCTGAACCAAGGTGGTACGCCATCAGTTATGACAGCAATGGCAAAGTACTATGCCACAGAGACCATGCGTTCTGTGGTCAACCATGGTATGGATATTGTTGGCGGCCGTGCCATTCAACTTGGCCCACGCAACTTCTTAGCCCTACCTTATCAAGCGATTCCGGTATCTATCACAGTTGAAGGGGCGAACATCCTAACCCGTTCATTGATGATTTTCGGTCAAGGTGCCATGCGTTGTCACCCTTACCTATTTGAAGAGCTACAGCTGCTTCAAAGTGATGACAAAGTCAAAGCGCAAAAAGAATTTGATGACATGTTCTTTAAGCATTTAGGCTATACCTTCAATCGTGGTGCCAAGTCATTCATGGCAGGCTACTTCGGCGGCAGCAGCAAAGCGCCTCATTTTGCAGATCGCTTCACCCGTCCGTATTACAAAAAGATCAACCGTTTAAGTGCCAACTTTGCGTTAACTGCAGACATGGCGCTGGGTATCTTAGCAGGTGATTTAAAGCGTAAAGAGATGCTGTCTGGTCGCTTAGCGGATATTCATGCTCATTTATTTATCATGACCGCTATCTTACAGTATTATGCCAACGGCACTCAATCAGAGTCTGAGCAGCTGCACGCTCGCTTAGCGTTAGAAAAATCACTATATACCATTCAAGAAGCCTTCTTTGACTTCTATGACAACTTCCCGAACCGCATGGCGGCAGGGCTAGTGAAGCTGGTATGTTTCCCAGGTGGTAAGTTTGCCGACAAGCCAAGCGATGAGCTAAAACGTCAAGTGGGTGATCTGATTATGGAAGATGGTGAAAACAACCCATTCCGTGAGCAGCTTAAGACTTATGTCTACTACACCACTGACCCAGATAACACCACAGGTCGTGTTGAAAATGCGTATCAGATGCTGCTACAAACTGAGCCGTTATGGCAGAAGTTTAAGAAAGCAGAGCACAAAGGCGAGTTTGTGGGCTTAACCTTTGAAGACCATGTGTTAACCGCGCTGAAAGATGGCAATATTACTGAGGCTGAATCAGAGCAACTTATCCACTATAATTCAGTGCGCTTTGATGCACTATTGACTGACGTGTTTGATGAGCATCTGAATGAAGCACTACCGCGTTACAACCCGCATACTTTAGAAAATGCAGCGGAAAACCTAACGCCGTATGTGATAGATGATATTGAAAATGAATCAGCGGCAAACGCTGTAGTTGAAGAAGAAACTGGCAGTGAAAATACAGCGCATGGCTATGAGCAAGATGGTGACGTTGAAACTGTAGCTGAACAAGACACCTTAAATGAGCGTGTTGATCAAGCAGACTTTGACGAAGCTGAGCCAGATGAAGAAGCGCTAGATGACCGTCGTATACGCGATGCTGAGCTGACTTTAGAAAAACGTATGGCACGCAACCATCATAATGAGCAGATGCGTCAGCGTAATAATAAAGATCAGTAGTCGTTACAATACGAACTGATTCAATAGATAGCATCAAAAAACCGTGCCAAGATCATCTTGGCACGGTTTGTTTATTTTATAGCCACCGTTATGTTTAATCTGTTCTTTCAGTGCCGTTTATTTGCTAGCCAATACTGTCTTGCAACTCAAAACTGCATCACAATCAATCCAAGCTGCTATTTAAGCCAAACTAGCTAATTGCGAACTCAGACCCTGAGGTGTTTATGTCAAACCTGCCAACCCGTCCGTCTCAACCAAAGCGAACAAGCTTTGTCGGCCGACTGATCAGATTTGCTATTAAAACTGTTTTGTTGGTAGTTGTACTCTATGCAGTGGTAATTGTTAGCACTGATATTAAACATGAAGTCGCTTTATCACGTATGACTCAGACCCTATCTTTACCGTTTAAATACAGTCAACTACTGCAACAAGACCCGCCTCAACCGAATAGCCTACCCAACCCCATTACTGATGCAGGCCTAACAGACACTTGGGGCGCTGCGCGTAGTAATGGCCGCCGTCATGAAGGGATTGATATCTTTGCTGAGCGTGGAACGCCGATTCTTAGCACCACACCTGGCATTGTGCGCCGAGTGGGCACCAATGAGCTCGGGGGCAATGTGGTTTCTATTGTTGGCCCAGGCGGCGTGGGTCACTATTATGCCCACTTAGAAGAATTTGCGGATATCACAGAAGGCGACTGGGTAGAGACAGGTGATGTCATTGGCTATGTCGGCGATAGCGGTAATGCCAAAGGCACACCGCCACATTTGCATTATGGCATCTATATCGATTCTAGCGCAGTAAACCCCTACCCGTTACTCAAAAAATAGCCAAACCGCTACTTTTCTTGTTCTGGTTCAGGAATAGGATCACGACCCAATGTCGATAAGTAAGCGATAATATCTTGTCTGTACTCAGCTTCAGGCAGAGGGTCCGACAGCATACGTGTATTCGGTAACGCCGCCTCAGCATCTGCGATATAGGTATCTAGGGTTTCTGCATCCCAAGTCCAGTCTGTCGCACTCATCGCGTCACTGTATTTATAGTCCTCCAATTGTCCTGACGGCGCCATATACACCCCAACCAGCTGCGGCCCCTTTTTGTTGCTGCCTGGCTTTAGGGTGTGACACTGCTCACAATACTCAGCGTACAGCTTTTTGCCATTGAGGCTATCGCCGCCTTCATAAACAGGCGCTAGCACTTGCGCTCTATGATCTGGCGGCGTTGGTGTACAGCCAGTCATAGCAAGCATGGCTGTTGCACTGATGGCTAGTAGCGATTTTTTTAGTATTATTGATTGGCTGGATACGACGCTTGATTGAACCAAAAACGAAAACATACGGAACTCGCTATTATTATATTTATATCAAATGTGATGTTTAAAATGCTGTTGCTGCACTATGGTCTGTATTGCCCGTAGTACTATAGAGCAGCATCATTAAAGAAAACTGGTTTTTTACAGTGACTGGCGATTATTGGCATAAAGATCAACAGGGGTTTTAAACGGTTTATTAGGCAGCTCTTGTACCAGCTTTGGCACCAAATAGCCGGGCAACTTAGCCAACATTTGCCAATACAACTCAACCGCCTGCGCTTTAGGCAAATCAAAATGTGCTGCGCCAGCCACTTTATCTAATACGTGTAAATAATACGGCAATACACCTGCCTCGAACAGACGCTCACTTAATGCCAGTTGCGCCTGTAGCGTATCATTAATACCAGCCAGCAACACCGCCTGATTTAATAATGTAATACCACTGTCTCTGGCTTGGCGCAAATACGCTGCCGTATGATCATCAATTTCATTGGCATGATTACTATGTAGCACCATCACAATACGGCAACGACTGCTTTGTAAACGCTGTACCAGCTCACTGTCTAAGCGCTCAGGAATGACTATCGGCAAGCGCGTATGTATTCTAATGGTCTGCAGCTGTGGCAAAGATTCTAATGCGTCTAACCACAAAAACAGACGTCGATTACTTAGCGTTAACGGGTCACCGCCACTTAAAATCACTTCGTTGATTTCAGGGTGCTCAGCAATATACTGCTGAATACGTGTCAACTGCTCCGACTTTGGTAAATTGGCTTGATAATCAAAGTGCTGACGGAAGCAGTAGCGACAATGAATAGCACAAGCACCCGTCACCGTCACCAGCACCCGCGAGTGGTATTTATGTAACAAGCCTTTAATCGGATTTTGCTCATTTTCCGCCAATGGATCTGCCACATAACCACTGACCGCTATCTGCTCACGCTTGCTGGGCAGCACTTGTAATAACAAAGGATCGTTGGCATTGCCCGGCTGCATCTTGGCCACAAAGCCTTTAGGCACACGCAAGCTGAAGTTGTCAGGCACATACAGCTGAGACTTAATATGCGATATATCCAGCATCGCAAGCAGCTGATTAATGTCAGTGATGACCTCGGTTAATGCCACTTGCCAGCTAGCTTTTGGTGGCGCTTGGCTGCCGACTTCCTGTCCTTTCACACCGCCCTCCTCCTCACTAAGATGCAAACTTTGCTCAGATTGGTTATCATCAGGGGATGCAAAAGGAATTTGCCTATTTTTTTGTGGTGGTAAATGGTTTATCATGTCACTCATTATAGGTAATTTAATTATAGATAACTTAATTGGTCAGTCATTAGTCGCTCACAGTATTTTGTGAGTCGATGATGTCATCTGATTTTGTTATTAACTTGAAAAGCATCAGGAGCAATATTGTGGCAAGTTTTTCAACCAACGAATTTAAAGCCGGTCTTAAAGTTATGTATGATGGTCACCCTTGTGCCATCATTGATAACGAGTTTGTGAAGCCAGGTAAAGGTCAGGCTTTCAACCGTGTCAAACTACGTAACTTACGTACAGGCAAAGTTTTAGAACAGACCTTCAAATCAGGTGAGTCGCTAGAAGCTGCTGACGTTATTGATACAGAGATGAACTATCTATATAACGATGGTGAGTTCTGGCACTTTATGCACCCTGAAAGCTTTGAGCAGCTACAAGCAGATGCTACTGCAATGGCTGATGCTAAGCAATGGCTAAAAGAAAATGGTAACGATTTATGTACCATCACTCTATTCAACGGTGTGCCATTATCGGTCACTGCACCTAACTTTGTCGAGCTAGAAATTGTTGAGACAGATCCAGGTGTGCGTGGTGATACTTCAGGCGGCGGTGGTAAGCCTGCCAAACTAGAAACTGGCGCTGTGGTACGTGTGCCTTTATTCGTACAACAAAACGAAGTGGTTCGCGTTGATACCCGTACTGGTGAATACCAAACTCGCGTACAGTAATCGTTTTTGAATACTGTCACTGTTTATAGCAATGCAATAAGGTATTACCCTTAATTTGCTACGGCAGTGGTCAAAAATTAAAAGTCAGATTCAGTCACTTCGAGACTGTCTTGGTAGATTAACTATCTATCCTGACATCTCTGATGACACAGAATCTGGCTTTTTTTATGTCTGATTAGCCAGCCACTAAAGCTAATTATTTATCTGATTTATCACTCAAAAACCTGACACATAACCGCTACTCCCAAGCGTTACATAAGCCCTATTTAAAAGCAGTCAGCCATTATCTACACTGACAGTTAGCCTAGTATTAATCTAAATAACTTTAAATGTAATGAATTTGAATGTACTGAATTGAAATGTGCTATATATAAAGTGGCTGTCTACGCTTTACCGCCTATTTTATTACTATTAATCGATAACTATTGAACTAGTTTATAACCTAAAAGCCCACTTGCCATGTCGTATCCCCTATTACTCCTAATTATAAGCCTCATCGTTATTGTCCCAACCGTATTTGTGGTCAAAGGCAAATCAAAGCAAAAGTTGCTGGCAAATAAAAATAAAGGTCAGGCCTATTTAGCCCATAGCAGCCCTGCCGCTAAGGGTGTGCAACCAACAGCTGAACAGCTGCAAATTGTCAATAAAATAGAGCACTACCGCAGTCACCCAGGCTTACCCATTAGCTTCCGGCAACTACTGACCAATATTCACAGTCAATACCTGACCTTAACCGGTGTGCAACTGGCGCCAGATCAGCGCTTTACGGTGGATAAACTGGCCGGCACTCGATTAGCGGAGATTATTGAGTCCTATCTTAGTCTTGATAAAGAGTATGCAGAACAAAGCATCATTGACCCAGAGAATGACATTACCAGTCAGGACGCGGTGTATGGTCAGCTCACCTCAATGCTTGAGTTTATGCAGCAAGTACAACATGACGGGCAAGCACAAGCGGCGAGCAATATCTTAGCCAATCGTAATTATTTGCAGGCAGTGTATGGCGAATATCAGCCAGATGGCAGCAGTCAAGACAGCGCCAAAGGCATTAAAGCGCCTGTGTTAGATGCCAGTGATATTGAAGAGCCGGCCACTGCTGAGCAGCTAAAAGAGCAAGGCCTACAATATCTTATCGACTGTGATGATGCGTCCAATCAAGCGCTTAAGCTTGCAGACTATGACAAAGTGTTTGGTGATCAGATATTAACCCAGCTGGGACAACTGAGCAGCACAGTGCAACAAACTGTCATCTATAGCCAAGCATTGTTAACTCAGCAGCAGCCTCTGCCTGCTTTTCAACAAATCTTATCGCAAGCCCTGCCCCGCTTGTTACGTCAGTCGTTAACTGCACATTTGCAACAATTAAAAGCAGCAAGTGACGATTCTTATACTGAGGTTAACGATTCGGTTAACAAGGCTACTGATAAAACCGTTACTATAAATAGCACGGCAGAAACAGGGATGAATGACGCCCTAATTTTGCAAAAAATTAGCCGTGTGCAGCAATTAGTAGACGACTGTCTCAATCGATTACAGAAGCTTGCCCAACAACAATATGAAACCGGCGGCAGCTCAGAGCAAGATCTACAGTCGTTGCAAAATACATTAAAAAGTAAACACTCACAGGCTCAGTATTTATTAGACAATGGTTTTTTTAGCTAAAATCTATTGTCGTCAGTCGCTGTTTGAGAAGACAGTAAACCTTATCAATATTTAGCCATCAATCAGAGGATTTTATGCGTTCTATCAGCAGCTTACTTATGCAAACAACATCGACACACTCTCAAATCAAACCGACGCAGCTTGATAAAGGTCTGGTTTCCAAAGTAATATTAGCGACGGCTTTAAGCAGTAGTTTGCTACTAACGGCTTGCCAAAAGTCGGATGATGAAGCGGCAGAATCAGACACTGCGGATCAGACAGAAACGCAAGCCACAGGCAGTGCTGCCGACTCAGCTGCAGGTAGTGCGCAAAACGATGCCTCTCAAAATGGCATGGAAAGTGGTATGGAAAATGGCCTAGAAGGCAATGCGACTGATAACGCTAGTATCAATGACAACAATATGCCCACTCAGCAGAACCCTGAAGCCGGATTAGACCCGTATAACTTAGGCGCAAACAGTACAGCACCCGCTGCGAACAATAGCCAATCACAAGCAGCTTCCGGTGCAGCAACAGCTCAAGCACCTAAAGCTCAGGCCCCTAAGGCTCAATCGTCTGAAACTCAAGTGACCGGCGTAGAATACCAAGACGATCAAGGTCGCAGCATGCATGTCACTTTCCAAACCTCAGAAAGCGCTCAGCTGCAAGCCAGCTTACGACTGCCTTCTGGCAAACAAATTTTACTAACCGCACCAGGAACGCAAGGCAACAATCCGACCTACCGCTCAGCAGATGGCAGTATAGAGTTGGTTACCCATCAAGGCGGTAAATCGATAGATTTAATGTTTGAAGGTCAATCGGTAAGCTTAAAAGCAGTGGATACAGATGCGGCAGTTGTCAAAACCCAGTAGCTAGCTATAAAAATCATTAGCCGATCGCATTGACTAGCCAGCTAATACCTGTCCATAAACCAATGACGATAAGCAGAATAAAGACAATCCCTAGAATATCTGGAATATGCAGATAAATCCAAGCAACCACTGGATTTCGCCAAAATTTGGAGTGTTGTTGCTTGGATTGTAATGACTGATGTAAAAAAGGTCGCTCGACATGTGAGGTGTCATCAATGCCATACTCAAGCTGCATGTGCTCACGCACAATCTCTAACGTCTTGCGACTGGGACGAATAAATATATCCATCACCGTGCCGGCAACAGGCACCACGCCCACTACCAAATCTATCAACGCTAAGCGAACCGCAGGGGTCATTTTGTGAATAGGCACCCCCATCTTGCGCCCTAACATAAACGCATAGCCGGTCAAAATAAGACCAGCTACGTCGCCAGCAATCGGAATGGTTGATAAGGCGGCATCTGCGCCCACACCTTGCTTGGTAAAAGGCACACGAATCAGCGAATCCATCATATTGGCAAACTTTGCCAAATCACGCTCCATTTCCACCACTTGCTCACGACTTAATCCGTGCTGTTGCAAATTAGCTTCAAAATCTAACCGTGATTTTGTCTGACGCTGTTTACGCATAACCATAAAATGCCACCCATAAGCAACTAATCGCAATGACTAAAAATAAATAACGGCCAACCCAAACATTGGCCAAAAATGCTTTGAAGCAAGCCATTGGATCTCGTGTGGCACAGGCTTTATTTTGCTGAGTAAATAAAATAGCAACCAAACCTAGCGCATAAACTGGAATCATGCCAATTTTAGTTGGGCCAAAATAGTGCGCCAATACCAATCCCATCAGTAGTAAAAACGCAGTCTGTAGCAAAGCGATAATCAGTACATCATAACGACCAAACAAAATCGCAGTCGATTTGACGCCTATTTTTAAATCATCATCTCTATCCGCCATCGCATACTGGGTGTCATAAGCGATGGTCCAACACATGTAAGCGGCAAATAATAACCAGCACCACATGTCTGGCGCCCCTTGCACCGCGACATAAGCCATCGGAATCGCCCAACCAAAAGCAGCAGCCAAAAACACCTGCGGCAGATGGGTAAAGCGCTTCATAAACGGATAAATAAATGCCAGTGCCACTGCTCCAAATGACCAGTAAAACACTTTAATGGGTAACCAAAACAGCAAACTGGCGCTGACCAAGGATAATACCAAAAATGCCATTACTGCATCACGTCCAGACAATCTGCCATCTGCTAACGGTCGACCCTTGGTACGTGACACCGAACCATCCACGTGTCGATCGGCAAAATCATTAATGGCACAACCTGCAGCCCGCATTAAAATGGCACCCAGTGCGAAAATAAACAGTACAGACCAAGACGGTAACACAGCAGGAATAGCAGTCGCCATATTCTCCGCCAATGGCTGTGGTGCGCCAAAAGCGGCTAAAAATACCGCCCACAACGTTGGCCATAATAACAGCTCAATACCAACCGGCTTGTCAAAACGGGTCAAATGGATATAGGCCATTAGCTTTTGCTGCGGCGTTAGCTTCTGAGAGGATAGATTGGTTTGTGTCATGGCTGAATTATGTCTTTGATGTCGATAGCTTTTAGTATTAATAGCTTATAGAAAATGTCATTTATAATGGTTCGAATAAATTATTTGGATAATCATTTAAATATTGCTAATTACTGCTGCTGGTTGTATTGCTAGGCGCCGCCAACAATAAGTCTATCAACTGCAGCGGTGTGTCTACCTGATAGGTTGGCTGCTCAGCGGCAAGTGTGGCGGCGGTAGCGGCACCATAATTGACCGCAATACTGGTCATACCCAGCGCTTTGGCCATTTGAATATCGTGGATACTATCCCCCACGAACAGCGCATCGGCCACATCAAAACCGGTCTCTTGTAATATATCTAATAGCATCTGTGGATCTGGCTTAGAGCCAGACTCATCTGCACAGCGGCTGGTCACAAAGTAGTGACGACTGTTGGCATAATCCATCACTCTATCAAGACCTGCCCGCTTTTTACCGGTAGCTACCGCCAACTGTTTGCCTTGGGCTTGCAGCTGCTGCAACATATCCTCGATACCATCAAAAAACTGCGAATGCGGCTGGTTAGGCTCAACACTGGCTTGCACGTAATAGTCAGCATAGCTTTGCTGAATGGCGGCATGCTGCTCTGGTGTCGCTTGAGGGTACAGAATCTGGATACCGCGAATCAGACTCAAACCAATAATTGATTTGACCGCCTCATCAGTGGTGCTAAATCCATGCGCTTCGCCGGCCACATGCATCGACTTAACAATCAGACCAATCGAGTCCATCAAAGTCCCATCCCAATCAAAAATCATCAGCGACTTATTATTAGCCGTCGCTTGCGGTTTATGATCAGTGGTTGTGTTACTCATATCTCACCTAGTTTGTTGATTAGCTTATTCATTAGCATATTGAAACCTAAATATCAGCCTATGTCATAAACAGCTTACTGATTAAAGTCACCGCTGATATCAGCAGGCAGTAACGACTGTATGTCTTCTGGCAGAGGCGCATAGATATCGTCATAATCTGGAATATCAAGTTTCCACGCATGCAAACACAAGCGGCGCACCCCTGATTTATCAGACTCATTATACTTGTCATCACCCAGTAGTGGATGACCTAAATAGGCCAAATGCACTCGAATTTGATGCGTACGACCGGTTAATGGCATCGCCTCTATTAAACTCACCGGCTGCCCATTTAGCTCAAATCGAGCCAATACCTTGCAAACAGTTTGGCTTGATTTGGCATCGGAACTTGATTTATCAACACGTACTCGGCGCTCACCGCTGGCCAAGGTATAGCGCAGTAAAGGCGCATCGATGGTCATATCATTTAACGCCGGCTGCCCTTTGACGATGCATAAATAGTGTTTTTGAATGGTCTTTTGGCGCAAGTGCTCTTGCATTACCTTTAAGGTCGAGCGCTTTTTAGATATCATCAGCAGCCCAGAGGTGTCTCTGTCAATGCGATGAATCAGCTCGAGATACTTTTTACCTGTTGCTTCACGAATGGCCTCAATGACACCAAAGTCGATTCCGCTGCCGCCATGTACTGCCATGCCAGATGGCTTATTAAGTACCAATAGGCCTTCATCTTCATAGACGATGCGCTCAAGCAACCCTTTGGCAAAGCTGTCGCTAATCACAGGCTTTTCACGTGTGGCTAGTTTTACCGGTGCAATGCGCACCACATCACCACGCTCAAGCTTGTCATACGGCTTACAGCGTTTGTTATTAATACGTACCTCATCGGCACGAATCATTTTGTAAATATGCGCACGCGGCATGCCTTTTAGTCTGGCTAATAAAAAATTATCGACGCGCTGACCATGTTGATTGCGAGTGACTTCCAGGTGATTAACCTGACTAAAATCAGCAATGTCTACATCAGCACTTTGCGGGCGTGCCTTGGTTGAATGTCGTCTTACTTCGTTGGGATTGGCACCAACACTGCTCATTAAGCCTTGTAAATCTTGTTCTATTTGCGGGTTTTCATTATTCATTTTATCTTCATTATTCTCAAGTTTAGGGTGTACTTTTGACATATTTTGTTAGGTATTTGGCAAAAGATTTGGTATAGTCTAACACGTTGACTTTGTGTCTCGTGTATTGTTATCGGTAAAAGCTCACTTTTTGAGTAGATCGATCACGCCACGACCCACTTTATATCCCTAATATATCAACACTATATCAACCAAAACATTGCAAAAAGTGTAATGACTTTTCTATTGATATACCGATATGTTCATTAGGATATGTTTTTTACCTCAAAGTCAGCCCACAACGTTATTTTTATAAACCATGATACAGGGTGCGTGGTTTCGTAGCTTACAACTACTAACATTGCCAATTTGGCGCCACATCCCCATTTTAAATTTAACATGAACACAATGCTTTAATATCTTAAGAATATAACTGGTGACTTTAAGTAGCTCCTAGCTGTGTCCGTGCAACCTTACACCTTGCCGACACCCTAAACGTATATGCTACCGCTGATGTCATTGGATGAAAGGCGTAATAATAAAAGAAATGACTGTGCCGAATTGGCGGTCAAATAACCGTAATAGCGCTCAATAAATCTTGCGTTTTATCATAAATCAGCCGTTATTTGCCAAGTACGCCCCGCCGACATTAGCACGATATTGATAAATGAGAAGACACTTTAAAGTTAAACACCAAACGGATTAAATAACACGATTAAATTAAGAGATGACAACGCGCGACTTTATTTTTATGGTCACTGGTACACACAGTGGATTTGACAGCAACATAGTTATGATGCTGACACCCAGTTTGCCATGCCAAGATGACACAACGGTGACCTTACACCTCACCGTTTTCTAACAACCTCAAAATAAATAGATCGGCCTAAACTCTTGATTTGTTACCCAAAACTAGTTTTTAACGTTTTACTTAACTTATCATCTTTTAACTTTTATTATAAAAAACAGATTAGCTTAACGGTGTATTATTCATATAAAACTTTTTAATTAACAATTAATTAAAAGTATTTTTTGATTAAAATGATGCACCTACCATAAAACCTGTTGCCAACATCCTACTCTACTCTTCTTAAGTATCAACCATTGTGTATCATGACCTAAACTAGGATACACCAATGAAACGCATACTTATTAACGCCACTCACAACGAAGAAGTTCGTGTTGCCCTTTGTAAAGGCAATCACCTTTATGACTTCGATCTTGAAAACCGTACGCGTGAGCAGAAAAAAGCCAACATCTACAAAGGTCACGTCACCCGTGTAGAACCCTCACTAGAAGCGGTATTTGTTGAATACGGCTCAAAGCGTCAAGGTTTCTTACCCGTTCGTGAAATTGCCAGTGAATATTTATCAGGCAACCCACGCGAAGAAAACATCCGTAAATTAATCAAAGAAGGCGATGAGCTCATCGTTCAAGTTGAAAAAGAAGAGCGTGGTAATAAAGGCGCTGCTCTATCAACTTACGTCTCTTTGGCCGGCCGCTACTTGGTATTAATGCCAAATAATCCTAAAGGCGGCGGTATCTCTCGTCAAATCTCAGGCAAGCTACGTGAAGACATGAAGCGCATGCTGGGTAATTTAGATTTACCGAAAGGCATGAGCGTTATCGTACGTACTGCTGGTATCGGCAAAACCCAAGACGATTTGCAGCATGATTTAAACCATCTGCTTAATATCTGGAACGCCATTCAAGACCAAAACAAAAAATACAGCTCACCACGCCTAGTGCATCAAGAAGCCGGTGTGGTCACTCGTGCCGTGCGTGACTATTTACGTGATGACATTAGCGAAATCTGGATTGATAACGAAGAAGCGTTTATTGAAGCTGAAACCTTTATCAAAGCAGTGATGCCAACTCAGATCGAAAAGCTGCGTAAGTACACCGAATTTGAGCCAATGTTCTCAAGCTTTAATGTTGAACGTCAAATTGAAACCGCTTATCAACGCGAAGTACGCCTACCCTCTGGCGGCTCAATTGTTATCGACCAAACCGAAGCATTGGTATCGATTGATATTAACTCAGCCAAATCTACCAAAGGTGCTGATGTTTCAGAAACTGCCTATCACACCAACTTAGAAGCGGCTGACGAAATCGCACGTCAATTACGTCTACGTGATATGGGCGGCTTGATTGTTATCGACTTTATCGATATGAATGACAATAAGCATCAAAAAGAAGTCGAAAAACGCTTGGTTGAAGCTACTAAATACGACCGTGCACGCGTTCAGTTTGGTGAGATTTCACGCTTTGGCTTGATGGAAATGAGCCGTCAACGCTTACGTCCTTCTTTAGAAGAATCAACCGGTTATATCTGCCCACGCTGTCATGGCAATGGCATGATTCGTGATTTGCGCTCGTTATCTTTGTCTATCATGCGTCAGATTGAACAGACTGCCTTAAAAGAGCGTCATGGCGAAGTTCAAGCGGAAGTACCGACTGATATCGCCGCTTTCTTATTGAATGAAAAACGTGAAAGTTTGGTTTATTTAGAACAAGACAGTGGCACACGTATTACCATCTTGCCACACGCGCACTTAGAATCACCAAACTTTAATCTGCACTTTAACCATCATGGCTTTGCACCTGCCAGTTATGAGCGTGTTACCGATACTCAGCAGCAAGAAACCAGTGCGTTAGGCTATGATGTAGACTGGCAGACCGCTGAATCAGAACGTCCAGAACAGCAGCCGGTGCGTCAGCCGCGTCAAAAAGACAATAAGACTCAAAGCAATACAGCGCAAGCACATACGCCTGCAAGCAAGGCGAACAAGCCTGCCAATACCACAGGTGCGATTGCTAATCCGCAGCTACCGCCAACTGCCGCTCAAAACACGGCAACCGCACCAGCAGCTGAAGCGGCCAAACCTGCAGCTGTGGCTTGGTTATCAAACTTATTTGCACCAACCCCACAAGCTCAAATGGCCTCAACTGTGAGCAGTGCTGATGCGGCACAAGCGATCGAAGCCATTGTTAATACTGGCGCGCAAAGCCGTGGCGCTTTCGGTCAAGTTGCTGCGCCAATCGTCGCAACCCAAGAGCAAGCTCAAGCCACTACTGCTCAGTCGAATAACAAGTCAGCTGACAATAAAAATGACAGTGGTAGCGATGCTAAAGATGACAATCGCTCGGATAATAAGAGCAGCAGTGACTCAGATAAAGATCGTCGCCGCCCTCGCAACAACCGAAGCCGTCATAAAAATGACAAACGCAGCAAGCCAGACAACCGTCGTCGCAGCCCAGAAAAAGACGACAAAAAGTCGGATAGCTCAGTAGACGCTAACAAGTCGACTCAAGAGGCCTCATCAAGCAAAGACTTACCAAGACGCGAGCCAAACAGCAAACGCGACTCACGTGGTCCAATTGAGCGTGGTGAAGCCAAGCAGCCAGGCAAGTCTAATGGCAATGATCAAGACTCTCGTGGTCAACGCCATTCAAAATCTGATCAACATAAGTCTGATAACAATAAAGACAATGCCGCTCAAGGTAATGACCGCAATATTGATCCTAATGAGGTCAACCTACGCGTCACCGAAGCAGAAGTCACTCTGAAAAAACCAGAAGTGGTACACATCTCATTGGATGACGCGAAAGACAGCGCTAAAGACGAGTCTAAAGCAGAGGCTAAAACTGAATCAAAAGCGACAACCAAGTCAGACGCTCAGTCAGCATCAGAGCAGCAACCAGCTCAAGCTAAGTCTGAGACTAAGCAAGATGCTAGCAAAGAAACTGCTAAACAGGCTGATGTAGAGGCTAGCAAGCAGTCTACCACTAGTAGCGATAAAGCAGACGTCACTGACAGCAGCTCTAATAAAGTGACTAAGTCAGAAGCAGACGCTACCGCAGCTGAGCAAAAGCAGGCCAAGCCAGAGCAAGCAGTGACAGCAACTGACGCTGAATCAAGTGCTGATAACAATGCTGTTCAGCAATCAAATGAGCAGCCAGCTGCTAAACTAGCTGACTCAGCCCCTGCTCAGGCTAGCACTGATGCTAATAGCTCAGAAGCCACAGAAGCCACAGAAGCCACAGAAGCAGACAACGATGCTGCCACGTTAAGCTTCGATGTCTCAAGTCTGTTTGCTGATCGTTATGTCGCAGCCAAGAAGTTTGGTAAAGCGGCCAACGACCCTCGTGTGATTAAAGCGTCACTGCAGCGTCAAATCAGTGAGCAAGCATCCGCTACTCCAGCAGCTGAGCCTGTGACTGCCAAAATCACTGGCTCTGTGGGTCAGTTTATTCACACCCACTTAGCACAACCACGCATGCGTCTGGCCAAAGATGGGGTGATTGCTTGTTTCCTAGCGGCATTAAATGCGCACAAAGAAACTTCAGGCTCACAAGCTAAGCCTGCTGCTAAAACCTCAGAAGCTTCAGCGGCAGCAGCAGAGTCATTGCAGGCGTTTAGCTTTGTGAACTACGGCTACCAGTCTTTATCGCCGAGCTACTTACAGCGCTTTGCGGAGATGACGTCAGCAGTAGCGGCGCATAATGTGGCGCAGGGTAAAACAGAAGTGGCACCTACCCCAATAGGAGCACGTGCCGCTAATGACCCACGTGGACAACATCCTGATTATACGCCGCCTGTCACTAGTGATGATGGTGAAGACAGCGCTGATGACGCGAAAGCCAAGGCAGATAGCGTAGAAGCTGATGTTAACGCCACAGCTACTCAGTCAGAGTCGGCTGCTGCTCAACCATCGCCTGCACAAGCGATGGCTGACCTACTGAAGCTAAATGTTGGTAACTTCATCAGTAAAGTACTTGGTCAAGAAGGTGACGACATGGTGACATCAGGTCAAACCGAAGCTGCCTTCTTAAAAGCACTGCGTCAACCTTGGGATGTGCTGATATCAGTAGCACAGTCAGTTGATACTAAGGTTCCCGAAGCTGTGGTTGATGCGCCTAAAGCAAAGGCTAATGCTGTTGATAACGACAGCCTGCAGCAGTCTGATGATAACGATGTATCTATCGAGCCTACCCCGTTAGAAGTAGCGGCAGAGAAGCAAGAGGATGCCAATGATACTGCAGATACTGAAGCTGAGCAGCCTCAGCAGTCAGCCGGTACGTCAAATAAAACCAGCATTGAGACTTACAAGAGCATGATCGAGAACATCTCTGAACAGCTACTGCCTCAGACGGGTCTATTGAATCTGACGTCGCCAAAAGTGCCAAAAGCACGCAGTCGCAAGGCTAAAGATGATGGTAAAAAGCCAACATCAACACCGGCAAGCGATGAGTCGTCTGATTCAGACAGCTAATCTTTAAATAGCTCTCAATAAAAAAATAGCCACTGTTGAACAGTGGCTATTTTTTATTGAGTTCATTAATCAAATAATGCGTTAATTAGGTAATCAATGCATTAATGCGCATGACGCGCTTTTTGTATCATGGTTATGATGGTCAATACAATAGCACCAATCACAAAGCCGATTAGACCATTTAATAGGGTGTTAGACATTCCTTCAAACACACCGGTCAAATGTGCAATGTCTTCAACGGCATGATGTAAGTAGTTGATGCCGTGCACAATAATACCGCCACCAACTAAGAACATCGCGATGGTACCCACAATAGACAAAAACTTCATCAGTTTAGGAGCAGCTGAAAGTAACATCTGACCAAACTTCTTAGTAAAGTCGCTAGCACCTGGCTTTTGCATTAAGTGCAAGCCGACGTCATCAATTTTCACAATACCTGCTACTAAGCCGTAGATACCAACGGTCACACCAATTGCCAATATCGATAACACAATGCTTTTATCAACCATGCTGGCTGTGGTTAAGGTACCTAGACCAATAACCACAATTTCGGCAGATAAGATAAAGTCAGTACGGATAGCGCCTTTTACTTTATTCTTCTCTAAAGCAACCAAGTCTACTGTTTCATCAGCATTGGCGGCTTTGCGAGCTTCATGCTCTTCATCGTGAGGTAATAGTCTTGGCCAAAACTTGTGCACTACTTTTTCAGCGCCCTCGTAGCATAAAAACAAACCACCCATCATCAATAAGGGTGTAATCAGCCAAGGAATAAAATAGCTAATCAGTAATGCCCCAGGTACCAGAATCAACTTATTAATAAAGGATCCTTTTGCCACTGCCCATACCACTGGCAGCTCACGGCTTGGCTTAACACCAGTCACCTGCTCAGCATTTAGCGCTAAATCATCGCCCAATACACCAGCCGTTTTTTTCGCAGCCACCTTAGTCATGACGGCTACATCGTCCATGAGCAAACTAATATCATCGAGTAGCATCAATAAACTACCACCTGCCATACAATCTCCTTAATGCTTTGAACTCAGTAGCATTTATCCTGACTTCAAAATATGTTTTTTAATTTGTTTATTCGCTAATTATACTATTTGCTTATAACACTATATTTTTAGCGTTGATTTATCAATATTATTCAGTCAATCGCTGTTATTTCTTCAACAAAACTATTGGATTGAATAGCTCATTACTATTGGATCGAATAGCTCATTGAATCGTTTTATCCCTGATTAGACTGTCATTTTGCCTTAGTGTAACCTGTACACTGGCAAAAATCAGATGTCGATTGTAAATTTTTGACAGGTTTTGGTAGTGCATTAGACGTTCTAGACTGCCTATTGCCACCCTATGACCTATCCATAATTTATAATAAATGTCATTCATGTAGTGCTTGTAAGCGTCTATTTAAAAGGCTAGCAGAGTTCAAAAAAGTGCTTATTGTCGAAATGGTTGCTACCTTTATCACATATACTAAAGATGTTAAAATCCAATTCGAACTGGACCTAAGGTCATTTCTAAATAATCCTTCTCTAAACAGCACTTCTCAATAGCGCTTAAATGGAAACCCAATTATGACAGAGCAACTTTCTATAGGCGCAATCAAACAAGCCAACACAGCCCGCTTTGGTGCGCGCGCTCTTATGGTAAGCATCTGTACTTCGATGCTATTGCTATCAGGCTGTCAGCCAGCAGATAAAGCCGCTGAAACACACGCTTCTGAAGTTAATGATGTTGAGACTCAAACTGCGACAGAAACCACTGAAAGTAATGGCTCTGAGTCACAGCTGCATCAAGGCTCTGATAGTGAGGCGGCAAACACTGAGCCGATGGTTTCTACTCGCAATCAACAGCTCAGCATTGACTGGAAAGCGGTCGACTCAGGTGTAAGTCCTATCGATCCAGCCAGCTTTAATTATCCATTTGAGCAACAAAGCAGCGCGGTACAATCTCAAGCATCGTTTTCAAATATAACACCTCAGCAGGCGCAGCATAGCCTAACACTTGGCATGACCAGCAATGAGCCGTTAGAAAAAATCCTCGATCAGTTAGGTGATAGCTATTTATCACATAACTTCTCGCCAGAAACAGCGACGCTAACCATATATACCACCCCCAATGTCACTGCTGTTGAGCATGATTATGTGATTGCAGATGAATTTGCACGTGGTCTTATTTTACCAATTAAAGTGACTTCAGAGATGCCTGCAACTAAAGAAACTACTGCTTCGACTGCAGACACACCGAATGCATCTGAATCAGAGTCTGAATAACTGCTGTCAAATATAAAACGCTAGAAAGATAGAACAATTAAAAAACAGCCCTGCACTAATCCAGTACAGGGCTGTTTTTATTTTATAAAATACTATCTGTTCAGCTTATTAGCTTAATAAAAAACTAGGCAGCAGCAGTTACGATCATCTCAACCAATAACTCAGGACGAGCCAAGGCTGCTTGACCACAAGCACGCGCAGGCGGTGTCACATCACTGAACCACTCATCCCAAACCGCATTCATGGCTGCGAAGTCCGACATGTCTTTTAACCACACTGTGGTCGATAAGATTTTAGACTTATCACTGCCTACCTCTTCAAGTAGGGCTTTAATTTTTTCAAGGCAGGTTAAGGTCTGCGCTGAGATATCATCTTCGGCATTACCCACTTGGCCACATAGATAGATGGTGTCGTTGTGGATAACGATTTTGCTCATGCGTTGATTGCTATGTAATTTTTGCATTGATTTTGTCTTTTTAGTGATGAATGAAAGGTTAGTTTTGACGGGTTGAACACAAAGCAGACTCAGACTGATTTAAGTTATAGATTGGCAGCGATTAATACTACCTTAACCGAACGCTACCCCAGTCATCATCTGCTTTGACAATAAGTTTTATAGCACTTATTTTATTTAAAGCGCTCCGCACTAAATGGCGTCGCATCGACATACAGTGGCTTGTCGTTGATCATTTCTTCGACCAAGCGGCCTGTTGCAGGGCCTAAAGTGAAGCCTTGATGCGCATGACCGAAAGCGAACCACAAGTTGTTGTGTTTATAGCCAGGGCCAATCACAGGTTTCATATCTGCCATACAAGGACGTGAGCCACACCAGGCTTCAGACTCTACAGCATCTTCAAGCGGCAATACATGACGTGCAATTTTTAATACCGCTTCAAGTTGACCGAAGTTCTTAGGCGCTGTCATCGTAGTCATTTCTGCGCCAGTGGTTACACGAATACCCTGCTCCATTGGGCCCATTAAGTAACCTTTTTCAGCATCAAACAAGCTGTGGCCAATGCGGTTTGCTTCACTGACTTTAAAGTGCTGATGGTAGCCACGCATTGGGAACAATGGGAAGTTGTAGCCCAAAGGTCGAGTTAAATCATTCGACCAAGGACCCGCCGCAATCACCACATGATGACTATCAAAAGTCACATCTTCACCATCGATAGTCGCGGTTACTTGCCAGCCGCCCTCTTCTGTCTGAGCAACATTGGTCACATCGGCTTGCTTAAACTGACCTTGCATCTGCTCGAAGCTCTTAGCGTATCTTTTCACCAATTGACTTGGGTTTTTGACCTGCCAAGAGTTTTGCCAATGGATACCACCAATAAAGTCATCAAAATTGACGTTCGGCTCATATTCTTTTAGCTCTTCAGGGGTAAGCAGGCGATACTGAACCCCTTTTTGCTCAGCTCTGATTGCCAGTTGCTTGGCTTCTTCGAATTTTTCTGGGGTACGGTATATCTCAAACCAGCCGCCTTTACGTACTAAGTCATCTGCGCCTGACTCTTGAATCATGACGTCATGCTCACTGGTACAGTGCTCAATTAGGGTCGCCCACTCATCTTCAATTTTAGTAAGCTTGCTGCGATTAGAGTTGGTCCAATATTGATACAGCGCACTTTGATAGTTAAAGATAGCCGACCAACGATAACGAATATCGGTACTGGTGTTAGGCAATACTCTTAGGATCTCACCCATTTGTCTTGGGAACGCCTTTGGGAAGACGGCTTCACGCTGAATCAGACCAGCGTTACCATAAGAGGTCTCTTCACCTGGGTGTTTTTTGTCTAAAACCAATACTTTAGAATTATTTTTTTGTAGGTGCCACGCGATAGAGGTTCCTACCATTCCTGAACCAATCACAATAACGTCGTATTGCATATAATATCCTTGCGACCGAGCTTGAAGCTAGGTAAATAGATTTACAGAAAAATTGACCGAAAAATAAGCAGATAGGCGGCAGCTAATAATGCAGCCTATCCTTTTATAATAACGCTATTATAGGCGAAGCGGGAAAATTATTTGATTGAGTTTATCAATTGATAATGGCTTTATGTTTTGCTCAACTTTAGACTGGTTTTGGCTGTCTTAATTACGTGCTGTAATAGGCTGAAATAAAAGGAATTAAAACAAAGGCAGCATTAGCCTTTTGCAACTAGCCATGCGCCTGCCAGCCCCATAAATGATGCGCCGACTCGATTAAATCGCTGACGTGCTGTTGAGCTTTTTAACTGCTTTTGTGCATAACTTGCCATAAAGGCATATATCATCATACAAATGATTGCCCAAATAAAAATAACCGCACATAAAGCAGTAATATCTAACGCGTTCAATTCGGTGATTGGAAAAAAACTGGGCAGCAAACTGACATAAAATAAAATGACTTTTGGATTACTAATAGAAATTAAAAATCCTGACAATATACTTTTAGCACCCTGATTTTTCTGTTTTACCAACACATCAGCTGTGTTAATTTTAGGCGGTACAGTGGTCCACATTTTATAAGCTAAATAAAATAAATAAGCGGCGCCGACCACTTTGATCACAGTAAATGCCGTATTAAAGTTGGTCGCTAATGCGCTGAGTCCATACGCTGAAAATACCATATAGATGGTATCCCCTGCGGCAAGTCCAATTGCCAGTGGCAAAGCTGACCATGCGCCTTGGGTCATCGCTTTGGCAATAGTTGCAAACACACCCGGACCTGGGGTCATAATAAAGACGAATACCGCGATAATGAAGGTAAGTAGCTGAAGGCTAGTGATGGTCATGATTGTCCTTAATAAATCGTGATTCTATTTAACCCGTCATCCATAAACAGGTTATCTCAAACAAAACGTTGTTGACTTACCATACCAACCACGCCATTTAATCAGTATAAAATCATGGGTAAACAACACGGTCTTAGCTCCCTTGATTGGTCTTGACCATCAAGGCGAATACTAAGACCGTACTGGTTATTTTTAGTTTTACTGCTACGTTGAGTCTATAAAATAAAGCGCTTGCCCTACTCCCCAATCATCTGCAAAAACTCATCTTCTAATACCACGCGCACACCCAGCTTCTCGGCTTTGGTCAGCTTAGAGCCTGCTTTCTCACCGGCCAACAACGCCGAGGTCTTAGATGACACGCTGCCCGATACTTTTGCGCCCAATGCTTGTAGCTTGGCTTTGGCCTCATCACGCGCCATGCCACTATTGACTAAGGTACCGGTAATCACCCAGGTCTCGCCATCAAGTGGTAAATCATCAGAGGCTACCTGCTCAACTGGCTCCCAGTGCACGCCTTGGCTTTGCAGCGCCTCAATCACCTCGACGTTGTGCTCTGCACGGAAGAAGTCGTAAATCAACTCTGCAGTAATGGTACCGATATCCTGCGTCTCTAGCAGCTGTTCAATACTGGCTTGCATCAGTTGTGGCAAATCACCAAAGTGCTGGGCTAGATTTTGCGCAGTGGTTTCACCCACACCGCGAATACCCAAGGCGTAAATAAAGCGTGCTAAGGTCGTCTCTTTACTGTCCTCAATAGCGCTGAGCATATTACTGACCGATTTTTCACCCAGTTTTTCAAAATTAATCAGCTCATCTTGGTGCTGATGCAAACGGTAAATATCAGCCACGGTTTTGACAATGCCGTGCTCAAAGAAACTGATTAACCAGCGCTCACCAAGTCCATCAATATCCATTGCTTTACGGGACACAAAGTGAATCAAGGCTTCCTGCTGCTGCGCCGGACAGAATAGACCGCCTGAGCAGCGCGCCAATGCTTCCCCTTCTGGCAATACCACAGGTGAATCACAAACCGGACAGTTGCTTGGCAACTTAACTGGCTGAGTATCATCAGGGCGAAACTCGTGCCACACCTTAGTCACTTTTGGTATCACATCGCCTGCTCGGTGTACACTCACCGTATCGCCGGCTCGCACATCAAGACGCTGAATCTCACCAAAGTTATGCAAGGTCACATTACTGACAGTAACACCGCCGACTTGGACCGGCTCAAGCTTACCCACTGGGGTGATTTGACCAGTACGCCCCACTTGCCATTCGATGGCATTGAGCTTGGTCATCACCGTTTCAGCAGGGAATTTATAAGCTGTCGCCCAGCGTGGCTCACGTGATAGCGAGCCAAGCTGATTTTGTAGTGCTAGGTCATCGACCTTAATCACCATACCGTCGATTTCAAACGCCAAGCTGTCACGCTCTTCTATCATCGATTCATAATAGGTTTGCACTTGCTCAGCAGTCTTGACCAACTCAAAACGGCTCACCGTAAAGCCAAGTTCTTTAAGCCAGCTCAATGCGTCAGACTGTCGCGTAATATCCTCTGGTAAGCCTTGGTTCACTGAGTAAGCATAAAAGGCTAATGGACGACTGGCAGCAACCGCCGGATCAAGCTGACGCAAGCTACCCGCTGCAGCGTTGCGGGGATTAGCAAAGGTTTTATCACCATTTTCTTCTGCCAAACGGTTCAAGCGCTTAAAGCCTGCTTTTGGCATCAACACCTCACCGCGTACTTCTAGCACATCGATATCGCGGGCTTCTTCAATCACTAACGGGATATTATTAATGGTTTTCACGTTTTGAGTAATGTCTTCACCCGTTTGACCATCACCACGCGTCACACCACGAACAAACTGCCCATTGTGATACTTTAGAGACACCGCAAGCCCGTCGAGCTTCATCTCTACTTCGTATTCAGGATTCTGATTGGCATTGCTTAAGCGATCATTGACGCGGCGCATAAACTCAGTCAGATCGTCAAAGTTGAACACGTTACCCAACGACAGCATCGGAATGTCATGCTCAACTTGTGAGAATGACGGCAACGGATCATCACCCACGCTGGCGGTTGGACTGTCTGACTGAGTCAAATCCGGATAACGTTCTTCAAGCTGTATCAGATTTAAGCGCAGCTGGTCATATTCATTATCGCTGATGACCGGCTCATCCATCACATAATAGGCATTATTATGCTTACGCACTTCTGCAATCAGGGTGCGCATTTTTGCGACAATCTGCTGCTGTTCAGGGCTTAAATTTGGCGCATTTTTGATATCTGTGTTAGTTTTAGTCATTATCGCTGTCTTATCAAAGAAGTTAAATTTAAAAGATAAACAAGTTAAAAAACGAACAAATTATAATATTAAAGGCTTCAATAGAATTAGAATAAATCGGTATTAAATAAGCTGGGTTATGATAACAATTTTCACGCTATCCTGTCTTTATTTTGCTGATTATCATTAGAGGCTGTATTACATAAAAAATAACCTTTAATAGCAGACAGATAGCAATGAAAGGCGCATAATTAGTTAAAATTAAATACCCTTTATGCATTTAATTACTCTAATCATTTTAATCAATCTAAGCGCTGTATCAATTTATACAGCTATAAGACCAACCAACAAGGACTGTTATGAAAAAAGAACTGTTTAGCAATCTCCAACATCAGTTAACACGCCATCTCGGACACAAGCTGTCAGAAGGCAAATCCCTGCTCAATCAAAATATTAATCCGCTAATTGATGAAAAAGTAGGACAAGGCAAAACCATCCTAATCACTGGCGCCAGCTCTGGCATTGGCGCGGCAATGGCCACTCATTTTGCAAAAATGGGCTACAACCTAGCCATCTGCGCCCGTCGTACAGAACGCTTAGAAGCGCTTAAAGCAGACATTGAAGCGGACAATCCAGAAGTAAAGGTTGAGTATCGTGCCTTAGATGTCAGTGATTATGATGCCGTATTTGAAGTATTTGCCGAGTTTCAAAACAGCTTTGGCAATATAGACAGAGTCATTGTTAATGCCGGTGTCGGTGAAGGTCGCCGTGTTGGTACCGATCGATTTCACATCAATCGCAAAACGGCAGAGATTAACTTTATCTCAGCGTTGGCACAATGCGAAGCGGCGATGAAAATATTCCGTGAACAAAATTACGGTCACTTGGTTGCCATCTCTAGCATGTCAGCACTACGCGGCATGCCCAAGCATTTGACAGTCTATGCTGCTAGTAAAGCTGGATTGGCGCATTTGGCAGAAGGCATTCGTGCCGAGATGCTGGCCGATAACCCACCGATCAAAGTTACTACGCTTTATCCAGGCTATATCCGTACTGAAATCAATGAAGGTGCACCAAAACTGCCATTTGAAGTGGATGAGCAGACGGGTAGTAAAGCCTTAGTTGCAGCTATTGAATCTGGGGTTGAAGAAGCTTGCGTCCCTGCCTTACCGTGGATGTTTGTTGGTAAGGCCATGAAGCACTTACCGTTATCAATGCTGACACGTTTAACCTAATAGGTTAAGCCTAGTTGGTTAAAACCGAAAATTTATCTAATACTGCATTAAAAAAGCCGCCTTTTATCGCGTAAAAGGCGGCTTTTTATCAATCTGAATTTACTAAAAACTGGCTTAACACCTAACAATTAAGGCCTAACAATTAAGACCTTATAATTAAGGACTGTTAGCCGCTTGATACTGCTGTACTTGCGCACGTAACTGATGACGACGCTCACGAGTTAAGATTTCGTTATTCTCGTCCAATATCAAGGTATTAAGATCGTTAGAGATTAGATTCACCACACTCATCATGCTGTCAAAGCCTTGCACCGCTTTAGGGTGTGGCAACGATAAGAACAGCACCAATCCATTGAACCTAGAAGTTGGTAAAACATTTAAATCAAAGGGCGTTATGCCATCTTCATTAATACCCATCATACTGAACCACAGAATACCAGAGCCGTCTTTGTGCTCATAGCGATGGAACATGTTCATCGCCCCGTACTTCAAGCCATACTGCTTAACCAACGCCAATATCTTTTTACCATCAATGGTTTCGTATTCATTGGCTGGTATCAGTGTAATATTAACGTTCTCTTGCGCATGGTTAAGAGGACTGTTTTGGTCATGATCGGCTTCAGCTAATAAATGCTGATCCAGCATTGGGCTATTGGCCTCGAAGGTTGGCTCTTCTGCAGTTTCAATCACTGGCATCAGCTTTTCAGTGGCAGAGGCCAAGCTTGAAAACACATCATCTTCACAATCATCGGCAGCTGTTACCGCAGCAGTATTCTCATCAATCGGTTGCGAGTCTTTTGTTAACAACTGCTCTATACTGTGCTGGCCACTATATTGATTCTCAGAGGCATGATCGAAATTCTGCTCTGCATGCTGATATTCAGGCTCAGCAGATTGAGCGTCATATTGAGGAATAACCTGACTGTTGGCTTGCTCAAAGGCTAAGTTGGCTTCTTCAAGCTCTTGTTGCTCTGCGTCGTGGTCGATGTCAGATTGCTGCTGAGCTTCAGGAATTTGTCGCTCTTTACGTGGCACAATAGGAATGCCGTTTTTGTCACGCGTCAGCGCCTGCTCTGCCCCGAGTCGGGTTTGCTTTTGCTTTTTTATACCACGAATAATCATGTATAAACCGACCACCATAATAGCAATAGCAAAAATAATGGAAATATATTGTACGGTAGTCATGATATACGCGTCCTACAGTTAAGCCGACAGTTAAAAAACCAAAAATGTTGAAAGAAATGAATAAGAGTATAAATAGATACAGTAATAAGGCAAACCACAAACAAAATCAAGCTAATCTGATCAGTGATGCTAACTAAACGCGATACTATAATTACATTTAGCGGTTGTATATCAGGCGAGATTGTTTATCACGCTAATTGACGCTTGCATTTATCGTACACAATCAGCGCTGATGCTTATTACTTTTTATTGCCCCGCATTAGTCTAGCACGCTTCAGTTAGCGCGTCATCTACTCTGACTCAGCCACCGCTAATTTTTAACATAAACCATAAAAACAATTAAAACGACGATTTAAATAAGCGGCTTAAACCGGTTAACCAGCAGCATCCAGATACTGCTCTGCTTCTTCTAAGCTGACACTGACTAACGTTGACACGCCAGCTTGTGGCATGGTCACCCCTTTTAACTCATCAGCGATTTGCATCGCAAGCTTATTATGACTGATAAAAATAAACTGCACATCATCAGCTAACTCAGCAATCAGATTGGTAAAGCGGCCGACGTTGGCGTCATCCAATGGCGCATCTACCTCATCAAGCACACAAAATGGCGCTGGATGCTGCTTAAATATCGCAAATATCAGACTTAGCGCTGTTAGCGTTTTTTCGCCACCAGAAAGCACGGCCAGACGGCTGTTCTTCTTACCCTTAGGCTGCGCCATTAGTTCAAGCCCTGCACGCCACTGCTCGCTTTGCTCTACACCCTCTTCTTTGATAAGCGTTAAGCTAGCCTGACCACCACCAAACACCTTAGTGAATAAATGGGTCAAAGAGGCATTGACCGACTCTAAGGTCTGCAAAAATAAGGTTTTGGTCTTGCTATCAATCGACTCGATAGCCTCTACCAAGGTATCCATACTGGCAGTGATGTCGGTAATCTGCTGCTCCAGCGGCAATAAGCGCTCATCAACAGAAGCGAGCTCTGCAGCTGCCGCTAAGTTGACTGGGCCCATATTCTCAAGTTGAGAACTCAGCTGCACCTCTTCGGCCTGCAATTTTTTTAGCTTATCGTCAGGCACGCTGCGACCATGGGTAACATAGTCATTTAAGATGGCGGCAGCATTAAGCTCAGGGTTTAGCTGCTGCAGACGTTCACTGGCATCTTTTATTCGCTCATCAGCAATAGCAACTTGAGTCACACTGTGTGCCAACGTCTCTTGCAACTGTTGCAGTTGTTGCTCTAAGTCATCGCGCTGCGACTGATAGCTATTGACCTCAGCTTGCAGTCCTGTAATCACAGCTTGACGCTCATCTAATGCAACTTTCAGCTCATGATGCTCAATGCTGACTGCTTTTAGCTTAGCTTGAAGCTCTGGTAATGATTGCTGTGCGCTCTGCTGCTCTTTAGTCAGTTTTTGCTCACTGCGTTGCAACTGCTGCTGATCTGCTTGATACTGAGTCAATTGCTGCTGGCTGTGCTTGGCTGCCATTTGCGCTTGGCCATATTGCAGTTGCAATTGACGTAAGCTTTCATTACCTTCGCGCTCTTGCTGACTAATCTGCTGTCGCTGCTGCTCAAGCTTTTGCTGCTCAGCTTTTGCCGCTTCCAACTCAGGAATAAGAACCGCCAGTTGCTGGGTATCTTCGCTTATTTTTTGTTCAAGCTGTGTTTGGGTTTGCAGTATTTCTTGATGCTCAGCATCGAGCTCGTCTTTTAAACGCTGTAAGCGCTGCTGCTCGCTGTCTTGACGCTCTTGTTTGGCGACCAATGCCACACGCTGCTGCTGTCGTTCATGACGTGTATGAGTTAAAGCCGTCAGCTGAGCTGTCAGCTCCTCTATCACCACAGACAGCTGCTCATGCTGGTTAGATTCAGCTTTCAACGCTTTGTTTAGACCCTCAATCTCGTCCTCTACGTCAATTAAATTTTGTTCTAGCTGCTCTAGTCGTTGTTGCTGCTGAACGCGCTGCGTTAAAAAGGATGACTGTTGCGACTGGCCACTTAGTTTGCTCAAATGCAGCGCACCCAAATGACTAATGAACCATCCTGATTGGGTCAATATTACCGCTGACTTAGGCAATGCGGTTAACCAAGCGCTTGCTGCGTTTAAAGCGGTGTCTAAATTAGTGTTATCTATAGATTGCTCGCCAGCTTCTGTCTGATCAACATACAAATACGCATGCTGCCAAATTGGGAGCTTAGGCGCTGCTATTAAGCTATTGACAGCAATTAAATTAGCCGGCAGTTTGTGTTGCTCAGTCTGGACAGTTGATAGCGTCTCGCTTTCAAACAACACGCTGTCTGTAATATCTTGCTTGTCAGCTTTGCGGTTATTTTGAGATTTATTTTTTGATTTATTATGACTGCCAGCTTGCTGATTTAAGGTCTCATCAGACAATAACTGCTGCAGCAAGCTCATATATTCATTGTTAGCACCATTGCTATCATCACTACTGTTCGAACCGGTTATGGCCTTAGCTGGCAGTACTCGTGCCTCTAGCCAAAACGCCAACCATTTGTCCAAAATATCGCTGTATTTCTCACCAGCTTGGGTCAGCTTAATCTGCTCATGCAGCGGTGACAGCTGCGCTAATCTACTTGCTAAGGAGCTTGATTCAGAAGTTATCTGCACAGCCAGATCTGAGCTGTCTTTTGCATTCTGAGTCTGTTGTTGATTCGACTTATCAGATTCAGCTTTGGGCTTTTTCGGATGTACGATGGCATGCAGTGTATTATATTCTGCGCTCAAACTGGCATGCTGCTTTTCAAGCTGTGCTAACTTGCCCTGATTTTGACTCAGTGACTGCTTTAACTGATTGATCGCCGGCTGCTCGGTGTCCAACTGAACTTCAATAGACTCTTGCTGCTTATCTAGGCTTTTTAGATGCTCGTTAATCTCTACAATCTCAGCCTGTAGAGATGTTTTGCTAATCATTTCAGCACTGTCTGTCATAGCATCTGATTGAGTATCAGAATCAGTGTCTAACTCAGCATGCAAGCCATGTTCAGAAGCAGCAATTAATCCCCAAGTCACCGCATCTTGCTGCCACTGCTGCTGTTTGTTTTGCCATTTTGACAGATCAACCGTTAAGCGAGACTGCGATTGTTTATCCAGTGCGATGCGTTGTTCAAGCTCACGCTGCTGCGCCTCAATCTTACTGACCTTGGCATGCCCAGACTCCCAAGCCGCTTGCAAGGGTGCATATTTGTCCTGCATCTGCTTTTGCTGTTGTTGCAGTGCTTCAAGCTCTGGGGATAAGCGCTCTAAAGTTTCCGTTTGCTGCTCATGCTCTTTTTGAGCCTCATTGATACTCGCCTGTAATTTTTGCTGGCGATCAAGATTACCCTGCAATCGTCCCTCAAGCTGACTGAGATTTGCCCGCACATTATTTAATTTATGCTCAGCTTGCTGACGCTGTAAATCCTGCTGATGCAGCTGATCACGAGCCTCATCTTTTAGCCACTGCTCTTCAGCCAGTCGTGCGCTAAGCTTGGTTAGTTTTTGCTTAAGTTTGCTATCTTGTGCTTGCTGCGTGCTTAAGGTTTGCTCTGCTTTTTGTTGCTCTGCTTGGTGTTTTATTTGCAACGCTTTAGCTTGATATAACTGATAAGTTGCCAACTGCTGGCGCACCTCGTTCAGCTTATCTTTAACCATTTCATATTGATTGGCCGTTTGCGCTTGTTTAAGCAGTTTGTTTTTTTGTCGAGTGAGCTCTGACTCGATATCATTTAAGCGCTCTAGGTTTTCACGTGTCTTGAGCAGCTTTTTTTGGGTTTCTTCACGGCGTGCTTGGTAGCGTGACACCCCTGCCGCCTCTTCAATAAACTCACGTAGCTGCAGCGGGCTTGAATCAACAATGCGCCCAATCATGCCCTGCTGGATAACCGAATAACTGCGAGGACCAAGACCTGTACCCAAAAATACATCGACCACATCACGGCGTCGACAACGGGTGCCATTGATAAAATAATCCGACTTACCTTCAGCATTAATCTGACGTCGCACTGACAGCTCATGATACAGGTTGAGCTCATGTCGAATCCCAGTTTGCTCATCCTGGGTATGCTCAAAGGTGAGCTCAACACTGGCCAAACTCTTGGCTGCCTTATTCTCAGTACCGGCAAAAATCACATCACTCATTGCGCCGCCACGCAGTTGCTTAGCAGAGGACTCACCCAGTACCCAACGAATGGCATCAATCACATTGGATTTGCCACAGCCATTTGGTCCGACAATAGCAGTGATGCCATGACGGAAGGTGAAAGTAGTTGGATTGGCAAAGGATTTAAAGCCTGATAGTTTCAGAGATTTTAGACGCATGAAGGCCGCATAGTTGGTTAAAAGAGCAAGGGATTTAATGCAATAATAGGATGTGCTGATAAAGCGCCGCTATTTTAGCGTAATTATCATTATTTTGCAGGTTTCAGCTTTATTTATCTGCTATTTATGCTGCATTTGATTCATATTCAACATGGATTTGAGTAAACTATTAACCAATACATCCATACCAATACAACAATATAGATAAAAGGAAACGCTATGGCCACGCCAGAACAACCAACCAATAGCCCACAACAGCTACAACAAAAATATGAACGTTGGCACAGCTTGTATAAAAAGCAGCTCGAAGCTCAGGAACAATGGCTTGAAGCCGAAGCATTAAAGCAAGAGTTACAAGCTTATTATTTAGATGAAAAGTGGATGGCTGACCGTGAAGCAGATCTGCCGATTGATTATTCAGGTGAAGCGCATTCTATTTTTAGCGAAGACGCCTTGTGGAATATGTTAACCGAACATGATGAAGTTGCACGCAAATGGATCCGTCTGGGTATCGATGCGCTTGATAACAAATAGCTTGCGCTGCTGTTGGCTTTGCGTGTTTAATGGTTGACGTATATTGGTGTAACGATATTGAACACTGACACTCCTATGCTGTGTCCCTGTATCGGCTACATTCTCAACCGGCTAAATTCTCAATCGCCTGTGCCATTAATCACCTAGCCTTTAATCACTCAACCTGTCAATCATAAGTTATCTCTATGCCTCATGCCATGTCTGACTCTACCCCATATTCGACAGCTAACAACACTTCTACTAGCCGCTCAAACACTGCGCAGCATATGCCCTTGACCCATCATCATGTGGCGGTCAGTGCGTCAACCAATACCGAAGTTCTTCAAGGGTTGGCGTCTGGCAATATCAGCAAGTCTGAGCCCTACATGCTGACAGCGAGTATGCAAACGGCAGGACGTGGCCAACACACCCGCACCTGGCAATCACCCATCGGCAATATTTACTTGTCGTTGTACCATCCACTCAGCACCCCGTTATCAGGGCTATTATCATTAGTGGTCGGCTACCATCTGACTCAGTTGCCATTAATTCAAAGCCTAAATCGCCAACGCAAAACCTTAGGCCTACCTGTCATTGGTGTTAAGTGGGCCAACGATATTGGCTATTATGATTTAGACACCCGCAATAACACCAGCTTCTACAAACTAGCGGGTATCTTAATTGAACCGGTGATGACCGATAACAAAATAACCGGCGTGGTAGTGGGTGTCGGCATCAATATTGAGGCAGCACCGCTACTATCTGAGAAAACCAAAGAAGGGATGGATTATCAGGCCATTAGCCTGTCACAAATTATTGAGCAAACGCAGGCAGCGGTTGATGACTCGACGACTGATAATTTGTCAGCGAATAATACTAAACCGGCTAGCGCTACGCTAAATACATCACGCATGCCTTTGCCACGCGCACAAGACTTATATATTTCTGTCAGCGCCACACTATTAAAGGCCATTGACCAATTTAATCGCTTTGGCCATGACCCTTATGCTTTGCCACATTTTATTAATGATTATAGTGCGGTGAATGTACTGGCAGGGCGCGATATTTGTATTACTCAAAACATTCGATCCCAGTCTCATAAACAGTCGCAGAGCCAGTCACAACCCCAGTCGAATCCTCAGTCAAAACAAACGTCACTCATCCAAAAAACCATAACCGGTGTGGTAGAGGGTATTAATGAGGATGGGAGTTTGAAGGTCACTCAACATTCAACCGCAGCAACAACCTATATCTATACCGGCACCCTGCGCTTGATTGACTCGTGACTTAGAGCTTAAAAATTAGAACTTCGGACTTAAACTATGAGGATGGAGGGATTTTGGCGTCTGTGTCAGCCGGCTCATAATACCAAGGCACTTTACGATCAAAACCAATATCCAACAAGCTTGATAGGATACGCCCTGTTAGACCCCACACTACTTCACCATCAACCTGCCAGCTCGGCGTTCGGATCATAATCGTCTGATCACCGAGCTTATAGGGCAAAATATGATCGACAATTGGCTGAGTAATCAGCTGCTCAAAATCTGCCCAAAAGATACGTGAAATTTCACCCAGCTCTGGCACATAAGTAATCGGCGGCTCTACCAAAGCCACTATCGGGCGTACAATCAACCCTTTTTTGGAAACCTCAGTAGGCAGCTGACCAACAATTTGTGCTTTTTTTGGAGGTAATGCGGTCTCTTCACAAGCCTCGCGCAAAGCAGTCACTACATTGTTGCCATCTTCGGCTTCATGTTTACCACCAGCAAAAGACACCTCACCGGCATGACTATTTAAATGCGCTGCACGCCGAGTTAATAACATCTTCGGCTTGGGTTCGTTAGTAATCAGCACCAAAACTGACGCATCTGCCTTGGGGCTGTTTAACATCTGCTGCAATAGGCGTTGGGCATGCGCAATTTCACCGCTACCCTGCTGCTGTTGCAGCATATTGTTCTGCACCCGAGTTACTAACTGCTTTAACGTCGGCTGAGAGACCTGCTCAGGTAGCACAACAGCCAACTCTTCAAAGCGAGCAGACAAAGCGGTTTTGTAATTTTGATGGTGATTTAAGTCATTTAGGTCATCAGGCATGGGGGTTGGTCAATCGTGTTATAAGTTTCAATCCATAATATACCGATAACATAGACAATTAGCTAGTCTTAGACTGTGTCGATTTTAGCGCTAGACTAACGTCAAATCTGTAAGTATGCTATCTTGATAAGCGTCTAACTTTATAACAACGATGAGGACTAATCCATGGCATACTGTTTACAATGTGGGCACCAAGCAGAGCATAAAGTGCCAGAGGGCGATCATAATATTCGCTTGGTATGTCCTAACTGTGACTATATTCATTACGAGAACCCCAAAGTCATTTGTGGCTCTGTGGTGATTCATCAAGGTAAAGTGCTACTGTGTCGCCGTGCCATTGAGCCCAGATACGGCTATTGGACATTGCCTGCCGGATTTATGGAAATTGGCGAGACAATGGCAGAAGGCGCCGCTCGAGAAACGGTCGAAGAAGCCGATGCCGTCGCTATTCACCCCCATTTATACTGCTTGTTTGATATCCCTGATATCGGGCAAATTTACGTGCTTTATCTAAACGAATTAAAAGACGGTCAATACGATGTGGGACCCGAAAGCTTAGAATGTGCGTTGTTCAGTGAAGAGGATATTCCGTGGGATGAGATTGCATTTGAGGCGGTTAAACGAACCTTAAAGCATTATTTTAACGACCGTCAGTCTATCGATGACCACAGCAACTTCCCTATCCACCAAGAAGTGATTCCAAAAGATAAGAGTATCCGACGCTATTAATTTTTGCTGAGGTTGGCTATTGCCTGTGCACTCATAGTGATAGCCAACCCTTATAAATAGCCCTAGCTTTGGTTAAACACCATCCTCGCTGTAACCCTTACCACAAATGATGATCAGCCCCGACCTGACTGACACCCCATTAAGGATGCCGTTTGCCTCACTCTCACTTATCTCGCTTTAAACCCTATTTGGTCCTACCCTGCCTATTAAGCCTTATGCAGCTTGGCCATGCGCAAAGCCCAAATCAAACCGTTTATAAAAGCATCGGTAAATTTGGTGAGGTGAAATACTCACAATTTGCTCCTGAATCTAACTCAGGTGCGGTGATATTACAATTACGCGCTGATGGTCAACAAAGTCACAGTGGCCAGCTGGCTGCCCAGCCTAGCTATCCGGCTGCTACTAACAATCCAGCTGCAAATAACAGTAGTCATAGCAATCCAAATCTTTATAGCAGTCCATCCCCAAATCCTCAAAACCTAACCGCTCCCTCTTCAAGCTACGCTGCTATTGCGCCTATTTCTGCGGCTAAATCAGTCACCGCAAAAGACCCTGCGCATCAACATCAATGTCAAACACTACAAGTGAATCTGACTAACCTTAATGCAGGCGGTCGTATTTATGAAATCGATGCGACGGGTCTACGCACCTACTTTACAGCAGCCGATGTCGAGTTAAAACTGAAAAATACCGAGCAACTACTGGCGCAATACTGCCACACTTCGTAAAATACAATCCGTTATCGATTATAAAATCAATATATTTACTCCCACCAATTAACGTCGTAGACAGGTTGTTATGAGCGCTTTGAAAAAAAACATGAGCATACCACAAGGTGTGGTATTGGCGATTTGCAGCCTGGTTGGCTCAGGACTACTTGGTCTACCCGGGCTTGCGGTGAAGGTCGGCGGCGTTGAAGTAGCTGCTTTAGGTTGGATTGTGTCGATTTTACTGTCTATCCCGTTAGTGATTATCTTTATGCAACTGTCATTGCAGGTGCGAAATGCAGGCGGCGTGGCTACCTTTGCTGGTTTAGCCATTGGCAAGTGGGCGCAGACGGCTGTGTCGTTGATTTTAGCCATTAGCTTTGCCTTTGGTATTCCGCTTGGCATCTATATGGGCGGTATGTATTTACAACAAATATTAGGCTTACCTCATGATAATTTGCTTTGGCTAATATGGGCCATTTTAGCGCTGTCTATTTTGGTCAATTATTTAGGGCTTAGACCCTCAGGTTGGCTTAATACCTTATCGGTCGCTTCGTTAATCATCCTCATTGCGCTGATGATATTGGCTCATGACCACTTTTTATCCTCTGGGATGACAGCCTACGCCGATGCACTGCAAAACATTGACGCTGTCTCCTTTGATAGCATGTGGGCAGTGTGCGCCATTATTTTCTGGGCTTTTTTAGGCTGGGAAAACATGAGTTTTGGCAGTGAGGAAGTCAGTGGTGAAGATGCAGATGCGTCTAAACGCGCCATAAGATGGATTTATTTATGGGCATTTGTGATAGTCAGTGCCATTTATTTATCATTAGCCGTGTTGACCGCTGGTGCAGCAGTCAATGGTTTTTCGGTCAGTGGTGTCACCGGCCTACTGGCATTGCTCGAAAACACACGCTTTGAGACCATCGCTTATGCGCTTATTGTGCTTATTATCTTGGCCAATGTGAATGCCTGGGTCTTCGCTTGTAGTCGCTCATTATATGCGTCAGGCAAAGAAGGTATTTTACCCAGATACTTAGGCAGTCTTAGCGCTGATGGCATACCTAAGGCCAGTGTATTAACCACTGGCGCTGTGCTGTGTTTGATTTGCTATCTAGTATTTGATGGTATATTGCCACTAGAGACCGGATTGGCACTGGTTAACCAAAACTTTATCTTAGTGTACGTCCTATCTGTGGTTTGTTATTTAAAGCTTAATAAGGGTTGGTTTGCTTATCTGATTGGATTTTTAGGCTTAGCCAGTTGTGCTTTTTTAATCACAGGCTTTGGCTGGTTGACTCTCATCCCTCTTGCTCTAATGGCATTAGGCTGGATGCTACATCATTACCGACTACGCGCCAAACAACCAAAACCCGTTTAAACCAACGCAACTGCAACCCAACTAACACTTAACTTGTTACCAACATTACGAGCTGAACTTTCTACTTTGATTAATCCTTTATCTTTGATTAGTGCTTTAGCTTTGTTGGTGAGTCAGCTGCATTGCTATATTAGTTAACCGTTAGCTGCTTTAATACCTCACCAATCAGCTGTGCCATATCATTGGCTTGTAGCGCCCACTCGCCAACTTGCTGCCGCCCCAAATCACCTGCTAACGCATGAATCATGACCGCTTGTTGTAAACTGCGCTGCTGATACGACAGATCAGATTGAGCCAATAAACCAAGCGCTAGTCCAGACAATACATCACCCATCCCAGCAGTGGCCATCCCCGGATTACCTGCCGCGCATACATAAAGCTGCTGCTGACCTGTTCCCTGAGTTCGCACCTGAGCTGGCGCCTGATCCAGCACTAAAGACCCAACCCCTTTAAGCAGCCAGCAGCCTTGATAACGCTGCCCCAGCTCATTAATCGCAGCCAATCGATCAGATTCAATTTGTTCTGAGCTCGTCCCCAACAGTCTTGCTGCTTCACCACTGTGCGGTGTATACCACACTTGGCGCTGACTGGCATGCGCTTTAAGCTGCTCTAATACTTGAGGCTGAGTATCTACCAAACTGGCCAGATGATATAGCCCGTCAGCATCAATAATCAGATCTGCCTTACTGTCCAATACTGCCTGCAGATAGTGTTCAAATAAATGTGCACTTTGCTGATCTCGGCCCAATCCCATCCCAATGGCAACCGTATCGCACTGACTGATAAGCGACGTCACCGCCTGCTCATGATGCAAGTCAACACTCATCGCGTTAGGCACTTTGGTAATTAAGCTGCTATGGAATGCTGAGTGACATGCAACCGTTAATTTACCAACACCTGCCGCCAGCGCACTACTCGCCGCTAGCAAAGCAGCCCCGCCCATCCCTTGGGAGCCATCAACCTGATTGCCACCTATGATAAGCGCATGGCCAAAGCTACCCTTATGCGAATTATATGCCCGAGCATTGAGCGAATAAGCGCTTTGTAGCAAATAAGCTGTGGGTGTCATCTCTAATACGCTAGCAATGAGTGGCAGATCGACCACCTGACCGCTATAATCTGGCCCATCTTTAATATGCAGTCCTAGCTTACGAGCGACTAAACACAACGTAATATCAGCGCTTACCGCACAGCCATCAAATACCTGCCCTGTGTGACAGGCTAGACCACTAGGCACATCGATGCTGACCACTTGATGGTACTCTGAGTTATGTGCCTTTAGCCTATTGATGATAGCAATCGCCTCTGCATAGACGCCTTGTGGCGCTCTGTCTAAGCCTATCCCAAACAGTGCATCGACAATAATAGGTGTCGATAAGGCAGACGGACTGTGCTTAATATCAGAGAACTGACTAACGTTTACCCCTTGTTTAATCGCTTGATACTTCGCAGACACCGCATCTGCGCTCTTCACCTGTGCGACCTCTACCACATGCACTGATACACCTAGCTGAGACAAATAGCAGGCGACCAGCCAGCCATCACCACCATTGTTACCGCTGCCAATCCATACACTAATCTGGTCACTAACCGCATTACTGGCTTGTGTATGGGGTGCATTGTTAGATTGTACCCGTTGCGGTTGTAAATTGTGGTATATCCAATCCGCCATTTGCCACGCTGCTTGCTGCATCAGTCCAAAGCTGGGATTGCCCTGATCGAACCAAGAGGCTTCAATCTGATATACCTGCTTAGGTATAAACAATGGCTGCGCAGGCTTTGAGACAGGCAAATACTGCGACTGTCGGCTGTTGCTGCCGTTACCTAATAAAGTCGTTGGGCTATGCATTGAATCTGATATGAAACTTGCCATTGGACTTAACGGTGATTTTGAGATTGACATAAGACGGCGACTCCCTTTGTTTTATGTTTATTATCACTTATCATAGCGCTTTAGTTAAGTCTTGAGTTTATTATTATGCCTAACGCCAAAGACCATGTAACGCCTTCAGTCAACGCCCAAACTGGCGCTAAAGCTGGTTCACATACAGAAGGGTTTGCGACTAGTGATAACATTGCGATTAACGACTTTCAGCATGCTGAAGATATCAAGTCATGGATACGTGAGCAGGCGATTGCATTGGGTTTTGCAGACTGCGGCTTTATTGGTGTTGACAACCCGGTGTTTGAGGCACAAATGCAAGGGCTACGCGATTGGTTAGCACATGGACATCACGGACAGCTGACTTTTTTGGAAAATAACCATGACAAGCGCGCCAACCCTGGCTTATTGGTTGAAGGCTCTCGCACCATTGTGTCAGTGCGGATGGATTATCTTGAGGTCACACCAAAACCAAGACGTGTGGAAGACAACCATCGTCCCAACCATGGCATTATTGCCCGTTATGCCCGCGGTCGTGACTATCATAAGGTGATGCGCTCGCGCTTAAAAAAGCTGGCTCAACAGATAGAAGCCATGCTGCCTGAGTGGCAACATCTTAATGTCGGCGCAGACAAGCCTTTTGTGTTTCGTCCTTTTAGCGACTCAGCGCCTATTTTTGAGCGCCCGCTTGCTGATGCTGCTGGTCTGGGCTGGACTGGCAAGCATACCTTATTGATTAATCGTCAATCTGGCTCATTTTTTGTACTGGGTGAGTTGTTTTTAAGCCTTGAGTTGCCTGAGGATAAGCCAGTCACTGCACATTGCGGTAGCTGCCAAGCGTGTATTGATATTTGTCCGACTCAAGCCATTCTCGGTCCTTATCAACTCAAAGCCGATGCCTGTATCTCATACCTAACCATTGAGCATGATGGCAGTATTGATCCAAAGTACCGCCAAGCCATCGGTAATAAAATCTTTGGCTGTGATGACTGTCAGTTGATTTGTCCTTGGAATCGTTATGCAAAAACCAGTCCAATCGATGACTTTCATGCCCGCCATAATTTAGATAACAGTCAGCTATTAGATTTGTGGCAGTGGACAGAAGAGATGTTCTTAAAACGCACAGAAGGCAGCCCCATACGCCGTACTGGCTATATTAACTTTTTACGCAACGTCTCTATCGGTATTGGCAATGCACCTTACGCCACAGCTCATATTGAAGCGTTACAACAGCGCCTTGGTCAGCATAATGAGATACTTGATGAACATATCCATTGGGCCATCAATCAACAGCTTGATAAAGCACCACAATAATCGAACCCGCGTCTGAATCCAACATTCTCGTTCACTGCATACAACAAAGAACTAAAGAAGAATTAGCATAAAATAAAAAAGCCACTGACCTAAGGTCAATGGCTTTATAGCATCTGTTATGCTGATAATTAGATTAGACTGAAAATCGAAAAGTGTTAACCTCGCAATTACCGCCTTTGGTCTAATTATTTGTCCGTAGTTATTTGCGTTAGTTATTAAATAATTAAAGACTAACTACTGCAATCAATTATGGCTTTGGAATACGTAGTACTTGGCCAACATAAATCTTGTTAGGATCTGATAGCATTGGCTTGTTTGCTTCAAAAATTTTGTTGTATTCGTTGGCAGAGCCATATACTTCTTGAGCGATTTTTGACAAGGTATCGCCAGATTTAACGGTATACATAGTTGATTCAGGCGCATCTTGTTCGATATCAATGTTGTCGATAACTTTAGCAACGTGCTGAACATTACCAATAGCGATAATGGCTTTCTCACGATCTGCTTGGGTTTTAGCTTTACCACTGATTTCAGCAGTATCTGTTGAACCGTTATATTTAACTTTCAGCTCAGAGATATCTAAGTTCTGTTGCTGGATGCGCTTTAATAGTAAGTTAGCAACTGATTGTGCTGATGGTTCAGTTGCAGCTGGTGCTTTTGACGCATCAGCGTTTGATTCAGTTTCTTTTTTAGCATCTTCACGATTAAAAATTTTATCACCGATGTCTTTGGCAAAACTAAACATACCCATATTATTTTCTCCTAATCATATTATTGATTTTTTTAAGTTTATAATTAAACAGCTTTTCGCTATTGGTAATAGCTGAATTAATAATAGCTCAATTATCATTAAATTCAACAGTGTTTTTATTACCACACAAATCTTAAACAAAGCGACTGCTAATTAATAGAATAAAAAAAGACCATACTTATTTATAGTTAAGTATGGTCTTTTTTTGGTATCAGTTATGACTACTATGTTAATCGATTATGATTCTAGTTTTGATTTAATGTAATCAACTGCTTTTTGAACGGTAGTAATTTCATTTGAATCATCATCAGGAATTGTGATGTCAAAGTCATTTTCAAATGTCATTACCAACTCAACCAAATCTAATGAGTCAGCGCCTAAATCATTGATAAATGAAGACTCATTTTTGATGTCTTCAACATCTACGTCTAACTGCTCTGCTACTGCTGATTTTACTTTTAATTCAATATCTTCGCTCATAACAACTTCCTTTATTTATGGTATCAAACGGTTAATAATTTAATGGTAAATTAAATTCAGAAGGTTAGCAACCTTTGTGTCACTAAGTCTTCTGTCACTCTCTTTCTGTGACTGTTTTTATGCCTTAGTACAACTAAGCCTATTAATAAGTCTGTTGCAATAAGTGGCTGACTAACACTTCTACATCCTAGCTGTTAACCATCTTATCACTTAATGTACACTTGTACACTTAATTTAGTAATAGTAACCGCTATTGTAGGCAAAAGTCCACCCATGTTGGCAATTTTATACAATTAATCATCACTTTCATCATTGCCGCTGATGGACACACCTATTACTTAATCAAAGACGCATTCTACATGTACATCCCGCCATTGACTGGAAGCACAGCACCAGTAACATAGCTTGCCTCATCACTGGCTAAGAATGATACTGCTGCCGCGACATCTTCTGGCTGACCTAAACGGCCAACAGGCACTGCATCCAGCATAGAGTTCAATAAGCGCTCATCTAGCTCATCTGTCATATCGGTCTCAACCAGGCCTGGTGCCACGCAGTTAACTGTTACTTGGCGTGATCCAATCTCACGCGCTAACGTACGGCTAAAGCCTTCGATGCCCGCTTTGGTTGCAGCATAGTTGACCTGACCGGCATTACCCATTTGTGCAACCACAGAGGTAATATTGATAATACGGCCTTTACGCGCTTTCATCATGCCTCTGATAGCACGCTTACTCATGCGATAAATCGAAGTTAGGTTGGTGTTTAACACTTTATCCCAGTCTTCGTCTTTCATGCGTATCAACAACCCATCTTGCGAAATACCGGCATTGTTTACCAGTACCTGCACACTACCATACACACTTTCAATCTCTTCAAACAGCTTATCAATTTGTTCTTGATCAGTGACATTTAATACTCGCCCAATGCCACCGGCATCATGCAAATATTCATCAATGGCTTGTGCGCCTTCAGCGGTTGTGGCCGTACCAATCACGAAATGACCTTCTTTAGCAAAACGCTTGGCAATGGCTTTACCAATACCGCGACTGGCACCTGTTACTAATGTAATTGTACGGCTCATAACTACTCCTCATTTAATTTATCAAATAGCTTAGTGAGACGTTCTGGCTTATCAGTTGGAAAAGCCACAATGGGGGTTTCTTGTCTCTTAGCTAGATTACTTAATACCGTCCCTGCACCGCACTCAATAATTAAATTGATGTGTTTATCTGCTAACTTCTGCATGGTCTGTGTCCATAATACAGGATGACTCAACTGCTCTGCTAGCGCTTTTTTGATGGCTGCTACTGTCTTCTCTTCATGCGCATGTCTGTTTTGAATCACCGGAATCTCTGGCAGTTCAAACTCACACTGTGCTAACTTCTCAGCTAATGCATCACTGGCTGGCTGCATTAATGAGGTGTGTGAAGGTACGCTGACTTTAAGCGGTACCATTTTTTTGCCCGTACACTGAATGTGCTGGCCTAATATTTCCATACCTTTAGCGTTACCAGCAACCACGACTTGGCCTGGGCTATTGAAGTTTGCCGGACTTGCTATGGCATCATCATCGTTGCTTTCAACTTGCTCACAGATGCTAATAACTTGGCTGTTATCTAAGCCCAATACAGCGGCCATTTTTGTCTCTATACCAGACACCGCTTGCTGCATGAGTTGACCACGAGTATGCACCAGTTGCACCGCATCACCTAAGCTAATAGCGCCTGCTGCACATAGCGCACTGTATTCACCCAGTGAATGACCTGCTAAATAAAGCGGCTCAATATCAGTGGTATCTTGCAATATACGCCATACCGCTATACTGGCTGCCAATAACGCAGGTTGAGTATATTCAGTTTTTGCAAGCTCAGCCTCATCTTGACAGATGGCCCATAAATCAAAACCCAACGCCTCACTGGCTTCTGAAAAGGTTTGCTCAACAATAGGATAAGATTCAGCCAACTCATTTAGCATGCCGACCGTTTGTGAGCCCTGACCAGGGAAGACAACAGCTATACGACGTGGCACTTCGATTTGACCTTGTTTTTTAACTGCTTGAGATTGTTTTAGTGACATTATAAGCCTTCTTCTGCCTAAGGATATCTAAAAAGATACAAATAAAAAAAGAGCCAAGCACCACTAATAATAATTCTCATTAGTAAAGCTTAGCTCTTGTACTGCTCCACGATCATCTAGGATGTGGACAGTTAGTCTTCTTGACTCGCTTTGAACAACTGACGGCCGCGATAAAAACCATCTTTAGTCATGTGATGACGACGATGTTTTTCACCAGTAGTGGCATCAATGCTTAGCTCAGCAACTTCCATATGGTGGTGTGAACGACGCATATCACGGCGTGAGCGGCTTTTACGACTTTTTTGAACAGCCATGGGTCTTGCTCCTATTCTAAAATATACTGCAAGTTAGGTAGGGTCATTACCGTAAGCAATGGCTTAGTCACTCAGGTGTCAAGATTAGAATCTTACGCTTTAAGTGGTTAAACCCTGCGATTGTATGACGCTACTCACTTAGCAAAATGAGTTCTCTATTGACCTCAATAAGAGCAACTCTTATTAAAAATCAAATAGGTTAAAAATCTGGGAATAATAAACGAGAGATTATACTCGCTTTATCACATAAAATAAAGGGCTATTCGTAACCAGTGCTAAAGCCAGTTACAAATGTACTTTCTATAATACGGATAACAGCAAAATTTGCGCTATTATAATTTATGCCGTTGATGAAAGCCATATCGCATTCGGCCCTATAGTACCACTTAAAGCGACGTCATATCACAAACGGTTCATAATAAGCTGTATTAAACTTAAAGCTTACCTTTTAGCGAGGCCAAAGCAGCAAAAGGATTCTCAGCTTCTTCCTCGATGATTTCACCCACTTGCACAACTGCCATTTCACAGTCATCATGCTTAGCGGATAAAGGCACATCAAGTAACAGCTCATCTTCGACCAGCTTCTTCAGTGGTAACAAGCGATCGCCTTTTTGATTTTCAGGCTGCTCCGCCAGTAGCTCTTCAAGCAGCAAGTAGTCATCCGCCTCATCAACCAGGCTTTGCTGCTCTTCTCGCTGCAACAATATCAGCTGCGCATCATGCGTAACATCGATGTTAAGTGGATTTAAGCAGCGCTGACAAATGGCCCAGATATCACCAGTAAACGCCAGGGTTAATACCAGTAACTGACCTTGTTTTTTTAGCTCACAGACCAGCTCGATAGGTTGGTCCTGATATTCTTCCGGTACAATATCAAGCAGGCGATTAAACTGGCGTGGTGTCACACGACCTGACCAACTGTAACCCACCTCTTCCCATTTCTCTAAATTAACATGGTTCGGTAGTACGGCTGCGTTGTTTTCAGTATTATTTTTCAATGTTTTATCCATTTTATTCGTCGATTGATATTTTAATTGTTGTTAATAATTACTTATCACACACTATGACTAACTTTTGTCTAACGTTTATGACGGTCTATTTGTCTTTAATAAAGTTTGATTGTTAATAGTTTGATTATTAATAACTGGCTGTCTCTGTTATCTATCTGTTGCTTAAAACCTAAGTTTCAAGGGCTGTGTACTGTTACTGGGGTTATCTGTCTACTCACTGGTAATGCTATAATGCTTACTCAGCTAAATGACTTCTGTCGTTTAAGACTAAAGCAAATATACCATCCAATCTTCAAAACTTTTAACTAACTCAGTTTAGTCATCATCTTTTTGATAAGAACTTTAATTGGTAACACTATGTTGGCAAGTAATATGTCAGACCCTAATTTTTATCATTTACCCATTATACAGCTTCGTGACACTCTAAGACAGCAACTCGCGTCGTTAAAAAGTCAGATGTCACACAGTGAGCCGTCTAATACACTGGCGGTATTTAAGCAGCAGTGGCAGCTTATTCACCAGTCTGAACAACAAAACCAGCACAGTGCTGAAGATATCGAAGCACAACAAGTCGACTGGCTGATACGTTTATTTAATGCGTTGTTTGCATCACAAAACGTGGTTCTAGTACGTGGTAAGCATGAGCCTGAATACTTCCCAGCTACTGAGGAACAACCCGCTCGCATTCAGTTTGCGCATGGTTTCTTTCAAAGCGCGTTACACGAAATTAGCCACTGGAGCATCGCAGGTGCACGTCGACGTACCTTATCAGACTTCGGCTACTGGTATGCCCCCGATGGACGTACAGAGGCGCAACAAAAGGTCTTTGAGCAAGTAGAGATTAAACCTCAGGCCATTGAGTGCTTATTTAGCCTGATGTGTGGCAGACGCTTTAGAGTATCACAAGATAACTTGCACGCTGATTTTGACACCAGTCAAAGTACGTTTGCAGTCGATGTGTTTAATCAGGCCACTCACTATATCAATCAGCCTCAAACACTGCCTAAAGATGCTCAAACACTTTTAACTGCCCTAGCCTACACCTGCCGTGATACTATTGTAGTGGATGAGGTGTGTTAAATCAGACACATACGATCAAATAGGTTAACTAAGATCGTTTAAATAAAGCGCAAATATCCAGCGTTAACCACAAAAAAACAATTATAAATAGGACGATTCAACCTCATAAAAAGGAGTCAAGCTATGCAAACACTTTACATTCACCCAGACAACCCACAACCCAGATTAATTGGGCAAGTCGTCGATGCGCTTAATAAAGATGAGCTTATTGTCTACCCTACCGATACCAGTTACGCATTTGGCTGCAAAATTGGTTCAAAGAACGCGATTGAAAAACTGCGTTTAATTCGCCAATTAGATGACAAACATCAATTTACCTTACTGTGCCGTGACTTAAGTGAAATTGCGACTTACGCCACTGTCGATAACCAGCAGTTCAAATTATTAAAGGCCAATACGCCCGCGCCCATTACTTATATCTTAGAGGCGACAAAAGATGTGCCCAAAAAGCTGTCACATCCTAAGAAAAAAACCATAGGGATTCGCGTTCCTGAGAACCCAATTGCACAAATGATACTAGAGAATATGGGTGAGCCTATTTTGACCAGCTCGTTGATACTTCCAGATACACCACTTACTCTTGATGATCCTTTCGAGATTGAGGACAAACTGGCCAATCAAATAGACTTAATGATTAATGCCGGTATCTTAACCACCAAATTAACCACTATCGTCGATATGACACAGTGTCCGCCTGAACTAATACGTCAAGGTGCAGCTGATGTGACTGAGCTTATAAGTTAAATGCTAGTTAAGCATAAGTTAGGTACTACAGCACATCGCTAATCTTAAGCATCAAAAATAAAGTGCGACTCATATCAAATCATAAACAGTACAACATAAGAAAACCTCAGTGGCTACTTTGAATCATGTTAAAAACATGAATCTAAACAGCTACTGAGGTTCTTTTATTAGCAGTTAAACTACTAGAATCGAGTCTATTTAATCGGACATAAAACGTCCGAAATCAAATATTAGTCACGATCAACTAGTTCAACATATGCCATTGGTGCATTATCACCATCACGATTGCCACATTTGATGATACGTAAGTATCCACCTGGACGATCTTGATAACGTGGTGCTAGTGTACCAAATAATTTGCCAACCATATCTTTATTGCGCATACGGCTGAAAGCCAAACGGCGGTTAGCAACTGAATCTTCTTTTGCCAAAGTAATTAAAGGCTCAGCTACACGGCGCAGCTCTTTTGCTTTTGGTAATGTTGTTTTGATCAGTTCATGTTCAAACAAAGAGTTTGTCATGTTCTGGAACATTGCCTTACGATGGCTGCCGGTGCGACCCAGCTTAACTCCACTCTTACGATGTCGCATGGTCAAATATCCTTTATAGTTTAACGGCTACGATAAGAAAAACGATCATCAACACGTAGATCTGCTGGTGGCCAGTTTTCTAGGCGCATATCCAACTCAAGACCTTTAGACGCTAATACGTCTTTAATTTCGGTTAATGATTTCTTACCAAGGTTTGGTGTTTTCAGTAGTTCAGTTTCTGAACGCTGTACCAAATCGCCGATATAGTAAATGTTTTCAGCTTTTAAACAGTTTGCTGAGCGAACCGTTAGTTCAAGGTCATCCACTGGACGTAATAGTACAGGGTCAACCTCTTCTTTTTCTTTCACAGGCTCTGGCGCTTCTTCTGCTTCTAAATCTACGAAAATCGAGATTTGTTGCTGCAAAATAGTTGCTGCTTTGCGAATGGCTTCTTCAGGATCGATCGTACCATTGGTTTCAAGTTCAATGATTAGACGGTCTAAATCCGTACGCTGTTCAACACGAGCATTTTCAACTTGATAAGCAACACGTGAAACAGGGCTAAAGCTGGCGTCTAGTTTCAAACGACCAATTGCTTTAGTATCACCATCTTCACGGCGTAGGTTAGCAGGCTCATAACCACGGCCCATAACCACACGTAAGCGCATTTTTAAATGACCACGCTCACCAAGTGTGCCTAGTACCAAATCAGGGTTAACAATTTCAACATTATGTGGCAGTTCAATATCTGCCGCAGTGATGATGCCAGGACCTTTTTTGTCTAGTGTTAAAAACACTTCATTTTGATCGTGCATTGTAATCGCAAGACCTTTTAAATTTAATAATAAATCTAAAACGTCTTCTTGCAGACCTTCAAGTGTAGAATATTCATGATCCACACCTTCAATTTCTGCTTCAATAACGGCTGCACCAGGCAATGAAGATAAAAGAATGCGACGCAGGGCATTACCTAAGGTATGCCCAAAGCCGCGTTCTAACGGCTCGAGCGTGACTTTTGCATTGGTTTCATCAACCGCATCCACATTAATGGCATTAGGGGTCAGAAACTCGGTAGCATTAAGCATCATATTGTCACCTCGATTAGTTAATCAAATTATTGTTAGCGATTATTTAGAATACAATTCAACGATTAAGCTTTCGGTGATTTCTGCAGGTAGATCAATACGATCTGGCGCTTGCTTAAATGTACCTTGCATTTTGCTATGATCAACATCTAACCACTCAGGGATACCGCGTTGAGTAGCTAATTCAATAGCATTCTTAATACGTAACTGTTCTTTCGCTTTTTCATGGATAGCGATAACATCACCATCTTGAACTTGGATAGATGGAATGTTCACACGAACAAACTCATCACGACCAGCTCTTTTTAGCATAACGGCACGATGGCTGACTAACTGACGTGCTTCAGCACGAGTTGAGCCAAAGCCCATACGATAAACAACGTTATCTAAACGGCGCTCTAGCATTTGCAATAGGTTTTCACCAGTTGCACCGCGAGCACGTGCAGATTCTTTATAGTAGTTAGCAAACTGACGCTCTAATACGCCATACATACGCTTAACTTTTTGTTTTTCACGTAGCTGTAATGAGTATTCAGACGCTTTGTTGCGTGTATTGCCATGCTGACCAGGTACGCGACCTGCTTTTTTAGTTTTAACGTCATAAGGTTTAACACCTGATTTTAATTGTAAATCAGTACCTTCACGACGCGACAACTTTAATTTTGGACCTATATAACGGGCCATGCTTGTGTCTCCTTGAGTTACGTCTTAATAGTAACTTGTAACGGTAGTTTCGTCTTAATTCACACACCGTACTACCGCTATATAATTAAATAGGGTTATATAGCGACATATACGGCAACAATAGTTATACGCGACGCTTTTTAGGCGGACGGCAACCGTTGTGTGGGATTGGGGTTACATCAGATATGCTGTTAATTTTATAACCTAATGCACCTAAGGCTCTTACCGCAGACTCACGACCCGGTCCTGGACCTTTAACCAGAACATCGACATTCTTAACACCATAAGTTTCTTGAGCTGCTTTACCAGCAACTTCTGCTGCAACCTGAGCTGCGAATGGTGTTGATTTACGTGAACCACGGAAGCCTTGTCCACCTGAGGTGGCCCAAGCCAATGCATTACCTTGACGATCAGTAATCGTTACAATGGTGTTATTAAAAGACGCATGAATGTGGGCTACGCCCTCGGATACCGAACGACGTGCCGTTTTTTTACGACCACGGGTGTCTTTTGCCATCTTTTAGCTTCCTAAGTTAATTATCTTTTAATTGAACGAATCGGACCCTTACGAGTACGAGCGTTATTCTTCGTGTTTTGACCTCTTACAGGTAAGTTACGACGGTGGCGAATACCACGGTAACAACCTAAGTCGACCAAACGTTTAATATTCATTGAAACTTCACGACGAAGGTCACCTTCAACCATGTAGTTACCAATTTGTGCACGGATAGCATCAAGCTGCGTGTCATCTAATTGACTGATTTTAGTCGTAGGCTCAATACCAACCGCTTCTAAGATTTGCTTAGCGGTAGTACGACCAATACCAAAAATATAAGTCAATGAAATCACTGCATGCTTGTTATCCGGGATGTTGACGCCGGCAATACGAGCCATTGATTTCTCTCCAGTTATGAAAAATGAGCCTAACTGACCTTATATATCGCTGATTAACAATAGTCAGAACTTAATCAAAATATTGCTAACGACCTTTGGTCTTAGACTTATGTTTCAGATTTTGCCATTTGCATTAATAGTTAAACTAGTTTACAAACGACGGCAAGTGGCGGATGATAACTCATCCGCCTTAATAATTCAAGTATAACCTTAAAATTTGTTGCTAAAAATTACATTTAGCACAAATTTAAAAATTAACCTTGACGCTGTTTATGACGTGGTTCTGCTTTGCAGATAACATGTACTTTACCTTTACGGCGTACAACTTTGCAGCTACCACAGATCTTTTTTACAGATGCTTGAACTTTCATAATATTCTCCTGTTGAGCAGACACTAATTGATAAGCGTTAAACCTATTTAATCAACGTCTGATCATGATATTGATGTGTCATTAAGTGAGCCTGCAACTGGGATATGAAGTCCATTACTACGACTACCATAATTAACAGTGAGGTTCCACCTAAATGGAAAGGTATGCCAAATGAAGACTGTAATAGCATCGGCATTAAACAGATCACTGTCATATAAATAGCACCAATAAATGTAAGGCGATTTAATACATGATCTAAATAACGCTGTGTTTGTAATCCTGGTCTAATACCTGGGATATAAGCACCACTACGCTTCAAGTTCTCTGCTACTTCACGCGGACTAAATACTAACGCGGTATAAAAATAACAGAAGAAAATAATCATCGCACCGAACAACACAAGATAAAGTGGTTGGCCTGGTGCCAAAACTAGTGACATTGTTTGTAAGAATTGCTCCCACATGCTTGGATCTGCGGAACTACCTACCCACTGACCTAAACTGGCTGGAAACATCAACAAAGCACTGGCAAAAATGGCAGGAATAACCCCAGCCATGTTAATTTTTAGCGGCAAATGCGATTGTTGGTTGGCATAAACCTTACGCCCTAGTTGCTGTTTTTGTGCATAGTTGACTGGAATACGACGTTGCGCTCTTTCAATAAACACAATACCTGCAGTCACTGCGATACCTAACACAGCAAATATCAACAGGATAATCAAACTTTGAGGGTTGGTCTTAACCATCTCAAATGATTGACCTAACATGCTTGGGACGCTAGAAACAATACTGGCAAAAATCAGCATTGAAATCCCGTTACCAACACCGCGCTCTGTAATTTGCTCGCCTAGCCACATCAAGAACATGGCACCTGCTACAAGCGAACTTACAGCAGGAATGTAAAATGTTAGCCCTGATGACAGGGTTAGGTTTTGACTGATTAATCCAGTACACATAAATATGGCTTGGATAGATGCCAAAAAGAGAGTGCCTTGGCGCGTATACTTATTCAGTTTACGACGACCCGCCTCACCCTCTTTTTTTAGTGCTTCTAATGATGGCAATACTGCAGACATCATTTGCACAATAATCGAAGCAGAGATGTACGGCATAATACCGAGTGCCATGATAGACATTCGCTCTAATGCACCACCTGAGAACATGTTAAACATACTCAGGATGGTGTTTTCATTACGCGAGAACAGCTCTGCTAAGCTGACTGGATTAATCCCAGGTACAGGAATATGTGAACCCAAACGGTAAACAACCAACGCCCCTATTAAAAACAATAAGCGATTCCAAAGCTCATCATACTTACGAATAAAGACGAGTGGATTCAATGGAATAGCAGAGGTAGGGCCAGATTGCTTAGCCATTTAAATTACTCCTGTGTTTCCTCAACTGTGCCGCCAGCAGCTTCAATAGCAGCTTTAGCACCTTTGGTCACTTTAACACCTTTAAATGTATAAGCTTTCTTAATCTCGCCAGATAAGATGATACGCGCACGTTTCATGTCATGACGGATAATGTTTGCAGCTTTTAGCGTTTCAATGCTAACAACGTCGCCATCAATCTTGTTTAATTCTGATAGACGTACTTCAGCCGTTGTTAATGCCATTTGACTGGTAAAACCAAACTTAGGCACGCGACGGAATAAAGGCATTTGACCACCTTCAAATCCACGACGGATGCTTGATCCTGAGCGTGATTTTTGACCTTTAACACCACGGCCACCTGTTTTACCAAGACCTGAACCAATACCACGGCCTTTACGATGTGCTGTTTTTTTAGCACCGATGCCTGGTGATAATTCGTTTAACTTAAGTCCCATTACGCTTCCTCCACTTTAACCATGTAATTGATGCGATTCACCATTCCACGGGTTGAAGGCGTGTCTTCAACTTCAACTGTGTGTCCAATACGGCGTAAACCAAGGCCTTTAAGACATGCTTTATGGCTCTTGAGGCGATGGGCACCAGATTTAATTTGAGTAACTTTCATTGTTTTCATCGTAACTCACCTACTATATATTCTAAAAAAATGGTTAGCCCAAGATTTCGTCTACAGATTTACCACGTTTTGCAGCCGCCTTTTCAGGTGACGACATATCACGTAAACCATTGAATGTTGCACGAACTACGTTAGTTGGGTTTGTTGAACCGTAACACTTAGTTAATACGTCTTCAACACCAGCTGATTCTAGTACCGCACGTACAGCACCACCGGCAATTACACCAGTACCTTCGTTAGCAGGCTGCATGTATACTTTACTAGCACCATGACGAGCTACGATTGGATGTTGTAAGGTAACACCATCAAGATCAACTGTGATCATATTACGTTTAGCAGCTTCAAGTGCTTTTTGGATTGCAGCTGGCACTTCACGAGCTTTACCACGTCCAAAACCAACACGGCCATTACCATCACCAACAACTGTTAATGCGGTGAATGAGAAAATACGACCACCTTTTACTACTTTCGATACACGGTCAACAGAAACTAACTTTTCTACTAAACCGTCATTTTGTTCTACTTTAGCCATGATTAAAACTCCAATCCATTTTCACGAGCGGCTTCTGCTAATGCTTTAACACGACCGTGATATTTAAAACCACTACGGTCGAAAGCGACTTTAGTGATGCCAGCAGATTTTCCACGTTCAGCGATAAGTTGACCTACAGCTTTTGCAGCTTCAACGTTACCAGTAGCGCCAGAGCGTAAAGTGCTGTCAAGCGTTGATGCTTGAGCCAATACTTCTCCGCCAGTTGGAGAAATGATCTGAGCATAAATATGGCGTGGAGTACGGTTAACTACTAACCGATGCACACCCAAGTAGCGGATGTGGGCACGTGTTTTTTTAGCTCGACGTAAGCGAGCAGCTTTTTTATCAAACATGTCATTTCACCTTATTTTTTCTTAGCTTCTTTACGAACCACATGCTCGTCACTATAACGAATACCTTTACCTTTATATGGCTCAGGCGGACGATATCCACGGATTTTCGCAGCAGCTTGACCCAAAGCCTGCTTATCGTTAGATTTTAAAACGATTTCAGTTTGGCTTGGAGTTTCGGCAGTAACGCCTTCTGGAAGTGTATATTCAACTGGATGTGAGTAACCAACGTGTAGGGTTACTTTGTTACCAGCAACTTGTGCACGGTAACCAACACCAATCAGTTGTAATTTTCTTTCGAAGCCTTCAGAAACACCGATAACAAAGTTGTTCAAAGTAGAACGCATTGTACCAGTGTGCATCCAAGCATCTTTTGAGTCAGAAACAGGTGATAAGATCAGTTGATCATCTTCTTGTTTTAGCTCGACCAAATCATGCAGGCGTAAAGACATCGTACCTTTGCTGCCTTTAACTTCAACCTGCTGACCGTTCAAAGTAACACTTACGCCCTTAGGCAGTGCTACTGGGGCTTTAGCCACACGAGACATAGGGTAGTTCCTTAATAAGATAAATCTTAATAACAAATAAATAACGAATGATTATGAAAAAATTAACAGGCACTAGGCCTGTTAATTTAAATAATCAGCTCTATATTACTCAAGCTTTTTATTACTATACCACTCAGTGGTCATAGGCCTAAATAAAGGCGCCTATTATAACTGATAATTAAGGTATTAAAAAGTTAAATAATACAAATATTGGTTTAGTGGTTAACTAATTAAACTAAATTTAATTAATATTAAGCCACAAATGCGATGATTTCGCCGCCAATACCAGCTTTACGTGCAGCACGATCACTCATGATACCCTGGCTAGTAGAAACGATTGCAACGCCTAAACCTTGCTGAACCGATGGGATTGTGTCTTTACCGCGGTATTGACGTAATCCTGGACGGCTATAGCGTTTTAGTACTTCAATAACAGGCTTGCCTTCGAAGTATTTTAATTCAATGCTTAATGTCGCTTTGCCATTGGCTTCATCTGTAACTTCTGCTGAAGCGATGTAACCTTCGTCTACTAGTAAGTCAGCAATTGATTTACGTAGTTTTGAACTTGGCATAGACACTGAAACTTTACGTGCCATTTGTGCGTTACGGATACGGGTTAGCATATCAGCAACTGTATCTTGCATACTCATAGTATTACTCCCTTACCAACTAGCTTTACGAACGCCTGGAACATCACCCTGCATTACGCGCTCGCGTAAAATGTTACGTGATAGACCAAACTTACGGAAGTAACCATGAGGACGGCCAGTAACACCACAACGGTTACGTAGTCTTACTGGAGACGAGTTACGTGGCAGTGCTTGAAGTTCAAGAATGGCGTCCATTCTTTCTTCGTCACTTGCGTTAATGTCACTAATGATTGCTTTAAGCTTTGCACGCTTCTCAGCATACTTAGCAACCATTTTCTCGCGTTTTAATTCGCGATTAATCATGCTCTTTTTTGCCATAATGCTTTAAATCCTATTTGAATGGGAAGCCGAATGCTTTAAGCAGTGCGCGACCCTGCTCGTCATCTTGAGCAGACGTCGTGATAGTGATATCAAGCCCACGAAGACGATCAATCTTATCATAATCAACTTCTGGGAAAACGATTTGCTCTTTAATACCTAAAGAGTAGTTACCACGACCATCGAATGCTTTTGGTGAAAAACCACGGAAGTCACGGATACGTGGGATAGCGATAGCAATGAGACGATCTAAAAACTCATACATTTGCTCGCCACGAAGCGTCACTTTGCAACCAATTGGCCACTCTTCACGAATTTTAAAGCCTGCGACAGATTTACGAGCTTTAGTAATTACCGGCTTTTGACCTGCAATTGCAGTCATATCTGCTACGGCACCTTCTAAAAGCTTCTTATCTTGTGAAGCACCGCCAACACCCATATTAAGAGTAATTTTGGTAATTTTTGGTACTTGCATGACGTTTTCTAAGCCCAGTTCTTCTTTGATCTGTTGCTTGTACTGGTCATTGTATAATGATTTTAATCTAGCCATTGCTATTACACCCTTAGTGTTTTACGCAGTCGCCACTACTTCACCGTTTGAACGATAGACACGCTGTTTGTTGCCGTTCTCGTCAAACTGATAAGTAACACGATCAGCTTTTTGGGTTTGCGCATTAAAAATTGCGACGTTTGAAATATGTAAAAATGCTTCTTGCTTAACGATGCCACCTTCAGCACCAGTCGCCACATTAGGCTTTTGGTGTTTGGTTACAATGTTAATGCCTTCAACTTTGATACGGTCATTTTTTACCGCTAGCACAGTGCCTTGTTTGCCTTTATCTTTACCAGCAATAACAATGACAGTGTCGCCTTTACGTAATTTAGACATGGGTTACCTCTACAGTACTTCTGGTGCTAGTGATACAATCTTCATGAATTGATCACCACGTAGTTCACGAGTTACCGGCCCAAAGATACGAGTGGCAATCGGGGCTTTGTTCTGGTTAAGCAACACAGCAGCGTTATCGTCAAAACGAAGTACTGAACCATCTGGACGACGTACACCTTTTTTGGTACGTACAACCACAGCATTCATTACATCGCCTTTCTTAACACGACCACGTGGTATTGCTTCTTTCACAGATACTTTAATGATGTCGCCGACAGATGCATAACGGCGATGTGAACCGCCTAGAACCTTAATACACTGAACGCGTCGTGCACCACTATTATCTGCAACTTCCAGAATTGTTTCAGTCTGAATCATTGCGTTACTCCAATAATATGCAAAAGGCAATAATAATATGAATGAGCCACTTCATGTGATCAAAATCACATGAAGCAGTCACTTACCTGGTATAAGACCACAAGGGGGCGTATTTTACCAGTAATTATAACCAATTGCAATTTGCTTATATTTTTTTAGCTTTCTCAACAACGTCTAACAACTTCCAAGACTTAGTCTTAGAGATAGGACGGGTTTCAACAATGCGAACCACATCCCCTTCGTTACAAACGTTATCTTCGTCATGGGCTTTAATTTTTGTAGAACGACGGATTTGTTTGCCATACAGTGGGTGACGAACTTTACGTTCGATTAATACTGTAATTGACTTGTCCATCTTGTTACTGACAACCTTACCAGTAACAATACCTACATCTGTGCCCGATTGTTCGGTTTGTTGAATATCGTCACTCATTAGGCGCCTCTTTGTTTTTCATTAATCAAAGTCTTGATTTGAGCGATCGCGCGGCGATTAGCTCGGACTTCGTGTGTGCTACCTAGTTGACCGGTGGCTTTAGCCATACGAAGACGAAATGCATCAAGTTGCTTCTCATCTAGTAATCCAGTCAGCTCTTCTACTGATTTTTCGCGTAATTCACTGATCTTCATTACATTATCGTCCGCTTAACAATGGTAGTTTTGAAGGGAAGTTTTGCAGCTGCAAGCGTAAATGCTTCGCGTGCTAGTTGCTCAGATACACCTTCGATCTCATAAAGCATTTTACCTGGTTTGATTTCGCATACCCAGTACTCAACAGGACCTTTACCTTTACCCATACGAACTTCTAATGGTTTGTTAGTAATTGGTTTGTCAGGGAATACACGGATCCAGATCTTACCACCGCGCTTAACCTTACGAGTAATAGTACGACGAGCCGCTTCAATTTGACGTGCAGTCATACGACCACGACCAACTGATTTTAGGCCAAACTGACCAAATGCAACGGTGCTACCACGATGTGCTAAACCCGTGTTACGCCCCTTATGCATTTTACGAAATTTGGTACGTTTTGGTTGTAACATAGCTTAACCTCTATCTGTGTTTGCTCTGTCTGAATTGCGACGGTTTCCACGGCCGCGGCGTTTTGGCGCACGAGATTTGTCTTCTTTAGGAGGATTATAAACGCTATCCATACCATCTAGAATCTCACCACGGAAAATCCATACTTTAACACCGATGGTTCCGTAAGTAGTCTCTGCACGAACTGATGCATAGTCAATGTCAGCACGTAGTGTATGTAAAGGTACACGACCTTCACGATACCACTCAGTACGAGCAATCTCTGCACCACCTAAACGACCAGACAGTTCAACTTTAATACCTTGAGCCCCAGAACGCATGCTGTTTTGTACGGCGCGCTTCATCGCACGACGGAACATAACACGGCGCTCTAACTGGCTAGCGATACCTTCAGCAACTAGACGAGCATCTAAATCTGGAGAAGTAATTTCTTCGATATTAACCTGAGCTGGTACGCCCATCATTTTGGTTAATTCTTTTTGTAGCTTCTCAATATCTTCGCCTTTTTTACCAATAACGATACCTGGGCGAGCCGTTGAAATTGTGATCTTAGCAGCGCCAGTAGGACGCTCGATCATAATGTGGCTTACCATAGCATTGTCTAACTTCTTACGAAGATAGTCACGTACTTGAAGGTCATTTAGTAGGTATTCAGAATACTGTTTTGGGTCTGCATACCAGTTAGCGTTGTGTTTTTTTACAACGCCAAGACGAATTCCGATTGGATGTACTTTTTGTCCCATGAATTATTCTCCTACCTTAACAGTGATGTGACAGGTACGTTTACTGATACGATCAGCACGACCCTTTGCACGTGGTAGGATACGCTTTAGCGTGATGCCTTCATCCACATAGATAGTTGATACTTTAAGTGTATCAATATCTAAACCGTGGTTGTGTTCAGCATTGGCGATAGCAGATTCAAGACATTTCTTAACGAATACTGCGCCTTTTTTGTTGCTAAACGCAAGGATATCCAAAGCACGCTCAATAGACTTACCACGGACTTCATCAGCGACAAGTCGAACTTTTTGTGCCGAAATGGCGGCACCGCGTAATTTTGCAGTTACTTCCATAGTGAGCACCTTATTTTTTTGCTTTCTTGTCAATGCCATGACCGCGGTATGTGCGAGTCGGGGCAAATTCACCTAGTTTATGGCCAACCATTTGCTCACTGATAATAACCGGTACATGAGTACGGCCATTGTGAACTGAAAGAGTTAGACCAACCATTTGTGGTAAAATCATCGAGCGACGTGACCAAGTTTTAATTGGCTTGCGTGAGTTAGACTCAACAGCTTTTTCTACTTTGGCAAACAGATGCGCATCAATGAATGGACCTTTTTTCAATGAACGAGGCATGAAATTTTCCTTTATTTCTTCTTGGCGCGACGGCGACGGATGATCATATTGTCAGTACGCTTATTGTGACGCGTTTTAAGACCTTTGGTCTTCTGACCCCATGGCGTAGTTGGATGTTTACCCATTGTACGACCTTCACCACCACCGTGTGGGTGATCGATTGGGTTCATCGCAGTACCGCGAGTCTGTGGACGAACGCCACGCCAACGTGCTGCACCTGCTTTACCAAGTGATTTTAGGTTGTTTTCAGAGTTCGAAACTTCACCAATAACGGCACGGCAGTTAATGTGTACGCGGCGAGTTTCACCTGAACGTAGACGTATAATTGCGTAGATACCTTCTTTACCTAGTAACTGAACTGATGCACCAGCTGAACGAGCAAGTTGCGCGCCTTTACCGATTTTAAGTTCGATGTTACTAATAGTAGTACCCAATGGGATATTTTTAAGAGGTAAGCAGTTACCTGGACGAATCGGAGAAGATTCACCTGATAATACTGTGTCACCAACTTGCAATTTTTTTGGAGCAATAATATAGCGACGCTCACCATCAGCGTACTTAAGAAGAGCAATATGCGCAGAACGGTTTGGATCGTATTCGATACGCTCTACCGTTGCTGGGATATTGTCTTTCGTACGTTTGAAGTCGATAATACGATAGTGTTGCTTATGTCCACCACCAATGTGACGTGATGTAATACGACCATTGTTATTACGACCACCTGATCTACCTTGTGCTTCAACAAGTGGGGCATGCGGACGACCTTTGTAAAGGTGTGGATGCACCACTTTTTCAACAAAACGGCGACCTGGTGATGTTGGCTTTGCTTTTACGATAGGCATGATTTGTATCCTTATTCGTTGTTCGCTGTTTCGCTAGTAGATGCTGCATTATCTGCAACGTCTTCACCAGCATCAGCCATTTGTACATCTTGACCAGCTTTTAAAGTCACATAGGCCTTTTTAAAGTCATTACGACGGCCAATAGTGCGACCAAAGCGCTTTGTTTTACCTTTAACATTTAAGGTGTTAACTTTAGTAACTTCCACACCTTCAAACATTAACTCGACTGCTTTTTTGATTTCACGCTTTGTGGCATTGCTATCAACTTTAAATACTTGAACACCTAGCGAGTCACCTAGCAGCTGAGATTTTTCTGAGAACACAGGCCCTTTTAAGACCTGATAAAGTCTTGCGTTATTCATGCTAGTGCTTCCTCAAATTGTTTCGCTGCGTCAACAGACATGATGACTTTATCAAACGCAATCAAGCTAACTGGATCCACTTCTTTAGTGCCTAGAACATTCACATGTGGAATGTTGCGAGCAGCTAAGTATAGATTCTCATCAACTTCATTGGTCACGATTAATGCTCTCGGAGCATTAAGATCTGCCAATTTGCTAATTAGTTCTTTAGTCTTTGGCGCTGATACAGTGATTTCATCAACTAGAATTAGACGATCTTGACGTACTAATTCAGCTAGGATGCACTGCATTGCACCGCGGTACATTTTACGGTTCACTTTTTGTGACCAATCTTGTGGTTTTGCAGCGAATGCTCGACCACCACTGCGCCAGATAGGGCTACGAATAGAGCCTGCACGTGCACGGCCAGTACCTTTTTGGCGCCATGGTTTAATACCACCGCCAGAAACTTCAGCACGAGTTTTTTGTGCGCGGGTACCTTGACGTGCGCCTGCTAAATAAGCAGTGACGACCTGGTGAACGAGGGCTTCGTTGAATTCACGACCAAATGCCGTGTCAGACAGCTCAACCGCTGCGCCTGTAACAGTTTTTAAATTCACGTTAATCCCCTTGCTTAGGCTTTGATTGACGGACGTACGATGACATCGCCACCATTGGCACCTGGAAGGGCACCTTTAATGACGAGAAGACCTTTTTCAGCATCTACTGACACGATTTCAAGTCCTTGAACGGTAACTTGTTTGTTACCCATTTGCCCTGGCATTTTCTTACCTTTGAAAACTTTACCTGGGCTTTGGTTCTGACCTGTTGAACCCAATACGCGATGCGAAATTGAGTTACCGTGAGTAGCATCTTGCATACTAAAGTTATGACGTTTTACGCCACCTTGGAAGCCTTTACCTTTGCTTCGACCTGTTACATCAACAAGTTGCCCTGCTTCAAATAGGTCGGCAGTAATTTCGCCGCCAGCTTCACGTCCTTCTAGCTCTTCTTCTGTAACACGAAATTCCCATACACCACGGCCTGCTTTTACGCCGGCTTTAGCAAAGTGACCTTTTTGTGCTGCTGTTACGCGGCTGTCACGACGCTCACCTGTGGTGATCTGAATGGCTTGATAGCCGTCAGTGTCATTCGTTTTAATTTGAGTAATGCGGTTTGCATCGACCTCAACAACTGTTACAGGGATAGAAGCGCCTGTTTCAGTGAAGACACGGGTCATGCCGCATTTCTTACCGACTAAACCGATCGCCATGTTAAACCTCTTTATATCTTCAATTAATAGTTTGGGGTAATTTTTAAAAGTCGCGTTTTATTAATCATTACGCTTAATTTAAGACGCGCTTTTGATTAACCCAATGCGATTTGAACGTCTACACCAGCAGCCAAGTCCAATTTCATCAATGCGTCAACTGTTTTATCAGTTGGTTGCACGATGTCAAGCATACGCTTGTGAGTACGAATCTCGTACTGATCTCGCGCGTCTTTGTTGACGTGTGGCGAGGTTAGGACGTTGAAACGCTCTATGCGAGTAGGCAACGGTACAGGACCACAAACTTGCGCACCAGTGCGCTTTGCGGTATCGACAATCTCTTGTGCCGACTGATCGATCAATCTGTGATCAAAAGACTTTAGTCGGATACGGATTCTCTGGTTAGCCATGCCAGCAAGCTCCTAATAAATGGGTTTATCATTAATCACTACGTTATGTGGTGTTTAGATGATAAATAGCCGTTATATAATTGATTCATTTTTTGGTTAAATCGTGATTAAAATCACATCCAACAATATCAAAAAACAAAATAAGTTTAATCCTTGCCCACCATTTCCTTATAGGAAGGTAGCAAAGAGGTATGAAATTAGTGCCGAAAACGATGCTCCGGCTGTATTAACGTCAAGCTCTACAAGTACCAATGTAATTGACTGCGAACTACAAATTACGTTGCGGTTAATTACTGCACTTACTTGAAACGCTTTTATAAATTCAGTGGGATGTATTATACAGAGCTGACGACGAATTGCAAGGGTAATATGCAGTTTTTATGTCGTCGCCAGCGCTTATATGACGTAGGATTTACATTTCAATAACATTAAATTTGTTATTTATTTTGCCCTACTCTACTCTGATTTTTACCGATAATTAACTCACCCATCTTGTCTTAAAACAGACTTGAAACCAGTGATTCACTCATGCGGTTTAATCAGAATGGCTTAATTAAATAGTTAATAAGTCACTTAATCAAGCACAATATCGTACTGCTCTTGGGTATATAGGTTCTCAACTTCAAAAGTAATCACTCTACCCAACAAGTACTCTAAATCAGCTACCGTGTCAGCCTCTGTGGTTAACAATAAGTCAATCACTGATGCATGCGCCACCACGGTAAACTTCTTCGGTGAGTTATAAGTACGCGCACAGCGCATAATCTCACGGAAAATCTCAAAGCAGACAGTCTCAGCGGTCTTAATAAAGCCTTTACCGCCACAAGTATGGCAGGGCTCGCACAATTGCTGCTCAAGCGACTCTCGCGTACGCTTGCGCGTCATCTCGACTAATCCAAGCTCACTGACCTGAGTAATCTTAGTTTTGGCATAGTCCTGTGATAATTGGTGCTGCAAGCTCTCTAACACATCATCTTTGTGCTCTTGCTCTAGCATATCAATGAAATCAAGAATGATGATACCGCCTAGATTACGCAATCTAAGCTGTCTAGCAATGGCATGAGTGGCTTCTAGGTTGGTTTTGTATACCGTGTCCTCAAGCGAGCGACCGCCTACGAATGAGCCAGTGTTAACATCAATCGTGGTCATCGCTTCGGTTTGATCAATAATCAAGTAACCGCCTGATTTTAAATCTACCCGACGCTTTAACGCATCGCGCAAGTCCTCCTCTACCCGATGCACATCGAATAAAGGCTGCTCACCGGTATAGGCGATGATTCGAGGATGGATAAAAGGCACAAACTCTTTGGCAAACTGACGTACCTCGTTATACATCCCTTCATGATCAACAATGACCTTTTCAGTATCTGGATGTACCAAGTCTCGAATTGAGCGCAGTGGCAACGACAGCTCTTGATAAATCAATACCGCTGGTTGGCTACTGGTCGCTGAAACATCTTTGCGCGCTTGAATGGTGCGCCATAGCTGTACTAAGTAATAGATATCTTCTTCAAGCTTAACCACAGGCACACGCTCGGCTGCCGTCCTAGCAATCAGACCACCGGTTAGATTGACGGTTTGCATCAGCTCTGATAATTCAGTCTTAAGGCGCAAGCGCTCTTCTTCATTATCAATACGCTGTGAAATACCGATATGTTCACTCGATGGCAAATATACCAAATAGCGTGACGGCAGCGAGATATTGGTTGTCAGTCTTGCGCCTTTGGTACCCAACTGATCTTTAGTAACTTGCACTAAGATTTTTTGACCTTCTTGCAGACGATACTGAATCAGTTCATGACGTGGCGGGTCAATCACTTGTCGTTCTTTATTGGGCTGCGGCTTACTGTCAGCCTGAGTGATGGCATTACCCACAATATCAGGCGAAGCATCATCGGTTGTGGCCTCGCTTGCCCGATTGTCTCTAAGACTATGCTCGAGATTATCAGCCTCATCGGTCATTGCAGATTGCTTTTCACCTAACCCCTGCTCTGACATATTGTTTGAAGGGCTGTTTGAGACAGCACGATGCGGCGCATCTTGATTGGTTTGCTGGTTATTTAAACCTAAGTTTTGTGCTTGTGAATCACTGCCTGAGTCGGCTGTGGTATTTTGCTGACTAGAGTCATTAGCGTTGGTATCGGTTTTGGATTCGGTACTGGGATTTTCTGCAATGTGTTCACAGCGATCAACCGGCATACTGGTTAGCACGCTCGGTTCATGCTTGGTAATGTGACGCACAGGCGCAGTATTATTTTCTATACTCGGTGGGGTGGCGCGAGACGGACGGCGCATGTCATTGACATGTAAAAACGCAGTACGCGATTGGCCGATATCAACAAAAGCCGCTTGCATACCTGGTAACACACGTACCACAGTCCCTAAATATATATTGCCAACCAGACCTAACTTGTTATGACGCTCAATGTAAACTTCACTGGCCACACCGTTATTCAAAACAGCGACCCGAGACTCCATTGGGCTGACATTAATGAGTAGCTCTTCTGACATAGCAGACCTTTTTTATTTTTCAATAAGTTATTAAAGTAGTTTTTTTAAGTAATTTTTATAAATATAGCAATCTTAGAAGTCGTTATGATAACTGTAGCTGGTTTAGCTGATGTATTATACCTGACATTATTACATTGTTATTTTATCTGAACTCTCGACCTTATCTATAATCAAAGAATAAACAGATAAGAGATGAGGTCGTGAGTTAATAATGTCGTCAATTAATTGAATTAATATAGCTAACTAAGCTTAGCAAGGTTAACAGCATAACCGTTTAATAGTTAGTTTTAGATTTTCACTGATTATAGCAGTATAAGTACAAAGCGATATCAATAACAAGCTTATCCAGTAACCTTATGTAGCGACTTCAAAATAATGTTGGTCTGTTATGTCAGAGGAGCAAGCACTGTAGACTTTGATTTCAATTGGCTTGCGAAGGCTGTATTAAACTATGTGTTGCTGCATTTTATGAATCGCAGCAACCGTTTGCGCCAAAGGCAAGCCAACCACGTTAGAATAGCTGCCATTAATACGCTCAACCCACACCGAGCCTCTGCCTTGAATGGCATAACCACCTGCTTTATCTTGAGGTTCGCCGGTGTCCCAATACGCTTGCATCGCCTGCTCATCAAGCTCTATAAACTGCACTTGTGTCTTTTCTAACAATTGCTCTGAGGCGACAGTCTCACCCTGCTGATTAACTAAAGTCAGCTGCACAGCCGTCCAAATATTATGCTCAGTGCCAGACATTTGCTGCCACATGGCAAATGCATCTGCTTTATCCTTTGGCTTTACCAGAATATAGTGGTCATCGGCTAATACCCCGATGGTATCGGCTGTGATGATTAATCGTGATGAGTCGGCATCTTTATCCTGATTGGTGGCTTTTGTTTGATAGTGTTGACACGCTTGCTGCGCCTTAGTCTCGACCATACGTACGATATAGTCTTGCGGTTTCTCGTTAGGCAAAATGGTTTCATCGACATCGACTGACAACGTACTAAAATCAATCGCTGCTAACGCCAACAACTGATGACGTCGAGGTGAGGTAGACGCAAGAATTATATCCATAAAATATCTCTTGTTAGGGCAAACAAAGGATGCAAATCAAAGTAGGAATTTAATCAGGACAGCCAGTTAGTACTTTAGTCACGCAGTAAGCGTAATGCAGAAACACAGTGGGAATACATACGATACTTACTGGGGTAATAGCTAAATTTATATACTGGCAGCTTAATGTGTACAATGTATTAAGAAGCGTCAATGCAATACAGGACGCTAAACAAGCTAACGGATAAAGCGACCCAAAGCAGTGTGTACCAAAGGCCAGATAATAATACTAATAATTAAGCTTATCAGGGCTTGCCCATAAAAAATGTTTTGGGTTAAATACTGTATCAGCCATAGGGTTAGCTGAAATACGATCAAGCCAATGGTTGCCACTGTCCAAGCAATCGACAAATTCAAATCGCGCAAATAACGCCCGATAAAGCGAATAGCAAAGGCCACAATCACCGCTGAGAACGCTTGCTGTCCTAACCTGGTATCTAATAGCAAGTCTGCGATAATGCCAATTATGAATGCGGTGCCCACGCCAACATAGCGAGGCTTATAAATAAGCCAAAAAATAAGCACCATAATCAGTGCTGTCGGTCGAAACACAGAGGCTTCTAGGCTTAATGGATAAATATTAACAATAGACGCAGCCACAAAGCTGGCAATGATACCAAGCACTACCTGTCCGGGACTTAAACGAGCTTTCATCATATTATCAGTAGTGCCTATTTATCAGGTATGCTTATTTAGCAGGTATGCTTTAAAGACAATATAACTGTCAGCAGCGTCAGAGAGATAATTATCAATCTCGCTCATAACTCATAGCCAGTCAATAGTTGCTGTTAACGATTGAGTGCTATTACGCGAGACTTAAATAATGATTATTCGCTAGGACGGCTGACTGGGACGTATGGCGCATGGGTTAACTCTAACGAGCCGGTAAAGTTATCATCGGTATAGCTTGGCGCATTTTTGCTGTCTTGCATGATTAGCACATAAGAGCTATTGATGAAGTCTGCTGCCGGTGCCACTTCGATATTCATGAAATTGTCGTTTTGCTCAGGGTTAATGTATTCAACCCGTCCGACACGATAACCTGCTGGGAAACGACCACCTAGTCCAGAAGAAATCAATTCATCGCCTAAGCGGATATCCGAGGTCTTAAAGATATAGTCGAGCTTTAATGAGCTGGGTGAACCTTCGCCTGTGACGATCGCACGCTGACCGGTACGTCTTACGGTAACCGATACTGACTGTAATTCATCAGTAATCAATAATAGGCGACTGGTATTGGGATAGACATTGATAATCTGACCCAGAATACCGTTTTCATCAATGGCAGTCTGCCCCACTTCGACCCCATCTTTGCTGCCTTTGTTAATCACCACAATCTGCTTCAGTGGATTGGTATCTGTACCGATTACTTGCGCCAAGTTTAAGTCGTATTGATCAGGCTTGGTCGTTGATAAAATACCCTGAAGACGCGCATTTTGTGCCAGCACATAATCTTGCTGCTGCAATTTGGCCTGCGCATGTAACAACTGAGCATGCAGTTGCACATTTTCACGGCGCAGTGACTCTTTGCTCATCATGGTGCCTTCTGCCCAATGACTGACAAAGTTTGGGAAGACAGACATTTGATAAATAGGCTGCATAGCCGCATGACTGGTATCACGAACAGGCGTGAACCAGTCTGGGTTTTTGCTGTCTAATAACATCAAAATCATGGCCACTAATAGAACAGCGGCCGTTTTCTTTAAAGACAGACTTTGTTGTGCAAAAATGCTTATGGGGGGCATACGACTCTTTCAAACTTATCAGTGACACACTGTACGAGCGTCATTAGCGACAAAACATGAATAACCCTGAATTATACAAAGATCATGTTCAGGCTTTTGTTATTAATAAATGATAAGGCTGCACCACCACCACGACTAACACAAGTCAATGGATCTTCAGCAACAGTCACTGGCAGGCCAGTTTCTTTTGAAATAAGCTTATCAATGTTACGTAATAACGCACCACCACCAGTCAATACAATACCACGCTCAGCGATATCTGATGACAGCTCTGGCGGCGTTTGTTCAAGGGCAGTTTTAACCGCGCTGACAATGCCGGTTAACGAGTCGCTTAATGCTTTTTGAACTTCTTCAGACGTTACCGTCAAGGTTTTAGGCACACCTTCTGCCATGCTACGACCGCGGACTTCTACTTCAAGCTTAGCATCTTCATCAATGGCTGAACCAACGCTTTGCTTAATACGCTCTGCAGTGGTCTCACCGATGATACAGCCATGGTTACGGCGTACATGAGTAATGATGGCTTCGTCAAAAATATCACCACCAATACGGATAGAATCAGCGTAAACACAGCCTGACAGCGAAATGACAGCAATCTCAGTGGTACCACCACCGATATCAACTACCATAGAACCACTGGCTTCATGTACCGGCAAATCCGCACCAATAGCCGCAGCCATAGGCTCTTCTAATAGCAATACTTTATTGGCACCAGCAGAAGATACCGCTTCACGAATCGCACGGCGCTCAACCAAGGTTGACTTACAAGGTACGCAAACCACTACATTAGGTTGTGCCAAAAAACGTCTGACTTTAGTCTTGTTAATGAAGTGCTTTAACATCTTTTGAGTAACCTCAAAATCTGCAATCACACCATCTTTTAACGGACGAATGGCGGTAATGTTATCCGGGGTACGGCCCAACATTTGCTTTGCATCAATCCCGACAGCAGCCACTGTTGGATTTTGGGTGCGGTTACTGCGCAGAGCCACTACGGTCGGCTCATCGAGAACCACCCCTTTTCCGGGCGTATAAATCAATGTATTAGCAGTACCAAGGTCTATGGCGATATTGTTAGATAAAAATCCAAACGGGTTCATGTATCGTGTTTCCAGCGTATTGCGAGTTAAAGAGTAGCCATCATCTAAGCACTAAATAGCAAAGTTAGGTGCTAAATAGCATAGACCGACTCTCATAAAAGTGAGTTTGACATACTAAAATATATTCTGAGGTATTGCCGAGCAGATATAAGCACACACTTTAACTAAAGTTAAGTATGACGACAAGAGAAAACCTAATTAAAGTCTAATGAAATATTAAAGTGGCACAAATTATAGCGCTTAATTGTCGATAAATCATGCAATTCTGTTAATTTTCATCTTTCTTTAGCAAACTAATTTGCAACATCTCATGTCAAAAGCAATTCTGCTCAAGCATTTTGGCCCCATAACTGAGACGGATGCCTGTAAGTTAAACCAATAACTTAAAAATTGCTAAGCCGCTACCCTCTAACAACTGAAAATAAAAACCAGTTGCTTTATAATACTGGCAATTAGCTATCGAGGATTGGCCGATCAGCTTACTATCAGGTTGATTAATCTGCTGTTAGGTTAATTAGACTGTTCACTGATCTAGATACTTTATAAACTCTAGATGCTTTCTAACTGTTTTAACAGCACTGGACTTTCTTTAAAGTGTTTCAGTCGGGCCTTATCGTTAATAACCATTAATCTTTTATAGCAATTAATGGCTTATAACAAGTAACAGTTAACAACGAACAGTCACTGGATAGCCAGTGCTTATATTTATATTTCATCATCTTATCTATCATATAGATAGTAATAAGTATTTAATAACACATATTTAATACCAAATACTAAGCAAATTACTAACGTTCTAAAAACCATCATTAACAAATAACGCTTAAATAAGGCGTTAGTAACACAAGCACTGCGTATTAAAAGCAAATTGTGTATTAAAAGCAACCTATTTTAAAAGCAGGTTTTACAAGTAACCGGTAACATCACCCATTTTGAAGAAGGATATTTTGTTATATGACTACCAATAATGCACCTCAGGCAGATGCTGTTAATGATACGCAAGCAGATAGAATCTGTACTGCCGATATCTTGCAAGTCGCAAAACTTTCACATTTGGCTGTCGATGAAGCCGCTGCTGAGAACTTTGCTACTGACATCGACAAGATCTTAAACATGATGCAAACCCTTTCTAGCGTGGACACTGAGGGTTTAATGCCACTAGCCAACGTTCATGAAGCTGCGCAAAAACTGCGTGCCGATGTGCCTAATGCCAATATTGATCGTGAATCGAATCAATCGGTCGCGCCTGCAGTGCAACAAGGCTTATATCTGGTACCTCAAGTTATTGAATAAATCAGTATTAATCTTACTTAGCTGACATTGTATTTATACATTATATTTATTTAGCCGTTTAAAATTACCTATTTAACTGACTTAGCTTATAGTAATTAAGACTTATAGAAAACATCATATAGAAATAGAAAACAAACGTCTTGATAATAAGTGCTTACGGGTTAAACGGATAAACAGCTAATAAACAGTCAAAACATATACATTACATTATCCCATTCCAACAACTAAGATGGACACCCAATATGTCTGATTTACATCATTTATCCATAGCACAACTGATTGACGGCCTTGAAGGCCAACAGTTTAGTAGTGTTGAGTTGACCGACCATTTCTTAAAGCGTATCAATAGCTTAGATAAAGACATTAACAGTTTTATCACCCTTGATGAAGACGGTGCTCGCCAAGCTGCACAACAAGCAGACGACAAACGTCGCTCAGGTGATGACTTAAGCAATACACCTTTACTCGGTGTGCCTATGGCGCATAAAGACTTGTTTTGTACTAAAGGCGTGTTAACTACCTCTGGTTCAAAAATGCTGCACAACTTCGTTTCACCTTATGACGCTACCATCGTGTCTAACATTCGTGATGCTGGTGCTGTCAGCTTAGGTAAGCTCAATATGGATGAGTTTGCGATGGGTTCGGACAACGAAAGCTCATTCTATGGCGCTGTACACAACCCTTGGGATACCAAACGTGTACCAGGTGGCTCATCGGGTGGTTCTGCCGCTGCTGTTGCTGCCGGTTTTGTACCCTTTGCAACGGGTAGTGACACTGGTGGTTCGATTCGTCAGCCTGCCTCATTCTGTGGCCTGACTGGCATGAAACCAACTTATGGCCGTGTTTCTCGCTTTGGTATGATTGCTTATGCCTCAAGCTTTGATCAGGCTGGTACTTTTGGCCGCTCTGCTCAAGACTGTGCGTATCTACTACAACCAATGGCTGGTTATGACCCACGTGATGCAACCTCAATCGACCGTGAAGTACCAAACTATGTGGCCGATCTACAAACAGCGGCTGAGAAAGCAGATGCTGACAAGCCATTTGCTGGACTGCGTATCGGGGTAGCAAAAGAATACTTTGGTTCAGGTTTAGACTCAGAAGTTGAATCTACAGTACGTGCCGCTTTAAAACAGTACGAAGATTTGGGCGCAACCATTGTTGAAGTGAACATCACAGACCCAGAAATCACCCTGGCTACCTACTACATGTTGGCGCCAGCAGAAGCATCTTCTAACCTATCTCGCTTTGATGGTGTCCGCTTTGGTTATCGCTGCGAAGAGCCAGAAGACTTGGCTGATCTGTACACACGTAGCCGCTCTGAAGGCTTTGGTACTGAAGTACAGCGTCGTATCTTAATGGGTACTTATGCCCTATCTGCCGGCTACTTTGATGCTTACTATACTAAGGCGCAAAAGGTACGTCGCGTGATCTTAGAAGACTTCAAAAAAGCATTTGAATCTTGTGATGTGATCGCCAGTCCGACAGCACCTACCGCAGCGTACGAGCTGAATACAGCATTAGACCCAGTGACGATGTATCTGGGCGACGTGTACACCATTGGTGTTAACTTAGCCGGTCTACCGGCCATTAGCATGCCAGCTGGCTTTAACCAAGCAGGCCTACCGGTTGGCTTACAGCTGATCGGCAATCACTGGGATGACAGCAAGCTATTAACCACAGCGCACCTGTTCCAACAACATACGGATTATCATACGAAGCTATCGCCTGTGGCACAGACTACGGTTTAGAGCTCGGTCTTAGCCGATAAATAGTTGTCATAATATTTTGCATAATAGATTTTAAATTTTAATCATTTAGTGATAGGAAAAAGTATGAGCGAGTTCCGTGAAATAGAGACGCGTAAAGAACTACTGGTCGATGGCTATGAGGTCGTGATTGGTATCGAAATTCATTGCCAATTAAACACCCAAAGTAAGATCTTTTCGAATGCCTCAACCCAGTTTGGTAATGAGCCAAATACACAGGCCAATATTGTTGATCTAGGTCTACCTGGTGTGCTGCCAGTATTGAATGAAGGCGTGATTGAGCGCGCGTTAAAGTTCGGTATTGGTATCAATGCTGAGCTTGGCATGCTAAACACCTTTGACCGTAAAAACTATTTTTATCCTGACTTGCCAAAAGGCTACCAAATCACGCAGATGGCGCATCCAATCGTTGGTAAAGGCTACATCGATGTGGTGGTCAACGAAGACGAGAAGAATGAATACAAAAAGCGCATTGGCGTTACCCGTGGTCACTTAGAAGAAGATGCGGGTAAATCTGTACATGATGCAGTTGCTGGTATGACTGGGGTTGACTTAAACCGTGCTGGCACCCCTTTAATTGAGATTGTGTCTGAGCCAGACATGCGTTCAGCCAGTGAAGCAGTGGCGTATATCAAAGCCATTCACCAGTTAGTAACATGGCTAGATATTTCAGATGCCATCATGGCAGAAGGCTCATTCCGCTGTGACTGTAACGTGTCTGTGCGTCAGCCAGGTGAAGCCTTCGGTACCCGTACTGAGCTGAAAAACTTAAACTCATTCCGCAACATCGAAAATGCGATTAAGCGTGAAATCGAGCGTCAAATTGATATCATCGAAGACGGCGGTAAAGTGGTTCAAGCAACTATGTTGTATGATCCAGACGCAGATGAAACGCGTATCATGCGCACCAAAGAAGATGCCGATGATTATCGCTACTTCCCAGATCCAGATTTGTTACCAGTGCATATTGATCAAGCCACAGTCGATGCAATCCGTGACAGTATGCCTGAGCTGCCTGTAACTCGTCGTGCCCGCTTTGAAGAAGCATTGGGTCTGTCTGAGTATGACGCGCGCATCTTAACCGGTAGCCGTGAGTTGGCCGATTATTATGAAACTGTGTTAGAAGCCGTTGGAACTGAGCATGCAAAACTGACCGCAAACTGGGTAATGGGTGACTTACTGGGTGCGTTGAATAAAGACGACAAAACCATCAGCGATTCCCCTATCAGTGAAGTACAGTTAGCTGGCTTGTTGAAGCGCTTAAACGATAATACGCTGTCAGGCAAATTAGCCAAACAGGTCTTTACCGCTTTATATGACGGTGAAGGTGGCGATGATGCAGACGCTGCTGACAAAATCATTGAAGCCAAAGGCTTGAAGCAAGAAACCGATACCGGTGCGATTAAAGCCATGGTTGAAGAAGTGATTGCCAATAATCAGGCGATGGTTGACGAGTATAAAGGCGGTAAGGAAAAGGCCTTTAACGGTCTGGTCGGTCAGGTGATGAAAGCCAGCCGTGGTAAGGCCAACCCGCAACAGGTGAACCAGATCCTAAAAGAGTTATTGGGTTAGGCTGCTGTCACACCGATAGCTACTTGCATTATTTTTAATAATGAGTAAAATAGTCTGACCATCGGGGCGTAGCGCAGTCTGGTAGCGCACTACACTGGGGGTGTAGTGGTCGCAGGTTCAAATCCTGCCGTTCCGACCAAACAACATATTAGGGCTGACCGTCATTGACCGTCAGCCCTTTTTTTATAAAGGAATGAAAGGAACTGTGGAATATACATTATCCTAATAAAGCCATAATAACCTGCCTTCATTGTTGGTATTAAAAATATTTACCAAAACACTCACTAGAGCAAAGCTTATGAACCTTTTAAAAAAAACTGCATGTTTATTAACGGTTTTTTGCACTACAACTATATTGTCTATTCATGCATCTGCGTCAAGTTTCGATGAAACTGCTCAATTAGCGAATAATGGGGATATTAAAGCTCAATATGAGCTTGGAAATTACTACAGAAGTGACAAGGAAGGAAATAAAGATTATAGCAAAGCTATTAAATGGTATCTAAAGGCAGCAAACCAAGGAGATTCATTAGCCCAACTGAAACTTGCCGAGATGTACCACTATATTCTGCCATTAAGGGAGCTAAATCGTATTGAAGCTATAAGATGGTATCAAAAAGCTGCTGATCAAGGTTTAATAGAAGCGCAATATAATTTAGGTTTCATATATTATAACGGTCAAGGTGTGAAAAAGAATTACAACAAAGCTTTTGAATGGTACTTAAAAGCTGCCGAACAAGGTGATTTCAAAGCTCAATCTAATATAGGCGCCATGTATAGAGACGGTGAAAGCGTTTCTAAAAATCGTGAAAAAGCTATTGAATGGTTTGAGAAATCTGCTAATCAAGGTTATGCTGCCGCACAGTATCAGCTTGCTTTAATGTATGACTTTTGCTACACATTAGAGCCTGATTTTGCTAAGGCCTCTAAATGGTACCAGCAAGCAGCTGAACAAAATTATTTACCTCCATACTTTATTTGCACTTATACTATTAGTCACTCAGGAGAAAATTAAACTAACAGGTTAATGATCAATAATTTATACATGTAAAACTCTTTAATATTAATTTACTTATAACAGTTGTAAACTTTATTTTAAAGTATTTTTAATATATTTAAATATTACGAATTAACCTTTTGTATTTTATATTCATATAACTTATTTAAAAAACAATACTATGTTCACTGTTTAGACAAAAGAATCCAATGTAATTAAACTAACGCCTAATTGAGACTATTACGTGCTTTTATTTCCGTTGATATATTTTATAGGACCAATATGTCAGACAACACTCAATCAACTCATTCTAAAACCAATACAGTGACAGACACCGCTACCCTATTAATCAAATGCCGTGACCAAGCTGGTATTGTGCAGGCCGTATCTGAATTTATTCACCGTTATGGCGCTAATATTATTACTCTAGACCAATATTCTACTGCGCATGAAGGCGGGCGGTACTTAACTATATCAGCTAAAAATAAATTATCACGGTTTAAAAATTTGTAAACCTAACAACATTAACTACATAATATTATTTATTAATTTAAACAATAAAACTGGCATTGGTTCATCTCTAGACTCTCGCTACCACTTTGATATAATAGAGTTATATGCTCTAATTTATATCTTCTTTATAATTTAATTCACTGATTATAGGGTGTCATTTATGAACAAAGTATTGACTGCTGCCTTTTGTTTTCTATTTATATCAACCAGCTTGCCTGCCCATGCCGCTCGTGTGAAATGTGCTGACTTTAAATCACAAAGAGAAGCTCAAGCCTATTTCAATGCTAAAAAACCTGGTTATAAAAGTCTTGATAGAGACAAAGATGGTATCGCTTGTGAGGCGTTAAAGTAGTATTTGTTACAGCTATACTTTCTGTGACAACCAGTGACAGCACTTTCTATAATAGTGCTATTTTTACCCGCTAATATCTACCCTTAACCTACTCATTGAGTGGGTTATTTTTTTAGGTTTTATTGAAAAGCTATGTTATATATAGTTTATCAGCCGCAACAATGGTCTGAATTATCAGTCTTAAGTCCGTCTGTACGGATATAATAATGGATATATTACTCCTACTCTCTATAGATACTAATTGTTTCTATTATCTAATTCTTTATGTGAGCATATTATGTCAGAATCTACTTCAAATAAAAATAATGCCAATAATCCAAAAATTGACACTGCTACTCTTTTAATTAAATGTAAAGACCAAGCCGGTATCGTCCAAGCTGTTTCTGAATTTATTCATCGTTACGGCGCTAATATTATCACCCTTGACCAATATTCAACGGCACATGAAGGCGGACAGTATTTTATGCGCCTAGAATTTGCATTGGCCGGCTTAAGCGATATTATTGATAACTTTCAAGCCAGCTTTGATCATACGGTTGCTAAACGTTATGATATGGATTGGCGCTTACACAACAATGCGATTAAGACCAAAGTTGGTATCTTAGTATCTAAATTCGATCATGCCTTACTTGACTTGCTGTGGCGTCATCAACGTGGCCTACTTGATTGCGAAATAAGCTGTGTGGTCAGTAACCACGATGACCTACGTCAAGCAGTAGAAAACTTTGGTATCCCCTTCCATCACGTGCCGGTGACCAAAGACAATAAAGCAGAAGCTGAAGAGCAAATCCATCAGATTATGGCCGGCAACGACTTATTGGTATTGGCTCGCTATATGCAAATCTTGTCATCGGATTTTGTAGATCGTTGGCCAATGCAAATCATCAACATTCACCACTCATTCTTGCCAGCATTCGTCGGTGCTGACCCTTACCGCCAGGCCTTTGATAAGGGCGTGAAACTGATTGGTGCAACTGCACATTATGTGACAGCTGACTTAGACCAAGGACCTATTATCGAGCAAGATGTACACCGCGTCACCCATCGTCAAGGCGTTGCGGAGCTACGTGCTATAGGTCGTGATGTTGAACGTAATGTGTTAGCGCGTGCCGTTAACTGGCATGTACAAAATCGTGTTATCGTCGCCGGCAACAAAACGGTTGTGTTCAGCTAATTCATGGCTAAAAAAACAGATTGATAGCTCATAAAATTCAGTAGCTATTTAAATTAAGATCTGCATTTAAGTTAAGGTCAGCACTCAAGCAGGTGCTGGCCTTTTTGTTTTTTTGGGGTGTTATGGACTATATCATCGGCTGTTTCCTAGCCACTGCTAGCAAGCAAGTTACTACTAACGTTTTGAAATCCTTGCAAACTTGCCATACAAATTTACGCAAAAATATAGTAAGTTATTATTAAGTTTAATTTACTGGCTATTTGTTATTGATTAAATCCTCTGTTCACTATGAAGATAAAAAACACCGTAGCCAGCCTCATAACTTCATTAAATTATCAAATTATCAAATTATCAAATGTAAGGATACGAATACTATTATGAGCTACATGGGCAAAAAAGAAATTTTCACTATTGCATTAGGCTCAGTGATTGGCTGGGGTGCATTTATTCTTCCCGGCAATGTGTTTTTGCCAAATTACGGCGTCTTAAATACCATGATTGGTTTTGGCATTGCCATTATTATGTTGGTATTCATCGAAAACAGTTACTCCAAGGTCATGACCAGAGTGCCTGAATCTGGCGGTGAATACAGCTTTGCGACAACCCTGCTTGGCAAAAAACAAGGCTTTATCACCGGTTGGGGACTGTTACTGGCTTATCTGTCCATCATCCCCTTGAACGCAACTGCGGTTCCCATGGTATTAGATGCCGTATTCCCTTTTTATAGCAAGGGACAATTCTTATACTCAGTTTCTGGCTACCCTGTCTACTTAAATGATATTTTGGTGTCTTTATCCATCATCATTTTATTTACCTTTATTAATATCAAAGGCATTAAAGGGGCGCTCAAAGCACAAAACCTACTGGTATTCGCGTTAGTCTCTTCTTTAGTTTTGATTACCGCCATCTCAATATTGCATATTGGTGACACTCAAACCACTAACTTTAATTCAAACTGGGGTGAGCTAAGTACCTCCTCAGTGGTTAGAATTATCGCCTTTGCACCATGGGCATTTATTGGATTTGATGCGGTCGCTCAGTTGTCAGGTGACCATGACGTGGACTCCAAAACGGTCTCAAGAGTGACCATGTTGGCCATTGTCATTGGTGCGGTGATTTATAATGTATTAAACGTGGTAACGGCATTAGGCATTAACAAACAGGAATTAACCGACTCAGCCTGGGCAACAGGTCATGCGGTTAAAATTTTGGTCGGTAGTGGTATTTTTTACTTCTTAGCGGTCGCCATGTTTGGCGCTGTGGTATCCGGGCTTAATGGATTTTTTATCAGCTCTAGCCGTCTGGTCAATAGTATGAGTGAAGACTACGACGTCGGAAAACGTGGTAAAGGCGTTAAGATGACCGGTAACGGCACCATTCCTAGATGGATTATCTACTTTATCAGTATCTGCGCAATCATCGTTCCTTTCTTTGGTCGTACTGCCTTATTATGGTTTGTCGACTTGTCCTCTATTGGCGCTTCTGTGGCCTACTTTATGACCTGTTTATGTGCCTATAAAATTGCACAAAATGGCAAAGACAGAGTGATGAGCAGCTTGGGTATGTTTGTATCTCTCGCGTTCTTAGTATTCCTATTAACGCCAATATTTGACTCAAATATCTCTCTACCCTCTTAC